>CAJUSB010000041.1:5300-25965 GCA_910589115.1 uncultured Clostridia bacterium | reverse complement strand
GTGTATATTTGTTGATCAAATTGTTTGGAACGACAGAGTTAAGCGTTCAGGAGCTCTCCAAATTAACGGTAGAAGCGGTGAAGAATGGCAAACTGGATATTGATTTTAACCGGTCAAAAAGGATTGTAAGGATTTCCGCAGTTTTGCAGAAAGAGTTAATGGATTTTATAACGCGTAAGGGCTATATGTCCGGACCTGTTTTTCAAACGAAGGATGGACGGCCCATGAATCGAGCTTATGTAACAAGGATGATCCGGGCGATTTGCCCAGTTGCGAATGTTCCGGAAGAAAAGGGCAGCACCCGCTGCTTGCAAAAGCTTTACCAGAGCACCCGGGCAGGTCTTGAAAGCAATATAAGCCTGTTGATAGACCAGGCACACGACCGGCTTCTGGAGCAGGAACAGCTTACGGTCGGATGGGAGCAAAGCAGCACATCTGAGTCAGTAGGAAATAATCTTTGAAATTTATAAAGTTTTTGATAGTTTTGTCGGAGAAGAAGGTGTGAAATAAGGATGCAAAAAACCAGACAGTACATTCAAAGGAGACGACAATTGATTCCGTGTCAGTACGATATGGCTTTGAGCGTCCGGTTGACACATAGGAGAGCGGAGCAGTATTGGATTGCTGACTTACAGGAAAGACAATTCGATGAAATATTGCATTGGCATCGACAGGGATTGAGATATAAGTACGATTCCTTGTTGGTGGAAAAAATAATCTATTATGGTATATGTGAGCGTTGGAGTGGAAGATTGAAATGTTTGGGTTATATGCCCGGTATGATTAATAGTTTTTTAGCGTGGAAAGTGAATGCAACGAGTTGGGTTTATGCAGTCATGATGAAACATTGTCTGCGCGTTTTAACACAGGTTCCGAGAAAATATTTATATTGCTTAAAGTGCATGCATCAGCTGTTACATGCGAAAATTAAAGAAAACATCAATTTTATGATGAAGCAGATGTATAATTACGTTCTGAGGCAGGCACAGTTTTTAATTGGCTGGAGGAATGCAAGCGATGCAGCCAATTAAAGTTTGTTGTTTTTGCGAAAGCTGGGAATCAGGCGGGATTGAATCCTTTTTGTGTAGTGTTCTTTGCCGAATAGATCCGAAAAGGGTGCAAATTGATCTTGTGTGTGCCAGCCAGAGGGAAAGCATTTTTACGCAGCCAATGAAAGAACATGGCATTCATTTTTATGAGCTTTCAGGCAGTCAGCATAATCTACCAGAAAACTACAGACGTTTTCAAAAATTACTAGAAAAACGCCATTACGATGTTCTGCACTTAAACGCTTTTCATGGCGTGTCATTGTATTATTTGCATCTTGCAAAGAGGGCCGGGGTGTCGATACGAATTGCACATAGTCATAACACGGCTCTGCGAAGTAGCCGTACTCGACCATTGAAACTGTTCGTCCATAACCTGGCAAGGGAACACTTTACGAAGGACGCAACAGATTTATGGGCGTGTTCATTAGTCGCAGCAGAATTTTTATTTCCAGCGAATAAACTTAATTCCTTTCGGTGGATATCAAATGGCATAGAGGTTGAACGGTTTCGATTTAATGAAGCAGAACGTATAAATATTCGTCATCAGTTGGGATTATCAGATGCTTTTGTGATTGGCAATATTGGGCGTTTATGTGAACAAAAGAATCAAATATTTTTATTAGATGTATTTAATGAGGCAATAAAACGTAATCCTAAAGCCCGCTTACTTTTAATTGGAGAAGGGACGCAGGCGGATGCATTAAAACAAAAGGCGGAACGTCTCGGTATATTTGATAAAGTAATGTTTTTTGGTGTTTCCAAACAGCCGGAAAAAATGTTGTGGGCTATGGACGCTTTTGCTTTTCCGAGCTTGTTTGAAGGGCTTGGGATTGCAATAATCGAAGCTCAGGCTGCAGGACTACCAATTATTTGCTCAGAATGTATTCCGCGAGAGGCATATGTAACACCGTTGGTTCATGCATTGCCGTTAAAGAGTGGTAGCGAATGCTGGGCAAAAGCACTATTATCGGTGCGGCAGGAAATACCGCGTGCGGATGGATGGCGCCAAATCAGAGATGCAGACTATGGGATTGATGCGGTCGTACAGAAGATCCAGGAAAGCTATATAAGCCAGTTATTTAAGGATGGCAAGTGATGAAATCTTTGATTACAGTGATTGTCCCAGTATATAATGCAGAGCCATATTTACAAACATGTTTAGACAGCTTAACAGCGCAGACATACGAGGCGTTGGAGCTGATCTTGGTGGACGATGGTTCCACAGATGGAAGTAGAGAAATTTGCGAGGCATATGCGCAGAAGGATCCTAGAATCCGCGTACTTTGGCAAGAAAATAGTGGGGCGGCAGCCGCGAGGAACGCCGGACTTGCGGTGGCGTCAGGGGAATGGATTGGCTGGATGGATGCAGACGACTGGGGTGATCCAGAACTGTACGAATATTTGTTGGATTTGGCGGTATATTATGATGCGGAATTGTCGCAGTGTGGAGTGGTTTATGAAGGTAGGAGTAGTAGACAAGTGTTGTGCCCAGAGGCATCGATATGTTCAATAACACCATTTCAAACAATAACGGAATGGAAATATTTTACCAATCAGGTGTATAACAAATTATATCATCGCAGTCTCTTAGAAACGATACGTTTTGAGGATGGTTATCTGATAGGGGAAGATTTGTTGTTCAACCTTGATGTGCTGCCGAAGGTGGAACGAATAGCTTTTGGAGGAGAGGTAAAATACCACTATCGTCAACAGGCGGAAAGCCTTTGCCATAGAGAACCAACACGTGAGAGTGTGGAAAGTTTTCGGAATATTCTAAGAGATGCAATGGAGCAGTCCGGGAAAGACCATGTTGCGTATGTACATTTTCAAACGGAATACTTACGAAATGAGTTGGACGTATGTTCAAAAATTGTTTGCTTTCGGTTTCATGGGTGGAAAGCTCTTCGGGATGAGGTGAGATCGAGTTTATGCGGCGAATTCCGTTACGTACCGAGGAATGGATATTTTACATGTTTGGAACGGCTAAAACTATTTCTGATTAGAAGGTGTTGGCGGATATACGAGGTATTGATTTTGTGCCGACACAGACGACTGCGTCCGAAAGGGAAGGGGTGAAGGGCTGCGTATGCCGAAAATCAGTGTGATTATTCCGGTTTATAATACGGAACGGTATCTTCCCGCATGTTTGACATCTATTCTTGGACAGAGTGAGCGGGATTTAGAAATTTTAGCGGTAAATAACGGATGCACTGATCGGAGCCCTAAGATTTTAGAGGAATACTCTTGCCGTGATAAAAGGATTAAAGTGATTACAATTGAGCACGGAGAGGTTTGTACAGCACGGAATGTTGCTATTTCAGTTGCAAAGGGAGATTTTCTGGCGTTCTGTGATAGTGATGATACGGTACCACCAGATGCGTATGCATTGCTGCTGCATAAGGCGTCCAGACAAAAATGTGATGTAGTAGTTGGTGCACATTATAACATGCGGGACGATGGTGAAACTGAATGGGTCCCTGTACCGATTACTGCGCGTGACAGCACTTTTCAGTTGCTGCTGTCTACGCCATGTGTCTGGAATAAGCTGATTCGCCGTACCTTTTTGGAAACACATCAGTTGAGTTTTCCAAATTTAATAATGGGCGAGGATGTTATTTTCTTAATATTATTGCTGAAGTGTTCACCTAAGACGGCGGTTCTAAAAAAACCAGTTTACTGCTATTGGCACCATACCGAAGATAACCAGCCATCTATGACACACCGGTATACATTATCGTTTTTCCGATTGCATTTGCTGTGCCGTGAGCAGCTTCTCAGAGAGTTGGCAGACACAGCATATCAGCGGGAGAGCGAGGAGTATGTTTACTGTGGAATGTGTGAGTTTTTACGGGTGTTTTTATTTCGGATATGGGACGGAGATGAACGCCGTGAGGCTTTTGAACTTTTTCGCAAGCATATGTTTCAATATTGCTGGGAGGGACAGGAATCCCGTTTTGAGCAGCTGATTGGCATTATGCCAGGGGTATTTCGTAACATTAGTGCGGAGGGTTATATTTCACAGGCTGTTGATTTCAGCCACCGTGATAAGGTGCTTCAGGAATATCGTGCAGGGCAGATCGGATTTCGATATATTTTGCGTTATATACAAGCATGGATAGAATTTAAGATTAAGTGCATGAAAGGGAAAATGCAATGAAAAAAGTAATTACTTACGGGACTTTTGATTTGTTTCATGCAGGACATGAGAACCTTCTGCGCCGTGCAAAAGCGCTGGGCGATTATCTGGTTGTCGGCGTGACGAGTGAAAATTATGATCGTTACCGCGGCAAATTGAATGTGCAGCAAACATTATTAGAACGAATAGAAAATGTGCGGAAAACAGAGCTTGCGGATGAGATCGTGGTTGAAGAATATGAAGGGCAGAAAATTGATGATATTACCCGGATGGGGATCAATGTTTTTGCAATAGGCTCGGATTGGGTCGGTCGTTTTGACTATTTGAAGGAATACTGTGAGGTCGTCTACCTGGAACGTACAAAGGGTGTTTCCAGCACAGAACTGCGTAGCCGTCAGCATCCGATGATACACTTTGGGATTGTCGGCAGCGGACGGATTGCCAGCAGGTTTGTAATGGAATCTAAGTTTGTCAGCGGAGCTACGGTTGATGGAGTTTTTAATATCCGTCAGGATTCCGCACAGCGTTTTGCCGAAAGGCATGAATTGTCCTTTTATAGCGACCAGTATAACGAGTTTTTGTCAAGGGTGAATGCTGTTTATATTGCTTCCCCTCATGAGACGCATTATGAGTATGCGCGTCAGGCACTATTAGCGGGTAAACATGTGTTGTGCGAAAAGCCTATGGTATTCTCCGTGAGGGAAGCGAAAGAACTGTTTGCATTAGCAAAGTCGCAAAGACTTGTCCTTTTGGAGGCGCTGAAAACTGCCTATTGTCCAGGTTTTCAGCGTCTGATAAGCTGTGCGAAAAGCGGTAAAATTGGCAGAATAGTTAGTGTTGATGCAGCGTTTACTAAACTGGTTCCCTCAAATGTGCGTGAAATGCAGGATAATGGTGCAGGGGGGAGCGTTGCGGAATTAGCGAGTTATCCTTTACTGGCAATTTTGAAACTTTTAGGGGGAGAATGGCGTGAGATGCGGTTTACATCGTACGCACCGACAGTCGATCTTTTCACGCGTATTGATTTATGGTATCCGAATGCTATTGCGTCTGCAAAGGTTGGATTAGGGGTTAAGAGTGAGGGGAGCTTTGTAATTTCTGGGACGCGAGGATATATTTACGTTCCTGCACCGTGGTGGAAGACTGAGTATTTTGAATTGCGTTACGAAAATCCATCAGATGCGGAAAAACATTTTTATAAATTTTCCGGGGATGGGTTGCGGTATGAAATTGTAGAGTTCCTGAACCGGATTACAGCAGGGCAGATGGATGAGGGAGCATGTGCATTGTCATGTGACCTTGCACGGGTGCTGGAATGCTATCGAGAGAGTACAGATATTACATATATAAAGGAGTAAGGAAATGAGTGAGCAGCAGATGGTTTTACCATCAGGTGAGCGGGGGGAAAAGTTTCTGTTTTCGGTGATTATGCCGGTTTATAATACAGAAAAATACGTAGAAGAAACAATTCAAAGTGTGATAACACAGACAATCGGTTTCATACAGAATATCCAGTTGATTTTGGTAAATAACGCGACTACAGATAACGCTGGAGCCATTTGTGAGCGATACCAGAGGGACTATCCTTATAATGTGGTTTATATTGAGCTTCTGGAAAATCGGGGGCCTAGCGGCGCGCGCAATGCGGGTATTCCATATGTCTGCGGTAAATATGTAAATTTTCTTGACAGCGATGATAAGTGGGATAAAAATGCATATAAGCATGTGGCTCAATTTATTGAAAAGTATGGAGAAGAAGTTACCTTTATTTCTTGCCGAAAACATTATTTTGAAGCGTGGGATAGTTGGTTTTATGATGATAGTCACTTCAAAAAAACACGTGTATGCAGTATCTGGAATGAACCTGGTTGGGCGCAGTTTTGGCTGGGAAGCGGTTTTTTTCGTGTGGATGTACTAGACAGAATTAGATTTGATGAAAAAGCTGCTTTTTCGGAGGATATGAAGCTTCTGAATGAAGAACTTATATATAGTCAAAAATATGGTATAGTTAGCGAAGCTGTGTTTTATTATAGAAAACGCACCGGTGACAATTTATCTCAGGTGCAGTGTCAAAAAACGGAAAAATATTGGTATTTTGAATCGCTTGACAGAAGCTACGTCTATCTGATGAACTATTCAAAGCAACAATACGGAAAGATTATTCCCTACATACAATATGTTATCATGCAGGAAATTGCGTGGCGCATTTGTCAGGATGTTTTTCCGGATAATTTATCAGATGAAGAAATTGCAGTATATAAGGACAGGCTACGCTGGCTAATAAACCAAATTGATGATTATATTATTTATTCGACACCAAACTTATGGAAGGAATATCGTCTTGCGTGTTTGAAACTAAAGTATGGTGAGGATATTTTTCATAGTTTTGAATGTAGGAATGGCAGATTGTTTTTTCATAATCTGATGTGGTGTTCTTTGGAGGATAGCACAATTTTGACAATCGTGGAACATCATGTTGAAGGCGATGCATTAATTTTGGATGGAAAAATCAACATGCCATTTCCTGTGGAATATTATGAGATATTTACAGAAGATAATTTCGGTAATCGATATCTAACTGTGGATTATCCAGGTGATGAGGGGAATATTCGGCTTTCTCTTGGGGAACCATGCCTTATAAAACGTTGTTTTCGTGTTGAGGTGCCACTGAGCGGTGTTTCTAATATTTGTTTTAAGATTCGCTGGGGAGAAGTTGTGAGAAATCTTCCATTGGGGTTCGGAAAATTTTCAAAATTGACGCAAAAATTAAAGAATAACTGTTGTTTTGATGGTGATTACCTTTTTCGTGTTTCCGGTAGATTTATTATGGTTGAGTCAGCTGTTAATGCGTTGTACATGAAGTGGGAAAATGCGATTCGAGATGAGTTAAGGGAAAAAAAGTATAAGCGTGCATTGATGCTTCGCATACTATCACCAATCGTTCGTAAAAGACTTCAGGGTAAAAAATTATGGCTGATTTCAGACAGAAGTACGCGTGCGAGAGACAACGGGGAATTTTTATTTCGCTATTTATCGCATCATCCGCAAAAGGATATAGAAGTATATTTTGCAATATCAAAGGAGAGTAAGGATTATCGGAGAATAAAACAATATGGGAAGGTTGTGGAAATTGGGAGTTTTTGGTATCAGCTTATATTTTTAACGGCGGATGCAGTTCTATCCTCAACGTGGGGATATGCAATTGAAGACCCTTTTGGCTGGCATCGAGATTATGTAAAGGACTTGTTTCATTATCGGTATATTTACTTGGATCATGCACTGACAAAGGATGATATTTCCTTGGATGTCAATAAGCATGCACGTAACTTTGCGATGTGGACGACCGGGTCACAGGCAGAGACGAAATCGATTCTGCGCTATCCATACGGTTATTCACCGGATGTGCCGCAGACAACAGGTCTTGCCCGATACGATGCAATTTATCCTGCTATTCACACACCGCATAAAAAAGTTATTTTGATTGCGCCTACATGGCGTAAAAGTTTAGCAAAAAATTTTAATAAAAATGGTTTGGTAGAGTATAATTCTCTTTTTGTAGAATCAGAGTTTTTCCGTTTTTATAACACTCTGATAAATGATAAAAGCCTTTTAACGCGTATGGAAAATTATGGCTATCGGGGTGTGTTCAGACTGCATCCAACGATTTCCACACAAGTTAAAGACTTTCAGCAGAATAATTTATTTGTTATGCAAACAGAAACAGAATTATATGAAACAGAGTTTTTTGAAACTGCGATGGTCGTAACAGACTATTCTAGTATTGCAATGGATTATGGTTATATTGGCCGGCCTGTAGTTTACGCGCAGTTTGATAAAGAGGATTTTTACCGTACGCATTCATATCATGAAAGTTATTTCGACTATGAAAATGATGGGTTTGGGCCTGTTTGCTATGATTATGAAAGCACAGTCGATGCAATGATTCAGATGATTGAAAAGGGATGCATAATGGATGACATATATGCGGTGCGGAGGAAGCAATTTTTCGCGTATATAGATGATAAAAATTGTGAGAGAATTTGCAGGGCCGTTAGGGGTATATGTGACGCACGAAATGAATACACAGGGGGACAGGGTAATGGATGAAAATGAAATTCTTTTCTCCGTAATTATCCCGATATACAATACGGAACAATATCTGAATGAATGCATTGACAGTGTTATTTCACAGAGTATCGGTTTTGAGCACATTCAGCTTATTTTAGTAAACAGCGCATCGGAAGACGGAAGCGCAGAAATTTGTAGGGAGTATGTGGAGCAATATTCTGATCATATTCATTATATTGAATTAGAGGAAAATAAAGGACCCTCGTTTCCGAGGAATATTGCGATTCCATACGTTCAAGGGAAATATACAGTTTTTCTTGATAGTGACGATAAGTTCGCAGGTAATGCATTTGAGAAAGCATACAAGTTTTTTGAAGAGCACTATGATGAAATTGACGTTGTGGCATGTCGAATTAAAAACTTTGATGCATATGGTGGTTGGCATGCTCTGGACTATGTGTTTTCATCAGATAGAATTGTAAATATTCATGATGAATATTGTAATATTACCAGTACTATTCATGCAATATTTAAAAGTGAAGCAATTCAGAACCTACGTATGGATGAATCCATTACACATTGCGAAGATACAAAATTTATAACTGAGCTGATTTTGAAAAAAGGAAAATACGGAACACTTCGTTCAGTGGTTTATTTATATCGGCGACGCAGAATGCCAACTTCTATTGTACAGACTGTTAAGGTCGACCCCTGCTATTATAATGACTATATAGATAAATTGTATTTATATTTGTTTGAGTTGTCAAATAAGTTGTACGGAAAAATAATTCCATATGTGCAATATGTAGCTATGTATTCTTTACAGTGGAGGCTTTTAGATCAATTACCTGCATGGATGTCAGAAGATGAAAGGACGAATTATAATCAGAAAATTAAAGAGATTCTTTGTAGGATAGATGATTATATTATCAATGAACAAAGAAACATTTACAAGGAATATAAAATATATTGTCTTCGCCTGAAATATGGAGATGATATATACTCTCAATTCCAGCTTATCTCCGGGAAGTTTATTTTTCATAATTTATGCTGGTGCGAAACAGGAAACCGAGCTATTCTGAACTATTGGTGGCACGGTGTAGACGCAAATGGCATAATGAGATTGACTGGCGAAATCAATTTTCCATTTCCGAAAGACACCTACAGTATTTTTGCAAGGGATAATTTAGGGAATTGCTATCCGTTTGAATATGATGAAAACATGGAAAAGAGCAAACAGTCCCTGGGAGAGGCTTGTTTGATTATCAGGCCCTTTGAATTACGGATGCCGCTGGAAGGTGTGTCGCGAATCGAGCTGTTTTTGCGTTATCAGAATGCAGAATTTCCATTGTTCATCAATGTGGGCAGGTTTTCACTGTTGAGTCGTAACCCGCCGGAATCTTACTGCCGTATCAGAGGATATTTATTCTCTTGTACAGATCGTGCGATTTTGGTGGAAAAAGATAATCCACAGATTGCAAAGAAGCATAAACGGGCGCTTTGGCGCGGGCTGATGAAACGGAAGGACAAGCGTGCGATTGCCTGCCGCTTATGTGCGGCAGTATTACGCCGGTTCTCCGGAAGACAAGATATTCGCATTTTGTTTGGAAATGACCGAATCATTTAGTGTGAGGAAGATAAATTTTATGAAAATCAGGCAAGCAGTCATTCTGGCGGGCGGTTATGGTACGCGTCTTAGCCCGTTCACTGACACGAACCCTAAACCCATGTATCCGTTTGAGGGAAAGCCATTTCTGGAATATCTGATAAAACAGGTGAAGAGTTTCGGCATAACTGAAATTATTCTTCTGCTGGGCTATCTTCCAGAAAAGGTAACGGATTATTTTGGAGACGGCTCTCAATGGGGGATGCAAATTCGGTACTCGGTCACTCCGGTTGAGTATGAAACGGGACTGCGGATCAAGTCAGCAGCCGAGCTGTTGGACGAAACCTTTTTGTTAATGTATTGCGACAATTATTGTCCGGTAGACTTCAAAAAACTTCTTTCCCTTTATGAGACCAGCGGCGCAGAGCTTTGCTTCACGGTTTACCGGAATCTTGATGGATATACAAAAAACAACTTGCGGATAGCGGATGATGGCAAGGTAGAGGTTTATGATAAAAAGCGGCAGACTCCAGGTTTGCAGGGTGTAGATATTGGTTATGCGTTGGTCAATCGGCGTGTACTGGAGCTATTGCCGGAAGAAAACCATAACTTTGAGGCTGTTGTATACCCAACGCTTGTAGAGAAGGAAAGCCTTTATGCATTTACGACTGAGCACCGTTATTATTCAGTTGGTTCATGGGAGCGGATAGAGCTTACACGTACTTTCTTTTCTCCGCGCAAGTTTGTATTTTTAGATCGAGACGGTACGTTGAATGTCCGTCCACCGCGCGCTTGCTATATTGAGCGCCCGGAAGACTTTGTGTGGCTTCCGGGTGCGCGAGAAGCGGTGGCCCGGCTCAAAAAAGCGGGGTATACTCTGATCTTAATTTCAAATCAGCCGGGGATTGCGCGGGGACGCCTGACCGAGGAAACGCTGTCCGCGATTCATCAAAAAATGCAGAATGACCTCCGGGAGGCCGGTGGTGAAGTCGACCATATTTATTACTGTCCGCATAACTGGGACGATGGCTGTGAATGCCGGAAGCCTCGTCCAGGAATGTTTTTTCAAGCGCAAAAGGAATTTTCGCTGGATTTGACACGCTGTATCATGTATGGAGATGACGAACGGGATATGGAAGCGGCACAGGCGGCGGGGTGTCCCTGCGAATTGATTACGGAAGATTATCCGCTTGCAGCAGCGGTGGACAGGCTGCTTGCCGAGGAAAGGCTGGGTTAAAATGATTATCTCAAAGACACCGCTGCGTTGTTCTTTTTTCGGCGGCGGTACAGATTTCCATGATTATTACGAGAGCAGCCGGTTTGGTTACGGTTCAGCGATCAGTACGGCACTGAACATGTTCGTATACATAACTGTTAATCGAAAGTTTGACGAAAAGATACGTTTATGCTATGCAGGGAATGAGTTGGTGAACCATGTCGATGAGGTGAAGCACAATATTATCCGTGAAGCGCTGAAAATGGTAGGTATTGAGAATGGAATTGAAATTTTTTATTCCGCAGATATCCCGCTCAGCGGTGCGGGGATTGGGTTGGCGTCCTCCTCGGCACTGGCTGTGGGTGTGCTGAACGCATTGTACGCTTATCAGGGAAAACATGTTTCGCCGGATTTTCTTGCAAAGCAGGCCTGTAAAATTGAAATCGAGCGTTTAGGGCAGCAAATCGGCGTGCAGGACCAATACGCGGTTGCTTACGGCGGATTTAATCGTTACCGTTTCAATCAGGACGGCAGTGTGACGGTTATGCCGGTGATCTGCCAAAAAGAAACGATCCATGCGCTGGAATCCCGGCTGATGCTGTTTTATACAGGGCTGACGCGGGATTCAAGAAATATTTTGGCGGAGCAGACCCGGACGATCAGCGATAAACAGGCAATGCTGGACGGCCTTGTTGAGACGGTTGACCGTGTGTACGGGGACCTGACGCCAGAACGGCTGGATCGTTGGGGGCAGGAGCTGGACCGTGCTTGGCAGGTGAAAAAACAGTTTGCTGACGGCGTGAGCAATCCTGTAATTGACGGAATGTATACTTCAGCTATGGAAGCCGGAGCACTGGGGGGAAAGATTTTGGGGGCTGGCGGAGGCGGGTTCCTGTTGCTGTACGTGCCGTTGGAGCGGCAGGCAGCGGTTACAGAGGCACTCCGAGAGTACCGGAAAGTTGATTTTGCGTTTGAGCCCCAGGGGAGCCGCATTATCTTTTCTGACTGAACGGTGTCAGGAAGATGAAAAAAGAGGTGTTAAAATTGAAAAATTACAAGCATGAAATTTCCGAGTATCTGGAAAAAGAGGTTGAAACGTTGAAATCACTGGATATTGCAGCGATTGATCAGGTTATGCAGCTTCTGGAACAGGCGCTTTCGGAGGAGAAAACGGTTTACATTTTTGGAAATGGCGGCAGTGCGGCGACTGCGTCCCATTTTCAGAATGATTTTAATAAGGGTGTTTCTGAACATACGGAAAAAAAGTTCCGTTTTCAATGTTTGAATGACAATATGGCTACGATTATGGCGATTGCCAACGATATTGGTTATGAGGAAGTGTTTCGGTTTCAATTACAGGGCCGTTTGCAGGCCGGTGATCTTGTAATTGCGATTTCCGGCAGCGGAAATTCTTCTAATGTTCTTCGCGCTGTTGAATATGCGAAGGATTGCGGAAATACGGTGATTGGTGTGACCGGCTATGACGGCGGCAGGCTGAAAGAGCTGTGCGATGTTTCGTTGCACGCGCCCGTCAGCAGTATGCAGATCACTGAGGATATCCATATGGTGTTTGATCATTTGATGATGAGCGTTTTCTATAAAGCGTTATGTGGGATCGACCACTTAAGCGCGTGAGACTGCATATAGGAGCGGATGATGATTGATAGACTGAGACGATACCAATTTCTGTTTGAGGAACTGGTAAAACGCGATTTCAAAAAGAAGTACAAACGCACGATTCTCGGTATGGCATGGAGCGTTCTTTCCCCCCTGTTGACGCTGCTGGTTATGAAAATGGTCTTTTCCAACTTCTTTGGGCGAAATACGGAGCATTATACGACCTATCTATTTTGCGGAAATCTGATTTTTTCCTATTTTAGTGAATCGACTTCCCAGGGCATGTCATCGCTTGTCAGTAACTCGGGTATTTTTACAAAGGTTAACGTGCCCAAATACCTGTTTTTGATGTCGAAAAATGTGCAGACACTTATCAATTTCGGCTTGACAATGTGTGTGTTTGTCGTGTTTTGCGTGTTGGATAGGATTGTGTTTACCTGGAAGCTGATTTTCCTGCTTTATCCGATTATTTTGCTGCTGCTGTTTAACTTCGGTATGGGACTGATCCTTTCTGCACTGTTTGTGTTTTTTCAGGATATTCAATATTTATGGTCCGTGTTTACCATGCTTCTGATGTATATGTCAGCAATATTTTATACGATTGACAGCTACAGCTATACTGTTCAGTGTTTGTTTTTGCTCAATCCGGTTTACCTGTTCATCCGTTATTTCCGAAAGATTGTAATTGATGCCACGATTCCTACCGTTTGGTTCCACCTGCTGATGATGGTGGATGTGGCGGTTGTTCTTGGGCTTGGTTGTTGGATGTACAAAAAATACAATCACCGATTCTTATACTATGTTTGATGGAGGTCGTGTCGTGAGTATTTTGGATGTGCATAATGTATCAATTTGCTATATGACAGGGGATTTCAAGGAAATTGGACTTAAAGAATATGTCATGCGAAGGCTGCGGGGCAATTACCAAGTAAATGAATTTTGGGCAGATCAGGATATTACCTTTTCGCTGGAAAAGGGTGATATGCTGGGCATTATTGGGACAAATGGTGCAGGAAAGTCAACTTTATTAAAAGCAGTTTCCGGCATCATGGAACCTACGAGGGGCTGGGTAAAGCGTGAAGGAACAATCGCAGCGCTTTTGGAATTAGCCAGCGGTTTCGATGGTGACTTAACTGTGCGGGAGAACACTTATCTTCGTGGGGCTATGCTGGGCTATACCCGGAAATTCATGGACGATATGTATGAACAGATTATCAGCTTTGCTGAATTGACAGAGTTTCAGGATAGGCCATTTAAGCAGCTGTCCTCGGGCATGAAGTCGCGTTTGGCGTTTGCTATTGCGTCACTTGTGAAGCCGGATATTTTAATTTTGGATGAGGTACTGTCTGTTGGGGACGGTGCGTTTCGTAAGAAAAGCGAAACAAAAATGAAAGAAATTATTCAAAGCGGAGCTACAACGATTTTGGTTTCTCATTCGCTGGAACAGGTGAGAAAGCTGTGCAGTAAGGTTCTGTGGCTTCACAAGGGTCAGCAAATGGATTTCGGGAGCGATGTTCAGACGATTTGTGACCATTATGAATCGTTTTTAAGGAAAAAATAACAAAAACAGGGGGTACCCCCTGTTGCACTGCTGTACAGCAGTGCAACAGGTAAGAAGAATATGATATTGTCAATAATATTTTTGGCGAAGGTATTGCTTGTACTTGGAGCAGCGGCATTTTTTGTTCGCAGTTTCAGAAAACAAGTGCCTAAATTGGTGCTATGGTCCATGACGGCTGGCATTTTGATTTGTGCAGTTGCTGCGAATCATGTGGCAAGTTTCCTGCCGCCTATGACGGATATAGTGACATTGACCGCTTTGGGGGAGAAACAGGCAGCGTCGGGCGGAATGGAGGTTTACCTATCCGGTTACACCGTTGACGGTGAGAAGTTTGTCAGCGGTAAGTCGTTGGAAATTAAAGAAGGCCATTGGTTTTGGAGTGGAGAAACTTATGCTTGGCGTCCTGAAACAGACACACGTCAGCCGGACGGAGTGACAAGGACGGTTGTTTTGGAAATTCCGGTTGGCTGGAACCGAACGCTTGATTTTAGCAGCAATCAATGGCGCGGGAAAGTAGAAATTTGTGCAGGTGGAGAGACATGGGTCATTGATACTTATTCGGAAAAGGGCGGTACAGTTTATGAGCCAATCGCGCAGAGTCAGGACACGGTTTTGAATCTCAATCAGCTGCGTTATTTTATGTTATTTATAGCGTTGTTTATTGTTATCACTGCTGTGGCATTCGCTGTTGCCAGACGGCTTGACGTTCTGTCAGCGTTTATAAAAAGGAACCGATGGCCGCTGATTTATGCTGCAATTTCGATTGCCCAGCTATTGCTTGCAATGAAGCATGCAGGGATTGATTGCCTTTGGTACGATGAATTATATGAAATAGGATGGAGCCGTGAAGCCAATAATTTATTAGAGCGTATGTTTATCGGAAATGCACCATTGCCGATCTATTATTTGTTCCTGCATCTCTGGTACTCGATTGCGCCGTATGGGGAAGCATGGCTTCTTTTACCGATGGAGGCTGCAACTGCGATAGGGATATTTATGACAGGACTTGCTGCGCGGGAATGTTCGGGGGATCATGCTGGATTATTTGCATCTGCATTTGCTGCTGTATCTTATCAGGTGATGTACCAGTGTTCCTATGAAATTCGGAGCTATGCTTTCTATTTTATGTTTGCTGCGATTCTTCTCTTTCTTTATCTTAAACGGTTAAAAATGGAAAACCATGAAAGCGGAAAAATGATAGCTACGATTAGTATTGTAATGGTCTTTTTTGCTGGAATGCATTATCATGCTGTCGTACAATGCATGATATTATTTGTTATGGACTGTATATTAGCGCTAAAAAAGCGTATTCGATTTCAGTGCTTTTTTCCATATCTTGTCGCAGGAGTTTCTTATCTTCCAAATGCAGTTTACATTGTCTCTACGCGTTTTATAGATAATTTTCGGGCAGACGACTGGCAGCCGGTGCCAGGTATTGGCGAAGTAAATAAATTGTTTTGGACATTATCTGGGAAATCCGAGGCTTTGATTATATTGCTTTTAACAGGTGTTTCTATAATAACAGCTGTTATGTATCTAAACTATACGAATAATAAGAAAATGAAAGAGGATTTTTTGTGTAGGTTTCCGTTGTTTATTGTTGTTGGTGTTCTTGCTTTTTTCATTATATACGGGAATTATATCAATCCAAAGGCATCTTTATGGAGTGAAAGATATTTTTTAGATTTAATACCATCGTTTTATATTCTTTGCGGTACTGGTGCTGCTTCTTTGGGTACGATTTTTTCGTCAATCCAAAAGAATAGACTATGTAGGACATCTGTTTTTATTTTTTTGCTGCTTCTTATTATTCCAAGTTCACTCAGTGAGACCGTTCAGACAGCAAAAAAAGTTAGACAACCATATCGTCAAGCGGCGGATTGGATATATACGCAATCGAACACGATTTTTAATGAAAACACATTGATTTTGACTACAGATTTGCCGCAAGTTGTACCGGGATGGATGGAATATTATGTACAGAGACAGGGGCGGCGAGATCCTTTGCTTGTTATTAGTCAGGAAGAGGTAAAGGATGAACTGTTAAATTACGATCGGATTTATCTGATGGCGCTGCATAAGAGTGGTCCCAAATCTGATATAAAAACAATTTTAGATCAGTCTTATTCTCAAGTTGAGAAAAACGATTACTTTACTGTGTATCAACGTAAGTGATAGATTTCACGAGATTGGAGATGGAAATATGCCTGCAAGCAACCGGCTGAAGATACCGATTATTCGACCGTATATGCCTGTCAAGGATGATTTTATGGCGTATGCAGACCAAATCTGGCAGACCCGTCAGCTCTCCAACAGCGGGCCGCTGGTTCAGGAATTGGAGGACAGGCTCCGGGAACGGCTTAGAGTGGAGAATCTGATGGTTTTTGCAAACGGCCATTTGGCGCTTGACAGCGCATGCAAGGCGCTTGGACTGTGCAGCGGTGAAGTGATTACAACGCCGTTCACATTTTTATCAACGGCGCATGCGCTAAGCATGAATGGACTGAAACCGATATTCTGTGATATTAAGAAATCCGATTGCACCATAGATGAGGAAAAGCTGGAAGCGCTGATTACGTCGGAGACAAAGGCCATTGTACCTGTGCATGTATACGGCTTTCCGTGCAATTACGAACGTATCCAACAGATTGCAGAAAAATATCATCTAAAAGTAATATATGATGCAGCCCATGCATTCGGTGTTACTGTGGATGGGAAGGGGATCGGTGACTTTGGGGATGTTTCCATGTTTTCCTTTCACGCGACAAAGGTATATCATACAGTGGAGGGCGGTGCTGTCACATACCATGACCCGGCTCTTACCAACCGGCTAAGATCAGCCAAAAACTTTGGTTTGACTTCACCGGAGGAAGCGGATTCAATTAGCTTTAATGCAAAGATGACCGAACTTCATGCAGCAATGGGGTTAGCAAACCTGAAATCGGTCGATTGGCAGATTGAATGTAGAAAGGGGCTGGTTGAGCACTACATACACCGTCTTTCTCTACTAAAAGGAATAAGACTATTTCGCTGGGACAAGCCAGGGGTGGCATATAATTACGCTTATTTCCCAGTGCTTTTTGAGCCGGATTTAGGTGTGACACGGGATGAAATTGCTGAACGATTGGAAAAAGAGTACCATATTTTAACTCGCAAATATTTTTATCCGCTTTTAAGCGATCTTCATTGTTATCAGGATATTAGTAATAGTGGCTGTACACCAATCGCAAAGAAAATTGCTGAGCAGGTACTGACGCTGCCGCTGTTTGTAGAGGAAACGCATGAACAGATTGATTATATTTGTGATGCGATTACAGAAATTTTAAGTGAAATGGAACGGTAAGATGAAAAAACTTTTTTCAATTATAATACCGGTTTATAAGAACGAGAAAAACCTTCCAATCACGGTTCCTTATATTTTAGAGCAGATTCCTACGCTTTTTCCGCAGTACGATATTGAGCTTGTGCTGGTAAACGATGGTTCTCCTGACCGCTCCTGGGAGCTGATGAAGGATTTTCAGAAGCAATATCCGGAGACAATCCGCATTGCCAGCCTGATTCATAACTTTGGACAGGGGAATGCGACCGCTTGTGGGATTCGTCTTGCAAAGGGGGATGCGGTTGGTGTAATCTCAGCGGATTTGCAGGACCCGTTTGAACTGTTTGCCGATATGCTAGCTGAGTTGGAACGGGGACATGATCTGGTGTGCGGCATACGTGAAGGGCGGGAAGAAAAAGGGATAGGCGTTCTGTTTTCCTGGATAACGCACCGGTTGATAAGGAGGTTTATTAACAATCAGTATCCAGCCGGAGGATTTGATTTTTATGTCATGAATCGAGCGGCAGCAGAACGTTTTTTGCAGGTACAGGAAAAAAACGGTTCCACTCAGTTATCCTTACTTTGGGTCAGCGGGTCGGTGAAGTTCATTCCTTACGTTCGCAGGGA
This sequence comes from uncultured Clostridia bacterium, assembly GCA_910589115.1. Lineage (GTDB taxonomy): Bacteria > Bacillota > Clostridia > Oscillospirales > Butyricicoccaceae > QXXE01. The sequence continues at coordinate 7,766 of CAJUSB010000041.1, read as the reverse complement.
AAGGGAAATAGGGACTTCTGGTTGGACCTTTTCAAAAAAAATAAAATATTTTATTGATACCTTTGTTTCAAATTCTTATTTGCCTCTAAGGATTATGTCCGTGGGAGGATTAGTTTTTGCAGGATTCGCTTTTTGTTTTTCGTTAGTAGTGTTTTTCATGGCGTTATTTACGGAAACAGAAGTACAGGGCTGGTCAAGTCTTGCATTGTTAATTACATTTTTTTCGGGATTGATTTTAACAGCACTTGGAGTGATAGGCGAATATCTTTGGCGTATTTTTGATGAAGTCAAAGCAAGGCCATTGTATTTGGTTGACCAAATTATTACACATACAGAGGAGGGATTTAAAAGTGAATAGTTTTTACTCCAAAACAGAGTTGAAACAAATTGGATTCAAAAGTGTTGGTGAAGATGTTTTAATCAGTAGGAAAGCAAGTATTTATGGCGCCGAAAAAATGAAAATTGGGGAACATGTCAGAATTGATGATTTTTGCATCTTGTCTGGGGAAATATCTATTGGAAATTATATTCACATTGCAGCATATTCGGCGCTGTTTGCAGGCTCTGTAGGGATGGAAGTTGAAGATTGTTCCGGGATTTCCAGCAAAGTAGTTCTTTATTCCTCCAGTGATGATTATTCAGGTGACTATCTTTTTGGCCCAATTTGTCCAGATAAATATAGAAAATTAAGTGAGGGAAAAGTGATTCTTCGTAAGTTTTCGTTAATTGGATCTGGATGCACGGTTTTGCCTGGTAGTGAGATTGGGGAAGGATGTTCTGTTGGGGCGATGAGCTTGGTACATAAAAGTCTAAAACCATGGACTATTTATGCTGGAATACCTTGCAAAGAGATAAAGCCTCGCAGTAAACACCTTTTAGAATTATATTCACAGTTGATACAAGAGGAAAACACTGCCGTGATTAAATAGGAGGAAATTAAATGTGGTGAGGTGCCTTAAATACTTATTTGCAAAAAAGTTTTTTCGCTTCCTTATTGCGGGTGGAATCAATACGGTGTTTAGCTTTTTATGCTTTTCTATTCTAATGCTTCTGATTGGAAATAAAGAGATAGCGGTAACGATAAATCTTTTGATTGCGGTTTTTTTTAACTATAATACTTCCGCAAGGTTTGTTTTTAAAGACAGTAAAATGCATTTAGGGCAGATATTAAAATTTTATGTTGTATATTTTATTACATATCCCCTTAATTTGCTGCATTTATACTTAACGGTTGATTTGTGGGGATGGAACGTTTATTTATCACAGTTTACAACGTTATTATACATGCCAATCATTAGTTTTCTGCTTCAGCGAAAGTTTGTGTTTTCAGAAAAAGGGAATTAGGTAGGAGGGAGAAAGTGAAAGGTATTATTTTAGCGGGAGGAAGTGGGACACGCTTATATCCTGTAACAAAAGGGGTTTCCAAACAGGCGCTGCCGGTGTATGATAAACCGATGATATATTATCCGTTGTCAACTTTAATGCTGGCAGGAATTCAAGAAATATTGATTATCTCCACGCCGCGGGATATACCAGTTTTTGAGGAAATCCTAGGGAATGGTCAGCAGCTAGGATTGCAGCTAAGCTATGCCGTGCAGGAACGTCCAAATGGGCTGGCGGAGGCATTTTTAATTGGAGCATCCTTTATTGGCGGTGATCCAGTAGCGTTGGTATTAGGCGATAATATTTTCTATGGGACATCTTTTTCGACAATGCTTCTTGATGCAGCAAATGTCACAGAGGGTGCGGTTATTTTTGGTTATCCGGTCAATGAACCATCAAGTTTTGGCGTTGTAGAGTTTGATGCTTGTGGAAGAGTTCTCTCTTTAGAGGAGAAGCCCCAAAACCCGAAATCAAATTATGCAGTTCCGGGATTATACTTTTACGATAACAAGGTAGTTGAAATTGCAAGGGAAATTCGTCCGTCAGCACGCGGTGAGTTAGAAATTACTTCAATAAACAATGCTTATTTGGAACGCGGCCATCTGGAAGTAAAGATATTTCCACGGGGAATGGCGTGGCTGGATACAGGGACATATGACGGCCTTTTGGAAGCAGCACGGTTTGTCTCAATCATACAAAAGCGGCAGGGCTTATACATATCCTGCATTGAAGAAATTGCTTACCGCAGGGGATATATCAGCCGTGAACAATTACTTGAATTGGCAGCACCTATGAAAAAGACAGAATATGGGCAATATCTGCTGAAAGTTGCGGAGGAAAAACAATAAAGGAGGATATTGACCTGTGCTTTTCAACTCGATTCAATTTTTATGTTTTTTTCCAGCTGTTACGGCAATATATTACATTCTGCCGTACCGCTTCCGCTATATCTTTCTTTTGATAGCGAGTTATGGGTTTTATATGTGCTGGAACACGCGGTATGCTTTGCTAATGCTGTGCTCAACGCTGATTACGTATATAAGCGGCATAGCGTTAGAAAAAGTGGTTGATGGGGGGGGGGGG
>CAJUSB010000041.1:0-5290 GCA_910589115.1 uncultured Clostridia bacterium | reverse complement strand
TGGTTTACCCCCCCCCCCCCCCCCCCCGCCATCGACGCACACACCGATTACCGGCGAGCAGAAAAGAAGGCGAATTGTTTTTCTTAGTTTCTTTTTGAATCTCGCTATCCTTTTCTTTTTTAAGTACTTTAACTTTGCCTGTATCACTTTTGTAAAACTGGGGGAATTCCTGGGAGTCCCGATTAGGCTGCCTGCATTTGAAGTAATCCTGCCAGTCGGTATTTCGTTCTATACATTCCAGGCGTTGAGCTACACTATGGACGTTTACCGGGGAGAAATCCCGGCGGAGAAGAATTTCTTAAAATACGCTTTATTCGTCTCGTTTTTCCCACAGCTGGTGGCCGGTCCTATTGAACGCTCAAAAAACCTGCTTTCTCAAATCAGCGAGCGGCATACCTTCCTGTGGGTCCGCGTAAAAAGCGGTTTGCTGCTCATGTTGTTCGGATACTTTCAAAAGGTAGTTATTGCAGACCGCCTGGCGATTCTCGTTAATCAGATATATAATCATTATCAGGCATACGAAGGGTTTGAAATTGCGCTGGCAACTGTGTTTTTCGCATTTCAAATTTATTTCGATTTTGCGAGCTATTCCAACATAGCGGTTGGTGCTTCGCGGGTGTTGGGGTTCCGGCTGATGGAAAATTTCAATACGCCATACTTTTCGTTATCCGTGTCAGAATTCTGGAGGAGATGGCATATTTCCCTGTCGACCTGGTTCCGGGATTATCTGTATATTCCGCTTGGCGGCAATCGGAAGGGAAAGCTGCGGAAATATCTGAATTTGATGATTGTTTTTTTGATTAGCGGGCTTTGGCATGGGGCAAGCTGGCATTACGTTGCATGGGGTGGCCTGAATGGTTTTTTCCAGGTTGTGGAGGACTGGACAAAGCCGCTGCGTGACAGCGTTTTCAGACGGTTTGGCGTAAACCGCAAATGTTTCAGCCACAAACTGTTGAGCGGCGTTTTCACGTTTGTTCTGGTTGATTTTGCGTGGCTCTTTTTCCGGTCGGACGGGCTGATTACCGGGCTGCGGATGCTGCGCCGTATGTTTCTGCGATTCAATCCCTGGATCTTTTTTGACGGGACGCTTTACACCCTCGGCCTGGAGCAGAAGGATTTTACCGTTCTTGCGGTTTCATTTGCAATTATACTGTTTTTCAGTATTTGCAGATATCGGGGTTTTCACGTCGGACCGGCGCTTGCTCGTCAGGGGCTCTGGTTCCGCTGGACGTTTTATTTCTTTGCAATCTTTTTCGTTCTGATCTTTGGGGTTTATGGACCGGATACCAACGAGAGTGTATTCATTTATTTCCAGTTTTGAGAGAGGTGCGGATATGTATAAAACGAAGAAGAGCTTGCTTCGGGGTGTAGGGAAGGCGGTGAGCTTCCTTTTGATTTTTCTTTTACTATTCCAGTGCGCGTCTAACATATTCCGGACAAAGAGATTTGCATTCTCAGTCGCACCAATTTATAACCTTCCAAGGAATTCCGTTGATGTCATTTTTCTGGGAAGCAGCCACATGAACACTGTGATTTCTCCAATGGATCTTTGGAAGGATTACGGGATCACATCCTTCAATGCTGCGATTGGCGATCAGACGATTCCGGCTTCTTATTTTGAGCTGCGTGAATTGCTGAAAATACAGCGTCCTCAAGTGGTGGTTCTGGAGGTTTATCATATTTTCCAGCCAGAAATGATGACATCAAATGGTGAAGAACGTTTACATTGGCTGGTGGACAATGTACCGATGTCCGGCGGTGTCAGCGAGGCGATCCAGACTTTGATTTCTGAGGACAGTGATAAAACAGAATATTACCTGAATTTTTATTCCTTCCACAACCGTTGGAAGGCACTGAAAGCAGAGGATTTTTTGCCGGTTGAAAATGATAACATGGGTGCGGATATGTCTCTTTATGGCACATGGAGCGAACGGGAAACACCGATCGTTATCCCACGGGAAACAATCAAAGAGCCTCCTGAGCTGCCTGTGCAGTATCTGCATAAAATCATCGATTTGTGCCGGGAAAACGGGATTCAGCTGATCCTGATGGCATCTCCCTGCTTCACGGGCGAAGACCTTCAAAGCCAGCTCAACTTTGTAGGGCAGCTTGCGGAAAGGGAGAAGGTTCCGTTTTTGAATTTCTTTTATCTGCTGGAAAATACCGGTTTTGATTTTTCACAGGATATGGCGGAAAGCAGTCATATGAATTATGGCGGCGTACAGAAGATAACTGCTTTTGTGGGAAGGTATCTTCGGGGAAATTATCATTTGGAGGACTATCGAAATTTCCCTGAAACGGCTTCCCTATGGGATACGGCATACCAGAGGTATTCCAGGGTTCTGTGCAATGCACTGCTGAAAAGGGCAGTCAGTATGAAGGACTATTTTGCACAGCTTGAGGGACAGGATTATGTCCTTGCTCTGTATGCGTATAGCGGGACTCCGCTGACAGAGACGAAGCTGTCCGAATTGCTGGAAACATATGGAGCAGGAGCCCAGCTGTCTGAGGATGAAAATTACTATTGCGCCCTCATTCGCCAGGGAACCGTTGTGAGTGAAGCATCGGCCAGTGAGCGAATCAATCGGGATATTATGCTGGAGGATGTGCAGTTTTCTTTTGGAGACGGAATTAACGGGTCGCAGAATCCAATTGCCATTCATGTTGGACGGACAGAATATGCGAAAGGGAAACAAGGACTGAACCTTGTGGTTTATGACCCGATGACCCGGACGGTGGCAGACAGTATCAATGTACAGTTTGACAGCATGACATTGGTCAGATAATCGCGATAAATGCTTAAGCAAAAAAATGGAGAAGAGAATATGAAGAAAATACTTGTAACAGGTGGGGCGGGGTTTATTGGATCTAATTTCATCCAATATATATTGAATGAGAAGGAGAACATCCTTCTGGTGAATCTTGATTTACTGACTTATGCCGGGAATCTGGAAAATTTGAAGGCGGTAGAAGATGATCCACGACATCATTTTGTGAAAGGGGATATCCGAGATAGGGATTTAGTAAACCGGCTGTTTGAGGAATATGATTTTGATACGATCGTGCATTTTGCGGCAGAGTCTCATGTTGACCGCAGTATTACGGCCCCGGAGGTCTTTCTGACCACGAATGTAATGGGCACACAAGCGCTTCTGGACGCAGCAAAAGCGCATTGGAAACTGGAGCCAGATAACAAATATTCGTGGGAATATCGCCGTGGTGTGCGTTATTTACAAGTATCCACAGATGAGGTATATGGTGCGCTCGGTAAAACAGGGATGTTTATAGAAGAAACGCCGTTGTCACCGAACAGCCCATATTCCGCCTCAAAGGCTTCCGCAGACTTATTGGTGCGGGCATATGATCAAACATATGGTTTGCCGGTGAATATCACACGTTGTTCTAACAATTACGGCCCATATCAATTTCCAGAGAAATTGATACCTTTGATGATACACAATGCGCAGCAAGATAAACCGCTTCCGGTTTATGGGGATGGAATGCAAATACGCGATTGGCTGCATGTAAAGGATCATTGTTCAGCAATTTATGCTGTTTTAAGTAAAGGGATTCCAGGAGAAATTTATAATATTGGCGGTAACAATGAGAAAGCAAATCTTGAAATTGTAAGGTTGATCCTTAAAGAATTAAACAAACCAGAGAGCCTGATTGCGTATGTAAAGGACCGTCCCGGACATGACCGCCGATATGCGATTGATAATACAAAGATTACATCACAATTAGGATGGAAACCAACTTACACATTTGAAAAGGGGATTCACGAAACCATTGAATGGTATCTGCATAATATAGAATGGGTAAATCGTATTACTTCAGGTGCATATCAATCATATTATAACCAAATGTATGGAAGCAGTTTGGAGGCAAATACGGACTAAATTTCTTACGTTTTGCAAAATTAAAAACTCGTGAAATTAAGAGCCAGAGGGTTTACGAAACTCTCTGGCTGAATTCGTATTATCTGCGGGCAATGCCTGGAGTAGCTTCTGCTGGATCGGTTGGGAATGTGTTCAGCAGCGGATAACCGATTACCACATGGGTGTTTCCCTCCAGACTTTTCAGGAAATGGTGGAAATCTTTAACCCTATGCGAGTACGTTATATTGCTCGGCGCTGACCGGCTCGCACCATTCGCTTGAGGTTCCATCGCCGGGGCACTCAATCGCAACATGAGAGAACCAACTGTCTTTTGCTGCACCATGCCAATGCTTCACATTGGTTGGTATGGCTACAACAGTGCCCGGAAACAGTTTCTGCGCGTTTTTGCCCCATTCCTGATACCAGCCACGGCCGCCTGTACAGAGAAGGATTTGCCCTCCACCTGATTTTGCCTTGTGGATGTGCCAATTATTACGACATCCTGGTTCAAAGGTCACGTTTGCCATAAAGACCGTTTCCTGCGGATTGGTCAACGGTTTCAGATAACTATTTCCGGTAAAATATTTCGCATATGCATCGTTTGGCGCACCAATACCGAATAAGCCGCCGTCCTTGCCTTCATCGTCCCTGTAAACATCGACCGCCATGCGGAACGCCGCCCATGCGTTAGGCCACCCAGCGTAAAACGCCAGATGAGTCAGAATCTCAGCCATTTCGCCCTGTGTGACGCCGTTTTTCTTCGCATTCGCGAGGTGGAAATGGAACGAGTTGTCGAGCATTCCTTTACTCACCAGTGCGGATACTGTTAGGATGGAGCGCATTTTCAGAGAAAGCTGCCCCTCTCGTGACCATACTTCACCAAAAAGTACATCATCGTTTAATTCCGCAAATTTGGGTGCGAACGTTCCGAGACTGTCACGGCCTGCTGTCTGTTTTGCCATAGGAAAAATCCTCCGTTTACATAAGTTGATATTTTTATGATAGCATATGGAGTGGACTCCATGTCAAGCTTCTTTCGCTCTTGCGTAATAAAATATCGCATCAATACAGTTATTTTTGAAGCCACAAATTAAACATACACTTTTTATTCAGCCGCCCGAAAGAGGCGGCTTTTCTATTTGCGTTAAAGTTTACGATGCTTCTTTTTTGTTTTCCCGTTCGGCACAAAACGATGATAATAAGGACTTTTTAATGAGCAGCAATCAAATAATAAAATCAATACACACTTGAGCTAGCCCCATACTATTTTCTGTGTTAAAGACAACAAATAAACTCCGTTTAATATAGTATATTAACATTAAAATAAACGATCTCCCATAGTTTATCCTCGACAAACTTATCCATATCCTGCCATAATAATCATATCTAGCCATACGGAGGAATGGACCTAT
>CAJUSB010000040.1 GCA_910589115.1 uncultured Clostridia bacterium | reverse complement strand
CGCGTAGGACCGCCGTCCGCGTAGGACCGCCGTCCGCGTAGGACCGCCGTCCGCGCAGGACCGCCGTCCGCGTAGGACCGCCGTCCGCGTAGGACCGCCCGCCGCGTAGGCGAATTCAAATTGTGAGGTTATTGTATGAAAAAACGGATTTTAGCCCTCCTGCTCGCCGCCCTCCTCTTGGCGTCGCTCACCGCCTGCGGCAGTAACGAGGACAGTAGCTCGGAAAATGCTGCCACGCCCCCCCCAATCGGAACAGCCGTAGAAATCGCTTCCGCTCAACGCGGGATGATGGCTACCGAAAATACCCTTTCCGGTCAGGTTATAGCCGATAAATCTGTCGCCGTTGTCCCTCTGGCCCAAGGTACCGTCAGCGGCCTGGATGTGGAAGTCGGTGACACAGTTTCAGAAGGTGAGCTGCTCTTTACAATCGATACTTCTACCGTTACGGCCGGTTATGGGGCCCTCTCTTCCAGTTATGAGGCAACCCAGGAAATGACCGATCAAGCAATCAAAAATGCCGAAATTGGGATTGAAAATGCGCGTATCGGGAGAGAAAATGCTCAGTTGGCACTCGATAATGCTATGATTGGGCTCGAAAATGCACAGACAAACCTTTATAATACCCAGCAGCTCTTTTTGATCGGCGCTGCAAGCCAGCTCGAATTAAATGCTGCCGTTGATGCACTCTCGCAGGCAGAGGCCGGGGTTGCACAAGCCCAAGCTGCCGTTGAACAAGCAGATTATGGTATTCAACAAGCAGAAAACGGAGTCGCACAAGCTCAGGCCAGCCAGAAAAGTTCTTTGGCTCAGATTCAGTCTTCTATGTCCTCGATGGGCGCACAGGCGAAAAATGGTAAAGTAAAAGCACCCTGTTCGGGGCTGGTAACAGCCGTCAGCGTCGTCAATGGCGGATTCGCCGGCGGTTCAGCCGCTATCATGATCGCCGAGGATTCAAGGACAAGGATTTCTGTTTCCGTCAGCGAAAGCATTTATGGTCAGCTGAAAGTAGGCGATACCGCGCAGGTGACTGTGCCCTCCATTTCCGCTGAACCGTATACCGCGCAAATTGCACAAATCGATATCGCCGCAAATCCTCAAACTGCACTCTATGAAGTCCGGCTCTATACGCCCGATGATTTGGAAATTCCAATCGGTACTTTTGCGGATATTACCTTTTTCTCCGATCGCCGCGATGATGTCGTACATATCCCGACCGAGGCCATTTTGACCAATAATGAGGAAAAGTACGTTTATACGCTCGATGCCGACCAAAAAACTGTTAGCCGTGTGACCGTTACGACCGGTCTGGTTGGCGAAACTTCAACAGAAATTGTTTCAGGTTTGACCGGTAGTGAAACTGTTATTGTAAAAGGTCAGAGTTATTTGAGTGACGGCGCGGCAGTACGCGTTGTAGGAGGCTGAAACCAATGAAACAGCTTGTCTCCTTCTGTATCAAACATCGCGTTACTACAATGCTGGCCTGTATTATCATTGCAATTTTTGGTATCATGGGTTTTAGCTCCCTTCCACTCGCAATGACACCTAATATCGAGCTTCCAATGGCTGTCGTTTATACCACCTATTCGGGCGCTGGCCCCCAGGAAGTCGAAAGCATGGTCACCCGTACCATCGAACAAGCCTGCGCTTCCGTTTCAGGTATGGAAGAATTGCAGTCGACCTCTTCGGAAGGGTCTTCGCAAGTTATGGTCACCTTCACCGACGGAACCGATATGGATGAAGCCCTGGTCGACCTGCGGGAACGCATCGAACGTGTGAAAAGTTTTCTGCCAGAAGATGCAACGTCCCCCATGGTCATGACAATCGACCCCGACATGATGCCCGTCGTCCAAATCGGCCTGCGCGGCACTGACCTGGCAAGCCTGCAATCTATCGCAGAGGATACGATTTCTCCTTCTATGGAGCGGATTAACGGTGTTGCTTCTGTTGATATTTCTGGCGGATATGAGAATCAAGTTTCCGTGAAAACATATTCTGACCGGCTGGCAGGGTATCATCTGACCGTTAGTTATGTCGCACAGATTTTAGGCGCGGAAAATATTACAACGGCTGGCGGCACCGTGCAAAATGGCAGTCAAAGTTTGTCCGTCCGTACAGATGGAGCCTATTCCACCGTTGAGGATATCGCAGCAGCACTGATCCCGCTGCCAACAGGCGGCTCCGTCCGCCTGTCCGAAATTGCCGACGTTATGCTAGAGCCGCAGGAACAAACCAACATTGCTAAAATGAACGGCGATATTGGCGTTGTCCTCGCAGTGAATAAACAGTCAGGCGTTAATACCGTGCAAGTCGCAGAACGCGTTCTGCGTCAAATGGATCGCTTAGCCGCAGAAAATCCAGAGCTTGAATGGGGCATCCTGATGGATCAGTCCGACTATATTAACCTTTCGGTTAATCAGGCGCTTTCCAATATTATTTTTGGCGTTATTTTGGCGGCGCTTGTGCTGTTGGTTTTCCTGCGGAGTTTTGGGTCAACGGCTGTTATTTCAATCGCTATGCCGATGTGTATTATTTCCGTTTTCCTCATCATGCAGACAGCCGGACTGACCCTGAACATGATGAGCCTAGGCGGTATTACAATGGGCGTTGGTATGATTGTAGATAATTCAATCGTCGTCCTTGAGAATATCTATTCGTACCGCGCCGACGGCCGGAGCCGCTATGAAGCCTGTGTATTTGGCACCGGTGAAGTTGCGCTTTCAATCTCGGCTTCTACGCTGACTACGGTTGCAGTTTTCCTGCCGCTCGGCCTGACAGGCGGATTGGTCGGAATGCTGTTTAAGGATTTCTGCGTTACGATTGCCTCGCTGCTGTTAGCCTCCCTCGCAATCGCGCTGACCCTGGTTCCTCTGCTGTGCTATATGCTTCTCGACCGCAACGACAAACGGAAACTATTAAAAAAAGGCGGCAAACACGCGAAGCCTTCTAAAATTGTTTTCGGTGCAAATCACATAATGAGCGGCTATCGGAAGCTATTAGGCTTTTTTGTACGGCGGCGCTGGGTCGCTGTTATTGCCAGCTTTTTAATGATTGTGCTGTTTATTGGCAGTATTGCTTTTTGCAGTTTCGAGCTGATGCCTTCTATGGATCAGGGTATGATCCAGGTTTCAGTAAGTATGCCGATTGGTTCCGAGCTGGAAGAATGCGCGGCCATTTCTGACCGTATACTGAATATCATTATCGAACAAGTGCCGGAAGCGGAAGTGTCGGCATATATCGCAAGCAGCAGCAGCAGTAGCTTTGTAGTGAACCTTGCGCCGCTGGATCAGCGCGAACGTTCCGCAACAGAAATCGGGGCAGCTTTGCGAGACGCGGTAACAGATATTGCGGGAGCAGAGATTTCGGTTTCGGACGGCGGTTCTATGGATATGTCCTCCATGACGGGGAATGCAATCAGCATCACGATATCAGGCGACGACTACGACCTATTGACTGCAACAGCAAATGATCTTGTCAGCCTGATTTCCGATCTGCCGGATGCGCTGGATGTTAAATCATCAGCGAGCGAACAGGTGCCGGAAGTTGATATTACGATCAACCGGGCAAACGCCAGCCGGTTCGGGCTGAATGCGGCCACGATTGGTACAGCGGTCCGGCAGCAGCTTTCGGGCGCGACGGCAACCCAGCTGCGCATGAATGGTGAAGAAATTACCGTATCCGTATCAGGCGACAGCCGGACGGCGAACAGTGTAGATGCACTGCGCACGATACCGATTTCGACACAGGCAGGCGGGACGGTTCCGTTATCACTGGTAGCAGATATTGACATTGTGCTTGCGCCGCAGACAATTAACCGTCTGAATCAGAGCCGGACGCTGACGATTACGGGCAGCAGCCGGTCAGACGACACAACGGGGATATACTACGCGGTAGAGGAAATATTGGAGCGTTACCAGCTGCCGGACGGCATAGAACTGGAAACAGGCGGCGAAATGGAATCCATGAACGAATCGTTTGGAGACCTGGGGTATGCGCTTGTTGTTGCGCTGGGTCTGGTATACTTTGTACTTGCGAGCCAATTCGAGTCGTTTGTACTGCCGGTAATTATTATGATGATCCTGCCGATTGGCCTGTTAGGGTCGTTATTCGGCCTGCCGCTCACGGGACAGTCGATTTCGATTGTGGCTTTGATTGGCGTCATCATGTTAGCGGGAACAGTAGTAAACTCTTCCATCGTACTAATTGATTATATTAAGATACGCCGCCGCAGAGGCGAAGCGAAAAACGATGCAATTTTGAATGCATGTCCGCGCCGTGTGCGGCCGGTGCTGATGACGACGCTGACCACGATTCTGGGGCTGCTGCCGATGCAGTTTGGCGGGGGCGAAGGCAGTGAAATGATGATACCGATGTCCACGGTCATGATAACGGGCATGATAATCTCTACGATTGTGACGTTATTGTTCACGCCAGTTTACTACTCGTTGGTAGACAGTCTGATTGCCCGCATCACTCACCGAAGCATGGACACCCCCCCAGAAGAGGAAGCCCCACTCCCCGCCGGAATCGAATAACCGCCTGGATCGCCTCTGCAGCGGGCACCAAAGGGCGCTGCCCTCTGGACTCCCGCCCCTCGCCGGGGAGGCGTCCTATGCGGACAGCACCAAAGGGCTTTGCCCTCTGGACTCCCACTGGGGCTTTCGCCCCAGACCCCGAGATGCTGCGCATCTCCACTTCGCCTGCGGGCGGGACGAAAGATTTAGGTGCACTGATTCTTGTAATTTCAGTGCCGCCCAGCCTGCCCGACTTTTGGCAGGCTGGGCGGCATACATCTCCTCTGCATTACAAATTTGTAATTTATTATCACTAACATATATCCACCTTGCGGAAATCTGAAAGGAGGAACCATGATCGAAACTACAACCCGTATGCGCCGCCGTGAAGAAATAATTCATGCAGCTGTGATTGAATTCTGCGAAAACGGCTATGACTGCACCAAAATGGAAGACATTGCACACAGGGCAGGCATTGGTAAATCGACCATTTATGAATACTTTCCCTCGAAGATTGAACTTCTTACCGCAACGGGTGAATCTGTCCTGGAGCGAATCCTGCTTGATATCAAACAAATGCTTCTCAATGACCGGCCAGTCCGGCAAGCGCTTGCAGATTATTTGGAATACATCAGCAGTGTTATGGGAACCATCGGGAATAACTTCCTAAATCTGGTCGGAGATCAGGAAGTCACAAATGTTATCCACAAACTGTGCATACGTTATGTGAAAACAATGTCTTCTGAGCTGGAAGGTGTCCTGCGCATAGCGCAGGACACCGGGGAGATCTCCCCGGATGTTAATATTCCAATAGCAGTTTCATTGATTATCAGTATTCCAAGTCCCCCCTTTGTCAAACTTACAAAACATAAATTCATACATGACTCGATAGACCAGCTGCTGGCCCTTTTATTTTCAGGCCTTGCGCCACGATAAAACGAAAACCGACTGTATCCTATTTCATGAGGAAAACAGTCGGTTTTATTCTTTATCTCCATTAACATCGCAGTCAACCGCCCAGCCTGCCCGACTTTTGGCAGGCTGGGCAGCACTGAAATTACAAAAACCACTGCACCTAAATCCCTCGTCCCGCCCGCAGGCGAAGTGGAGATGCGCAGCATCTCGGGGTCTGGGGCGAAAGCCCCAGCGGGAGTCCAGAGGGCAGCGCCCTTTGGCGCCGTCCGCATAGGACGCCTCCCCGGCGAGGGGCGGGAGTCCAGAGGGCAGAGCCCTCTGGCGCCGCCTGCGGAGGGCATCCCTTTTCCTTTTTTTGAGGCGGAGGGCGAAAAGGCTTTCCTCTTTCGATTTTTGGTGATATAATGTAAATAACTGTACACTCCACAAAGGGGGAAATCCTATGGCTAACCAGCAGATCCTGGATATGGCTCTCAAACAAATGGAACAATCTATTAACCCGGTCACCCTGACCGCCTGGTTCGACGACGCCGAAGTCGCCGCCTTTGAAGGCAGCCGCCTCACCCTTCACGTCCCCAACGAATTCAAAAAAGAAATCATCGAAAGCCGTTTCATCGAACCGCTTAAAGCTGCCCTAAAAACACTTTTCGATGACGATATCGAAGTTCTCATTATTACCGGCGAAGTCTCCGTCAAAGCCCCCGAAATGATCGGCGTTCCAAAAGATACCTACACCTTCGATCACTTTATCGTCGGTTCCTCCAACAAGTTCGCCCACGCCGCCGCAACCGCCGTCTCTAAAAAACCCGCCGTCGTCTATAATCCGCTCTTCATCTACGGACAGTCCGGACTCGGTAAAACCCATCTCCTCTACTCTATCGCTCACGAACTGCGTATCTCTCACTCCGAATTCAAAATCGTATACGTTAAAGGTGAGGATTTTACCAACGAACTGATCCAATGCATCCAGGACGGCGATATGCAAAATTTTCGCGAAAAATATCGCACCGCAGACCTTCTGCTGCTCGACGATATCCAATTCATCGCCGGCAAAGAACGAACGCAAGAGGAGTTTTTCCATACTTTCAACGCAATTTATGAAGCAAAAAGGCAGGTCGTCCTCACCAGTGACCGCCCGCCGAAAGAAATCAACACCCTGGAAGACCGCCTCCGCACCCGCTTTGAAATGGGCCTGCTCGCTGATATCCAGCCCCCCGACTACGAAACCCGTCTCGCAATTATCCACGCCAAAGGCGAACAATACGGCTGTACCATTCCACCAGTTGTCGCACGCGAAATTGCAGACAATATCCAAAGCAACGTCCGTCAGCTGGAAGGCACTGTGCAAAAAATGAAAGCCATGCATGAACTGATGTCCGCTGAAATCAACATCGAACTCGCCCACAAAGCAATCGACGAAGTCCGCACCGAAAGCCCCGGCCTCAATCCAACCCCGCAGCTCATCATGCAGGCCGTCGCCAACTACTACTGCATCCCCGTCGAACAAATTACATCCAACAAACGCTCAAAAGATACCGTGCAGCCACGCCAGGTTTCTATGTACCTTGTCCGCGATTTGCTCGGCTATTCCCTCCCTGAAATCGGAAAGGTCTTTAAGCGCGATCACACTACAGTGCTCCACGCAGTTGACAAAATCAAGAATCAAATGACCTCTTCCTCTGAAATCAGCGACATCATCAAAACCCTGACCGACAATATTCGATCCCTCTAAAACACCGGTTCTTTCTATAAGAACCCACCTCTTTATACCCCAGCAAATTTCCACAGTCGACTGTGAACTGTGTGTGAATTTCTGTGGACAATTTTCGCCCGATTTTTTTGTCAACATCCACCTTTTATATTTCCACACCCTTCCTGGGGATGAAAATTCCCCCACCGTTCTTGGAGAAAATTGCATTTTCCACAGCTTCCACACCCTCTACTATTACGACTAAAATCATGATTTCTTTTTAAGGTTTCGCAGCAAGCTGTTTTTTTCGCGGAAATCCACTTTGACTGTGGATAACAAAATGGATTTGATTTTTACAAAATTTTCCCTTGCAAGCTCGAACACCACTTCCTGCAAAACATATTAAAAAAGGATTTCATTTATTTTCAACGGCATCCCAATCGCAATATTCAAGTTGAAATATTTGAACCTTTTCCTATACCTTATTACAAACTGTAATCTAACCCTATCAGCTGACTTTTATGTCAGACAGTATAAATATACATCCAATACATTATATACAGAAAGGAACCCTCTTTATGAAATTCTCCTGCGACAAAGATTTGCTGAACGAATTGATTGTCTTAGCTTCCCGCGCGGTTGCCTCAAAAGCTACGAATCCATTATTAGACGGCATCTTGCTTGAAGCTGCTCCAGACGGTTTAACTTTTACCGGATATAATATGTCTATGGCGATCCGGACAAAAACAACTGATGTTGATACAATCGAAGTCGGAAGCATTGTATTAAATGCCAAACTGTTCGGTGATATTATCCGCAAACTGCCGTCTGACATGGTTTACTTGGAGTGTGACAGCGAACTGCGAACCACCATCAAATGTGGCCGTGCGGTATTCAATTTGATTGCAAGCGCAGCTGACGATTATCCGAACTTGCCTGAAGTCGAAACGAACAGAGAAATCAAAGTCCCGTCTGCAATCCTGAAATCCATGATTGCAGGAACGATCTTTGCAGTCTCTGACAATGAATCAAAACCCATTCATACCGGCTGTTTATTTGAAACCGAAAAAAACCAGCTGAATGTTGTCGCAGTTGACGGCTATCGTCTTTCTGTCCGCAGAGAGATCCTTCCGGAAACCCCAGACGAAGATTTTCATTTTGTAGTGCCCGGCACATCCCTGCGTGAAGTAGAGCGGATGCTGGAAGAAAATGACGAACTGATTTCCATTTTCCCGGACGAAAAGCAAATCCTGTTTTCCATCGGTGAAACGACCATGATTTCCCGCCTGATTGACGGCGAATTTCTCAATTACCGCGCTGCGATTCCATCTGCTTTTGATTATACTGTTCATGCCAATCGTGCGGATTTGATCACGTGCGTAGAACGTGTGTCACTGATTGTATCTGAAAAACTGAAAAACCCGGTACGGATGTTTTTTGATGGCAGCACCGTCAAAATGAGCTGTATTACTACAATCGGAAAAAGTTATGACGAATGCCAGGTTGAAGGAGAAATCAACGGTCTTGAAATTGGTTTTAATAACCGTTACTTGCTGGATGCATTCCGTGCAGCATCTGACGAGAATCTGGTGCTTTCTTTGAAAGGCTCGCTGAATCCTCTGGTAATCACACCGACAGAAGGGGACAAATATACCTATTTGGTTCTCCCGGTGCGTCTGAAAGCAAACGAATAAATTCTGAAAATAACCAGGCCTGTTTATAGCTGCTGAGTTATCAGCTGATAAAGAAGTTTATGAGCAGGCCTGATAAATCAGAACTAATTTTGTACCGAAAGCCTATAGAAACACAGAAATATATAAAAATAGGAGAACGATTAGAATGAAAGTAAAGATAAAGGTGCCCAAAAAGATAAAAGGGGAGACAGAAAAGATGGTTGGTAAACTTGTTATCAAGGCGGGGAAAAAGATCGTAAAAAATGAGCTAAAAAAAATCAAGAAGAAATAAACAGAGGGAAAACCAATGGAAATTGAGATCAAGGGTGAATTTATCCGTTTGGACGCGTTGTTAAAATACGCATCACTTGTTGCCTCCGGCGGGGAAGCCAAGCTGCGCATTGCCGCAGGCGAGGTACTTGTGAATGGAGAACCCTGCACGCAGCGCGGCAAAAAATGCCGGAATGGGGATAAAATCAGCCTGGCAGGGCAGACAATACAGGTAAAATGCAGTTAAACCATTTGATTTTGGAGAATTTTCGGAACTATGCAGCTTCGGAATTTGCCTTTGACCCATCGGTGAATCTGGTCTGTGGAGAGAACGCGCAGGGGAAAACCAACTTGTTGGAAGCGTGTGCATTACTTTCCACGATGCGGCTGTTCCGCACGGGACAAAAAAAGGAAGGGCTGATGTTCGGGGCATCCAGTGGACGGGTAAGCGGCGAATTTGAGGCAGAACGTCAGCCATTCCGGCTGGAAATCCGTCTGCACGCGTCAAAGGCAATGGAAGTATTTCGCAGTGGTGCGCGGCTGCGCCGCCAGAGTGAAGGAATGGGGCTGTTAAAGACAGTGCTTTTCTGCCCGGATGATTTATATTTCATTCGGGCCGGGGCGGCTTCCCGCAGAAAATTTCTCGATACAGCACTTATTCAGCTGCGTCCGAACTACGGCCGATATCTGGAAGAATACAACCGTGTTCTTGAGCACAAGACGCGCATTTTGCGGGACAGTGAGGAACGTCCAGATTTATTGGCGTTGTACGATGATTTTTCTCTGAGGCTGGCGCGTTTGGGAGCAAGTCTGGTACGGTATCGTGCGCGGTATTTGCGCAAGCTGGCGGCAACGGCAGCTGATTTGCACAGAGAGATTGCGCCAAAGGAAGCCTTGACGGTACGATATGAAACGCTGGTATCGGACCCTTTTGGCAGCTTGCAGGCGGTAGAAAGCGAGCTTCAGGAGCATTTATTCCGGCACAAGCAGGCGGAGCTTGCGGCGCGATCCTGCTTATCCGGCTGTCATAAGGACGATATCGTGATAGAAATTGATGGAAATTCTGCTGCAAAATATGGTTCACAGGGCCAAGTAAGGACCTGTGCGCTGGTACTGAAACTATCGGAGCGCGAGTTGCAGCGGGAGGACTGTGGAGAATATCCGGTGCTGCTGCTAGATGATGTATTAAGCGAGCTGGACAAGCGCCGTCAGGACTTCGTCCTGAACCGCATCAGCGGGGGGCAGGTAATCATCACCTGCTGTGAAGAAGAGGCCGCAGCGAAGCTGTCAGCCGGGCGCATATTCCACATCAGGGGAGGTATGGTGCTTTAATCCGCTTACGCCGGAGGGCGCTGCCCTCTGGACTCCCGCCCCTCGCCGGGGAGGCGTCCTATGCGGACGGCACCAAAGGGCGCTGCCCTCTGGACTCCCGCTGGGGCTGCGCCCCAGACCCCGAGATGCTGCGCATCTCTGCTTCGCCCGCGGGCGGGACGGAGGATTTTGGTGCGCTTATAATTGTTGTTGCAGTCATGAGCAGCCTGCCAAAAGGAGGGCAGGCTGCTCGATATACTGCTTTTATAACAGGTAGGAAAGCAGTATATTATTAAAAATATGAAATTATATATTCTGGATTTTGATTCTGTTTTATTTTGTATAACTCTGTAAATGGGATACTGAAATCCGGGCTATCTCTCACAAACACAAATTTAAGCGCTTTCTGCAAGTCTCTTTGCTCGAAAAAAGAGAAAGAGTTTTCTGAATCCGCGGAAAATTTGTGCATTTTTTTACTCTTTTTCAACAGACAAAAGCCAAAAAATTTGGTATAATAGATATAAATAGGAAAGAAAGGGGATCAGGGCACATGTATGTACACATTGGGCAGGATTTCATTGTTCCGATTCGGAGCATTGTATGTATTTTTGACATGGATACTGCAACCTGGTCCCGGCACACGCGGGCGTTAGTGCAGCGTCTTGCGAAAGAAGGCCGCACGGTAGAGCTGTTTGATGATCTGCCGCGTGCGGGTGTCTTGTGCGCCAGTGAGCTGGGGGAGCATTTATATCTATCCGGCTTATCATCTGTGACCCTTCAGCGGCGTGCTGAGCAGGGAATGGCTGCCCTATGTCCGCAAGGGGCCGGCAGTTTCAGCGGCGCAAAGAACAACAACGCAAAGGATTCGGAGAAGCAGCTATGAGTATGAGTGAAGAAATTTTGGATTTGAAGGTGACTGAGACCTATGACGAGAACCAGATACAGGTGCTTGAGGGGCTGGAGGCTGTGCGAAAGCGTCCCGGTATGTATATTGGTTCAACCTCTGTACAGGGTCTGCATCACCTGGTTTATGAAATCGTTGACAACTCCATAGATGAAGCGCTTGCGGGCTATTGCAGCCATATTGAGGTAACGATTGAGCCGGATAATATTATTTCTGTTGTAGATAATGGGCGCGGTATTCCGACCGGCATTCATCCGCAGATGGGGATTCCGACGCTGGAGGTTGTATTGACTGTGCTGCACGCGGGCGGCAAATTTGGCGGGGACGGCTATAAAGTTTCCGGCGGCCTGCATGGTGTTGGTTCATCGGTAGTCAATGCGCTTTCGGTCTGGATGGAGGCAGAAGTGCGCGACGGCACTCAAAAGCATGTTATGCGCTTTGAACGAGGGAAGACAGTCCAGCAGATTTCAGCTGTTCCTTTTGAAAGTGAAACAGGCACCACCATTCGTTTCCAGGCGGACCCCGAAATCTTTGAGACGATTGAGTATGATTATGTCGTGCTTCATAAGCGTTTGCGTGAGCAGGCCTTTCTCAATGCGGGTGTCCGCATTACCCTGACCGATGCCAGGCCGGGCAAGGAAGCCTCTGAGACCATGTGCTATGAAGGCGGTATCCGTTCCTTTGTTGAGCATTTGAATGTCAATAAGACGCCACTGCATTCAGAGGTTATTTATATTGAGGGCAGCCGTGATAATTCGATGGCAGAGGTTGCCATGCAGTACACGGACGTATACAATACGATGCTCATTTCCTTTGCGAATAATATCAATACAACCGAGGGCGGCACACATGAAACCGGCTTTAAGTCGGCGCTGACAAAGGTTATAAACGATTATGGCCGAAAGTATAACCTGATTAAAGAAAATGATGCAAACCTGATGGGTGAGGATGCCCGTGAAGGACTGACTGCAATTATTTCAGTGAAATTGCAGGAGGCGCAGTTTGAAGGGCAGACTAAAACCAAGCTCGGCAATTCAGATATGCGCAATCTGGTTGAAACCATGGTTGCAGAAAAATTAAGCACCTTTTTTGAAGAAAACCCAGCTACCGCGCGTTCAATTATTGAAAAAGCAATCGGCGCAAGCCGCGCCCGTGAAGCGGCACGAAGGGCGCGTGAGCTGACCCGCCGTAAATCAGCACTGGACGGTGCGACATTGCCCGGCAAGCTCCGCGACTGTAATGAAAGGGATGCAGCGCTCACTGAAATATACATCGTGGAGGGCGATTCGGCAGGTGGTTCGGCAACGCAGGGAAGGGACAGCCGTTTTCAGGCAATCCTGCCGCTGTGGGGCAAGATGCTGAATGTTGAAAAGGCGCGTGCCGATAAGGTTTATGGCAATGATAAATTATCACCGGTCATTATGGCGCTGGGCGCTGGGATTGGTGAAGATTTCGACGTTAATAAACTGCGGTATCATAAGGTTATTATTATGGCGGATGCTGACGTAGACGGTGCGCATATCCGTACCTTACTGCTGACATTTTTCTTCCGTTTTATGAGGCCGCTGCTTGATGGTGGATATGTGTACGCAGCTGTACCTCCACTCTATAAGCTGACGCGCGGCAAGACGACCCGTGTAGCATATGACGATCCGGAGCGTGACCGGATTTCTGCTGAAATGCGTGGGGACAATCCAAATGCAAAAGTAGATATCAGCCGGTTTAAGGGTTTGGGCGAGATGAACCCGCACGAATTGTGGGAGACGACAATGGACCCTGAAACTCGGACGCTGAAGCGTATCACATTGGAGGATGCAGCACGTGCGGATGAAATATTCACGATTCTGATGGGCGAGAAGGTAGAGCCCCGAAGGGATTATATAGAAAAAAATGCAAAGTATGCAAAGAATCTCGATTTTTAAGAAATAAGTAAAAGCGTCCCGGTGGAAAACTGCTGGCGTCGTTCTGCCAGCAGTTTTCCGATGGCTGCGGCAGTCAGCGGGAAAAGATCTCTTCTAAAACCTAAAAAAACAGTGCAGGAAACCGACCAGCCTGCCCTGCTTTTGGCAGGCTGGTCAGCAGTGCAGGAACGGAAGAGAGAGCACCCAAGCCCCCGTCCCGCCCGTAGGCGAGGAAGAGATGCGTAAGCATCTCGGGGTCTGGGGCAAAGCCCCAGCGGGAGTCCAGAGGGCAGAGCCCTCTGGTGCCCGCTGCAAAGGCGGCCCCTCCGGCGAGGAGCGGGAGTCCAGAGGGCAGAGCCCTCTGGCGGCTTGAGGAAGGAGAGAAAGTTTGGCTAAGGATTATAAACCTGAGGATATTATGTATCCTGATCAGCATATTGTTACCTCTGAGCTGGTCGGTGAAATGAAAGAATCATACATTGAATACGCAATGAGCGTAATTGTAGGCCGCGCCCTCCCAGATGTGCGCGACGGTCTCAAACCCGTTCACCGGCGCATCCTCTATGCAATGTATGAAAATGGGCTGACCTCCGATAAGCCCTTCAAAAAGTCCGCGACTTGCGTCGGTGACGTGCTCGGTAAGTATCATCCGCATGGTGATGCCTCCGTTTATGATGCCCTCGTTCGTCTGGCTCAGGACTTCTCTATGCGCTATCCCCTCATTGATGGACACGGCAACTTTGGCTCCGTGGATGGCGATCCCCCCGCTGCTTACCGTTATACAGAAGCACGCCTGCATAAAATGTCTAACGAAATGCTGCGCGATATCGAAAAAGATACCGTCGATTGGGATCCCAACTTCGACGAAAGCCTGAAAGAACCCCGCGTTCTTCCTTCTCGTTTTCCAAATTTATTGGTGAATGGTTCTTCCGGTATTGCTGTTGGTATGGCTACCAATATCCCGCCCCATAATTTGGCAGAGGTTATTAACGCCTGTATCTGTGTGCTGGAAAATCCAGAAGCTGACCTCAGCGATTTAATGGAGCATATAAAAGGCCCGGATTTTCCAACACGCGGTATTATTATGGGCTGCGCCGGGATTCGCGCCGCTTATGCTACCGGTAAAGGCAGGCTCACCGTTCGCGCAAGGACCGAGTTTGAAGAGTTTGGACAGAACCGTACTCGCATTATTGTTACTGAGCTGCCTTATCAGGTGAATAAACGCCTGTTGATTGAAAATATTGCAGATCAGGTGCACGAGAAAAAGCTCGACGGTATTTCTGGGCTTCGGGATGAGTCCGACCGCAATGGTATGCGGATCGTCATTGAGCTGAAGCGTGAGGCGAATTCGCAGGTTGTTCTAAACCGCCTGTTTACGCAGACTCAGCTGCAAACGACCTTTGCCGTCAATATGCTTGCGCTGGTCAATAACCAGTCCCAGCCGCGTATTTTGACCCTGCGTGAGGTCATTGATGAATATTTAGCGCATCAGGTCAGTATTATTGAACGCCGTACCCGTTACGACCTCCGCAAAGCGCAGGAACGTGCCCATTTGTTGGAAGGTTTGCTGATTGCACAGGATCATATTGATGAAGTGATTCGTATTATCCGCGAAAGCTATGATGATGCGAAAGAAAATCTGAAAACACGCTTTGGCTTGGATGATATTCAGGCACAGGCCATTCTTGAAATGCAGCTTCGCCGTTTGCAGGGTCTTGAGCGTGAAAAGCTGCTGGCGGAATACAATGAGATAGAAGAAAGAATTAAATATTATAATTCGCTGCTTGAGGACCGCGAAAAGCTGCTCGGCGTCCTGCGTGATGAGCTGGTGCAGATTCGTGATAAGTTTGGTGATGAGCGTGTCACTGAAATCCAAATGGTTGCTGATGAAATTGATATTGAAGATTTGATTGCAGAGCAGGAATGTGTTTACACATTAACGCATTTTGGATATATCAAGCGTTCTCCGACGGCGACCTATCGGGCACAGCGGCGCGGCGGGCGTGGCGTCAGCGCCATGAGCCACCGTGAAGAGGATTTTACAAAAGATTTGTTTACTGCTTCTACGCATGACCATATCCTGTTCTTTACGAACAAGGGCAAGGTTTACAAGATGAAGGGATATCAGATACAGGAATCCAGCCGCACGGCCAAGGGACAGAACATTGTCAATCTGCTTGAAGTAGAAAGCGATGAAAAGATTACTGCAATGTTCCCGATTCGTGAATTTGAGGAAGACAAATATATGGTATTTGTCACGCGTCAGGGCACAGTCAAGCGGATCATGCTGCGTGAGCTGCAAAACATTCGCCGCGTGGGCCTGCGTGCATTGAATCTTACCGAGGGCGATGAGCTGGTTGATGTACGTCTGACGGACGGCACGGAAAAGATTCTGATTGCCACACATGATGGCCGTGCAATCACCTTTGATGAAAACGAAGTGCGTGCAATGGGCCGTACGGCGGTAGGTGTACGCGGTATTCGGCTGAATGAAGGGGATTATGTGATTGGTGCGGGGCGTGCGCGGGTTGGCGCGCAGGTGCTGACCATCACAGAGAATGGTTATGGCAAGCGCACGCCGGTTGAAGAATTCAGCGTGCATCACCGTGGCGGCGGCGGCATTATGCTGCACCAGCTGACGGAGAAGACGGGAGCGATTGCCGGGATTGCCGTTGTTGACGCAGAAGATGATGTAATGATTATCACGAATGATGGAATTATTATCCGTACAGCTGTAGGCGATATCCGCGAGTGCGGTCGATCTTCACAGGGCGTTATTGTTATGCGCACGGGTGAGGATGTCAAGGTTATTTCGATTACGCGCACGGACAAGGAAGAGAGCGAACCGGAAGCTGATTCTGCTGTTGCTGTTGCTGCTGATAGTGATACGGAAATGGCTGCTGAAAGCGAGTCACCTGACGGTGCAGTTTCTGAAGAGGCCGGAGCGGTTTCTGATGATACAGCGCAGTCGGAAGGATCTGCGGAATAAAAGGCCCAAAAGGCGGCAAATTGCCGCCTTTTTTGGTATAATGTACGTGGGATGTCCTCCGCAGACGGCGCCAAAGGGCGCTGCCCTCTGGACTCCCGCCCCTCCGCGGGGAGCGCCAAAGGGGCGCTTCCGCCCCTCTGGACACCCAAGATGCTCACGCATCTTTGCCTCGCCTGCGGGCGGGACGGGAGTTTTTACACACTGCGGCATTTACTGATACAGTTTATTTCTATTATCTTATCTGTGCATGTAATATAAATAACAAGGAATATACGAAAAGTAATTTAATATATTTATTTTACAATAAGTTATGAAAGTAATGAGGAGTGAGCAGTATGAAAAAGGTAACGATTTACACCGATGGCGCATGCTCTGGCAATCCGGGGCCGGGTGGCTGGGGCGCAATTTTGCAATACGGCGCACATGAAAAGGAGCTGTCCGGCGGTGATGCGATGACGACAAATAATAAAATGGAGCTTACCGGTGTGATATCCGCGCTGGAAGCCTTAAAGGAACCCTGTGCGGTTGATTTATATACTGATTCGAGATATGTTGTCGACGGAGTTACAAAGGGATGGGCGAAAAGCTGGCGCTCGCGTGGCTGGGTCAAATCCGACAAAACGCCTGCAAAAAATCCTGAATTATGGGGTAAACTGCTTGATTTATTGGATGTTCATGCTGTAACATTCCATTGGGTAAAGGGTCATGCTGACAATCCGTATAATAACCGCTGTGATGAATTGGCAGTATCAGAGTGGAAACAGCTGAAATGACGATAGAGACCCTTCCGAACGGATTACAGCTGCTGCAAAGTGATGAATTTCAGAAGCTGGGGCAGGATTCCATTCTTCTTGCGGCGTTTGCTGCGCCGCGCCGTTCGGCGCGGGTGCTTGATTTGGGTTGTGGAACCGGTGCACTGGCGCTTTCCGTTTACCGTCCGGATTTGAGTTTGACCGGGCTTGATATACAGGAGGGTGCAGTTGCATTTTTCCGGCAATCGATTGCGCGGAATGGTGTTAAAATAGATGCGAAAGTAGGGGATTTACGCGAAATAGGCACTATATTTCCGCATGGGAGTTTTGATTATGTAGTGTGCAATCCGCCGTATTTTTCTGCTGGAAGTGGAAAGGCTTCACCCGACCGTGGACGGGCGGCAGCGCGTATGGATATGGAAGCCAGTATTGAAGAGGTGGCTGCTGCCGCCGCTTACGTACTGCATGACGGCGGAAAGTGTGCTTTCGTATTCCGGCCGGAACGCCTTTGCGCACTGCTTCATGCGGTTCAGCAGGTGCATTTGATTCCGAAAAAACTCCGTTTTGTACATCAAAAACCCGAAAAGCGGCCTTCTGCTGTGCTGTTGGAATGCCGGAAAGGGTCAGCTGATGGTATGATTGTGGAACCGCCTTTCTTTTGCTGCAACAGCAGCGGGGAATATACAGTAGAGTATTTAAAAATATACGGAAAGTAATATATTATTCAAATATAACAATATAAGTTGGAGTTTTAATAATACGAAAGATAATAATTTGTTTTTATATTACGAATTGTAATATACTTTTGTTCTTGCTCAGAGCGCATATTTTATTTTGTAAAAAGGCAAAAAAGGATTTCAAAATATAGGTAACGGCAAAGCCTTGCTTGACAACTGTTTCCAAGAGGGTTACAATCAATTTATGGAAATATAAAATACTAAAATTTCTTGGAAACAGGAGGGTGTGGAGAGCTATGAAAAAACGTTTTTGTGTCAGTGCTTTCGTATTGGCAGCAGTGTTGTCGTTTGGTGCATTGCCTGGGGCCTCGGCTGCGTCTGGGTTTACCGATGTACCGGATCATGCATGGTCAAGCCCTTATATTCAGCGTGCGGCACAGGCGGGATGGGTACGCGGCATAGGTGATGGAACCTTTGCCCCATCCAAAACACTTACCGGGGCTGAATTTATGTCTATGGTTGCGAATTCCTTTTTCAGTGGGGAAATGCAGTCGATTCCGTTGGAAGCCGGTCAGCCGTGGTATATGCCTTATTGGACACTTGCTGCGCAAAAGCCGCTTTTATCTGATACATCTATTATGTCACCGCAGGGGATGTTAAAGCAGATTAACCGGTATGATATGGCGCAGATCATATCAAATGTAATGGATGTAAAGGGCATTTTTGCGGACAGTACAAGGGTTCATGCGGTGCAGTCATCTGTCAGTGACTGGAACGGAATACCAAAGGGTTATCGTGAAGCAGTTTCCAATGCATATGCACTTGGCATTCTTAACGGAAAAGAGGGCCGGTTTGCCGGACAGGATGCAATGAGCCGTGCGGAAGCGGCGACCGTACTTTGTAAAATGGCAGATGTTTCGTTGTCCAAACCTGTATCAGAGGGGCAGCAGACATCGGACAAGCAAGAACCTGACAATGTTCAAACGCAGCCGGATTCTTCGTCCTCATCGCAAACGCCTTCCAGCGGGAGCCAGTCCGGTACAAGTCCGCAGGAGCTTGCTGCCGAGGTGGTGCGTCTGGTGAATGTAGAGCGTGCAAAAGAGGGTCTTTCGCCGCTGGAAACCTTTGATAGCTTGAGCAAGGCAGCAGAGATCCGTGCGCCTGAGCTTCCGACTGTTTTTTCGCATGACCGTCCAGATGGAAGCTCATGCTTTACCGCGCTGGAAGAAACCGGTGCGATAGAGAATGCATATGTTTGCGGTGAAAATATTGCGGCAGGCAGTGCAACGGCTGCTGACGTGGTAGAACAGTGGATGAATTCCCCGGGGCACCGAGCGAACATATTGAATGAAGATTTCACACATATCGGCGTAGGATATTGCAGCAGCGGCAGCGAATACCGTCATTATTGGGTGCAAATGTTCGTAGGGCTGCGCGGGAGCGCATCCGTCAGCCGGGAAGAGGCCCGCGAGCCGGACACCGAAAGCTCGGAAGACTTTGCAGCCGAGGTGGTGCGTTTGGTAAATGAAGAGAGAGCAAAGCAGGGAATCTCATCGCTGGATACCTTTGACAGCCTGACCGAATCGGCAGAGATCCGCGCGGCTGAACTTCCGGATAATTTCTCACATGCCCGCCCGGATGGAACCTCTTGTTTTACGGTATTTGACGAAACGGATGCAAATGAAAATGCATACACATGGGGTGAAAATATTGCGGCAGGCAGCGCGACAGCAGCTGATGTGGTAGAGCAGTGGATGGATTCCCCGGGACACCGTGCGAATATCCTGAATGATGAATTTACGCATATTGGCGTAGGATATTATCATACAAAAGATGGATACCGTCATTATTGGGTGCAAATGTTTATTGGCCGGCGTGATACTTCACGCAGCAATCCCCGTCCGCGCTGAACAGGAAACGTTAAAAGGCAGGTATGAAAGTACCTGCTTTTTTCTTGAAGAGAAGAAAGATTTGTTATAAATACTGGCCTTTTTCCTCAAAAAGAGGTAAAATAGAATCATATCGCAAATAACTTTATCCGCTTGCAATATCATACTCTTAGAAATACAATTAGTAGTAAAAAGGATGAAAAATACAATGAGTGTAGGGAAACTCTATCTGGTAGCAACGCCAATCGGGAATTTGAAAGACCTTTCGCCAAGGGCTTGCGAAGTGCTCCAATCGGTTGATTTTGTTGCGGCAGAGGATACAAGAGTCACATATAAGCTGTTTACAGCACTGTCATTGTCGTTAAAACCAATGATTAGTTATTATGAGCATAATCGCCGGCAGCGTGGTGAGGAGGTATTGGCACGTTTGTTAGCGGGAGAATCCTGTGCATTGGTAACGGATGCCGGGATGCCGGCAGTCAGTGACCCGGGAGAAGATATGGTTGCATTGGCAGCTGAAAATGGAATAGAAGTCTTGCCGGTTCCGGGCTGTTGTGCGGCGGTATGTGCGCTGGCAGTCAGCGGACTGCCAACAGGGAGATGGTGTTTTGAGGGCTTTCTCTCCGTCAATAAAAAGGCCCGCCGCGAGCATTTAATGGCACTAAAAGATGAAAAAAGAACCATGATTTTTTATGAAGCGCCGCATAAACTGCGAAATACACTTGAAGATTTGCAGACAGCCTTTGGTGCGGAGCGTCACATTTCCCTGTCCCGTGAATTGACAAAGCTGCATGAGCAAACACTGCGCATGACACTTTCAGAAGCGAAAGCGTACTTTACTGAAAATAGCCCGCGCGGCGAATTTGTGCTGATTGTAGAGGGTGCGCCGGAGTGTCCGGTGCAGGACGAAAGCGATAGAATGGAACAGGCCTTAGCTGACGTATTGGAACGCATACATCGGGGAGAAACAACAAAGGATGCTGTAAAAGCTGTTTCCGCAGCGGCGGGAGTCAAAAAAAATGCACTGTATCAGCGTGTAATTGACACAGAATCAACACAAACATAAGGTATACTAAATATACCATAAAAATATATGAATGCAGTATACCGGCCTGACCGCCCGGCTTTTTGGCGGGCAGGCCAGTACCGCAGAAGGGATAGCCGCCGCACCGGTCCGCCCGCAGGCGGGGAAGGGAGTCCAGAGGGGCAAAGTCCCTCTGGTGCCCGCCGCAGAGGCGCGGGGGCAGCGCCCCGGGCTTAACGAGTGCTGAGCATTTGCAATGAGCACTTACAAAATGAAAAGGAGTGAATACGGATGTCTGTGATCCTGATTGCCGATGATGAGGCGCGCATCCGCCGGTTGGTGAGTGATTTTTTGAAACGGGATGGCCATACGATTTTAGAAGCTGGGGACGGCGCGGAGGCGTTGGAGATGATTCATCAGGCCCGGCCGCCGGTTGAGTTGGCGATTCTGGATGTGATGATGCCCGGCCTGGACGGATTTGCATTGCTGCGTACACTGCGCGCGGAAGAGGCAACTAGGGCAGTGCCGGTGATGATGCTGACGGCCAGGGCAGAGGATAATGACCAGCTGCTGGGGCTGGAAAGCGGCGCGGATGATTACGTGACAAAGCCCTTTTCACCAATGGTTCTGGCGGCACGAGTGCGTAATTTGCTCGGGCGCACCAGGAAAAAAATGGGTGAAAGTGAAATGTTCGGTGAGCTGGAAGTGAACGAGATACGCCGTGAGGCGAAAGTCTCCGGTGAGGCGATTGAGCTTACACCGAAAGAGTATGAACTGCTCATATATTTCAAAAATAATAAGGGCATAGCCCTTTCCCGTGAAGTTGTGCTGAATTCGGTATGGGGTTATGACTATTTCGGCGATCTGCGCACAGTTGATACGCATGTGAAAAAGCTCCGCGCAAAGCTGGGAAAATGCGGCTCCATGATTGAAACCGTCCGTGGATATGGGTACCGCTTTGAGGCATAATGACGCGGGAAAAACAGAAATAAAGAGGCAAACAGCATGAAAGTTTCAATCCGAATGAAGTTTTTTGTGGCAATATGCGCGACTTCGTTCGTTTTCGTCAGTGTATTAGCGGCGCTGAATCTGTTTTTTTATGACGATTACTATTTGTACGAGCGCCAAAAGGAGCTTGCAGAAATTTATCAAAAAGTAGATTATATGTATGATGGGGATGTCAGCGAAATTGCAGATGACCTTTTGGAGCTTGAGAATCAGTCGGGCGTACGGCTTTCTATTGTGGATGCAGATCTAAAAAGCCGGTTTGATTCCACACTGGCACAGCTGACGCCGGAAATTGGTTTTTCCATTTGGGGCACGCCGTATCCATATTACAAAGTAAATAAGGAACAGCTGGGAGAGTTTGCCGAAAGTTCGCGGCAGATTCATGAAATATTATCCAACGCAAATGGTGCGGAAATTAAAACTCGGAAGTTCACCTATGTTACGACCGATCATACCGAAAAGGACGATAAGAAGGAGAACAAGGGGTTTCTGTGTCTGGTAGGCCAGGTCCGCGATGGGACAGAATATCTGGTAGCACGTATGCCTTTCACATTTATGACACAGAATTCGTCCTTTAATTCTTTTTTCCTGATGATAGCATCGTTGTTCACGCTGGCGATATGCCTTGTAATTGGATATTTTATATCGCGGCAGTTTACGCGTCCCCTGATACAGATAGGTGAGGTAGCAGATTCCATGTCTCGTTTGGATTTTTCCAAAAAATATGAGGGGAAAAGCCCGGACGAGATTGGTGAGCTGGGGAGATCTATTAACCTGTTAAGTGAGCATTTAGAGGAAGCAATCAGCGAGCTTAAGCGCTCCAATGAACAGTTGGAAGATGAGATTCGTGAGAAAGAAAAAATTGACGCGATGCGCCGCGAATTTATTGTGAATGCGAGTCATGAATTAAAAACGCCGATTGCGCTGATACAAGGATATGCGGAAGGTCTCCGGCTGGGGGTAGCGGATAACGCGGAAGACAGAGCATATTACTGTGAAACGATTGCGGATGAAGCAGGGCGCATGAACACGCTGGTCATGCAGCTGTTGAACCTGAGCAAGCTGGAGCTGGGGCATGAAAGCACAGATCTAAGCGAGCTTGAGATATATGATCTTTGTGAAACGGCAGTACGAAAAACCGAAGTATTATGGAGTGAGAAATGCCAGCATTTATCCTTGCAGGAAGCACATGCAAAGGTAGTCAGTGATGAAAACCTGTTGTCACAGGTAATTATGAATTATTTGACGAATGCGATCCGGTACGCGCCGGAGGGCGGAAGAATCGAGTTAAGTGCAGTCAGGGAAGCGGACGGCGCAGTAACATTCACAGTATGGAACGAAGGGGAAGGTCTGGAAGAAGAAGAGCTGCAAAAGATATGGGAGAAATTTTACCGGACGGACAAAGCTCGTTCACGGGAATCGGGCGGCACAGGCATCGGCCTATGCATTGTAAAAGCGATAGCGGAAACGCTTCATGCCTGTTGCGGCGCAGAAAACCGGGACGGCGGCATTATGTTCTGGTTCCGTATTCCGGAGGCTGCACTGCCCGAGTGAGTCATCCCCTACGCGGGGAGCGCCGAGGGCTGCCGCCCTCTGGACACCCGCCCCCTACGCGGGGAGCGCCGAGGGCTGCCGCCCTCTGGACACCCGCCCCCTACGCGGGGAGCGCCGAGGACTGCCGCCCTCTGGACACCCGCCCCCTACGCGGGGAGCGCCAAAGGGGCGCTTCCGCCCCTCTGGACACCCAAGATGCTGCGCATCTTTATCTCGCCTGCGGGCGGGACGATGGATTTTGTTGCGCTACTGATTTTGAATATGTTGCAGACCGGCCCGCCAAAAGGACAGCGGGCCGGTTATTTTTTGCGGTTTTTAATGTGAGAGAAGGAAACAGACGGCTTTACCGTTTAGGAAAGCCGCCTGCAAAAGGCATAAAATTATGTGTCTGAATACGGAGAAAAGAAAATTTGATAGCCATTTTTGTCCTTATTTACGCGGTAAATACCGGAGGAAAGTGTTTTTTCCGGCTGCAATTTGAAAGTGTCATGCAGGGAGGGCTTTTCATCAGAAATATCCACAGGCTGTGGAAAACTGCTCTTTGCAGAACGGATTGCATTTGCTACCTCTTTCAGCTGGGCCTCTATCGCTTTTTCATTTTCCGTAGCTGCTCCGGCGCTGTCTGTACCGCCTGCTTTCAGCAAAAGAAGCTGGTTTTGCAGTGTCTGACGTTTCATCTGCAAATCCTCTTTCGTATCTTTTTTTGCAGCTGTGCGGTTATCAGCCGCAAAAGAACTTGTCACTTTTGCATTCATTTGAGAAAATGGATTCATATGGCCCGCACGAATTTGTATGGTCATTCTATAAAAACCTCCGTTTCTTTATGATAGGTTATTATGCTTCTGCAACTTCAGTATAGCAGTTTGGAAACAGAAAGAAAAGAGGGATTACATGAATGGTTGTTTTCGATTCGTAAATGGTTTTGTTCTTCTGCTTGGAATTATTTTTCGCAGATAAGAACGCTGATTTGAAAACATTCTTTTTCATATTTTATTTCAGTTATGCCATGATACTGTTCTGCAATATGACGAATATTGTGAAGTCCGGTGCTCTCCTGAAAATTTGAGTTGATAGGTGCGGAATTGACTGCTTCCAATGTGAGAAGATGAGAACGGGCTGCGGAAACAAGTGATATATAGCGTTTTTCCTGCGGTATTTTTTGACAGGCGGCAATCGCATTATCCATAATATTAGAAAACAATACGCATAAATGAAGTTCGTCAATTTTGAACTCAGATGGTATTTTAACGTTGCACTCTATGTTAATTTGGTTGCTTCGTGCAGTTTTTATTTTTTCGGATAATAATACATCCAATACATCATTACCGGTTGAGATAGGAAAAGAAAATGCCTGGCAGCTTGTTTTTAACTGTTGCAGATATTGTTCTGCAAGTGTGTGTTTTTTTTCACGAAGCAGGCCGGAGAGTACCAGCAAGTGATTATCAATATCATGTTGAAAAGAAGCATAGTTAATATTTCTCTGTTTTGCTTCTTCCAGAAATATTTTCTGGTTGTTTAGTTGGTTTGTTAATACTGCTGTTTGTGTTTCTTTTTCGCTTAGAAAAATAATCTTGTAAAATAGTTCAAGTATCAGAAAAACAGATCCTGCGGCACCGATTATTAAAAACAATAAGGTAATCCAAAAGTGCGGTTTGATATTTATAAGGTCAGTTGGGAAATCAGATGAATCAAGCCGCAGTGAAAAACGAATCAGTAATAAAAAGAAACTGCATGGAAGCAGTAAAATATAAAGATAAGCAGAGATTGACTTTTGAAAAGTACATGCATAACGGAATTGAATCATTCTCAATGCAAAAACAAAAAGCAAAGTTAAAAGGGCAGAAAAGAGGATTTGTGCAGTCAATCCTTGTGCGGGCAAAATCAGTCTTTGTGAAGCCCATGAAAGTGTAATAGCAGAAAAACCTTCTTTCAGTGTCAGTAGTGTAAGAATAACAGAAAGCGGAGCAGTCAGTTTTTTAATAGGGATTTGTAAAATCAGTCCTGCGAAAAGGGCAATAAAAACAGCGTCTATAAAAAATACGCCGGGAATCTGAAAGGAAATAACGATTAAGCTCAACAATACATTTATAGAAAGCCATAGCGGAAGATATTTTTTCCTATTAAGCAGGTTGGAGTGAGACAGAAAGTCAAAGACAAAATAATGTGTGATTGTACTTTCAAGCAGCCACCAAAGAATAATAAAACTCTGTTTTCCAGTCATGGAAGTTCCTTTCTACAGCTATATAAAAGCCTATGCATAAATTCCTGTTGTCTGCGCCTTGAAATAAAAACCTGCGCACCGTCAGATAAAATTGCTGTACCGGTTTGAAGTTCTGTAACAGCATCTAAATTAACAAGATAGCTTCGGTGGCAGCGGTAAAAGCGTTCATCCAGTTTCTCTTGAAGGGCATCCAGTGCTCCGATAAACTGATATTTATTGCTTATACAATGAATTGTAATTTGGTGATTCAAAGCCTCGCAAAAAAGGATATCCTTCATAGGAATGCGAATAATCGAGCTGCCTTTTTCCAGAATAAATGTTTTTTCATTTGCTGGGAGAATGTGTTTTAATGCCTTATCAAGTGCCGGAAACAGCTTTTCAGAAGTAATGGGTTTTAGAAGATAGTGAATAGCGTCCAGGTCAAATGATTGGAAAACATATTGCGGATAAGCAGTGATAAAAATGAGCTGGCTGTTATTTCCATGCGTGCGCAGGGTATGCATGATTTTAGTTCCATCCTGTCCGGGGAGCTTAATATCCATTAGAATTATATTAAAATCCTGTCCGGAATGGATAAGCGCTTCACCATTTTGAAAGGTGTTGATTTGTGATTGGATATTCTTTTTAATAAAGTATGCTTCCAGTAAATTTTTTAGTATTTCGACGAAAGAGGTTTCGTCTTCGCAGACAGCAACGGTAATCATAAACAATACTCCTTTCTGGCATAAGCACTCCGGTAATATCATTATAATCGTAATTTTAGAATCCTGTAAGATATCATCCGGTTAGAGAACAGAAATGAAAAACGCTTGACAGAGCGTAAACGGCAATGCTATACTGACAGAAGATAAGAAATACCTGAATCCGTGAAACTCGTCGTAAAATCACATGCTCATTTTGCACTGTTT
>CAJUSB010000039.1 GCA_910589115.1 uncultured Clostridia bacterium | reverse complement strand
CCCCTCCGGCGAGGAGCGGGAGTCCAGAGGGCAGAGCCCTTTGGCGCTGTCTGCGCAGGACGCCCCTCCGGCGAGGAGCGGGAGTCCAGAGGGCGGAGCCCTTTGGCGCTGTCTGCGGAGGACATCCCTCCGCAGAGGAGCTTCCTTAGTAGCCTGCGGCGGGGTGGGCGGCTCCCTCCGCCAAAGATGCCGGTACGTCCAAGACTCGCTGGTTTGTGCTGCCACGGAAACGCAGCTCCAAGCTCCTGTGTTCCGCTTCGTAGCGGCCGTCTACCAGCAGGTCAAGCTGCTCCAATAGGCCCCGTACCCCGGCTCGGCCATCCGCTATCAGCTGCTCGTATGTGTAACCGCTGTATGCCATTAAATGCCGGCCGTCCGCCTTGAGCTGCCGCGCCAAAGGCAGCAGCGCCTCCGCCTGCTCGAATGGCTCACCACCCGAAAACGTTACGCCGCTTACAAGCCCGTTTCGGCGGATCTCTGCCAACAATGTTTCTGCGTCTATCTCGCGCCCGCCCGCAAAATCATGCGTCTCCGGATTGTGGCATCCCGGACATCCATGCGGACACCCCTGCGTGAAAATTACATACCGGATGCCCGGGCCGTCCACAATCGATTCGCCAACCGTGCCCGCAATCCGCAGTGCATTTCCCACCGTTATGCGCTCCGGCTGTCCGCCGCCGAGCAGGAGGATACGTCATGCTTCACCCGGTCACGCTCTTCCGCACGCTTGCCATCGTTGAACCGGTCGAGTGTGCCGACCAGATAACCCGTAATCCGGCGGATGCGCTCAAAACCTACACCCTCGCCGATCATTCCGGTTTCCAGTTTGGTGACATTGTTCTTTTCCATAACAGCATTCTCCTTACTTTTGTCCATGCCAGAGCACGGCATCCTCTTCTACATGTTCTACATCACTATGTATCACTGTTCTAAATCTGCCCGGCTTCCGCGAAAGCCTCAGCCGGGACAGGTTTACACCTAAATCAAATTCGGACGGCGTTCCTTTTCCTCAAACGGGTCGCCATGATATCCAATCGTTCCTGCATTCAAATTCTTATACAGGCCGAGCTTCCTCAGCTTCGCAATGCTGACGCCTTCGCCCTCCCGCCGTCCGCAGCGCGGGCATACGTCACCTATAATGCCTGTATATCCACACACCGGATCACGGTCTACCGGATGGTTAATAGAACCATAGCCTATGCCGCACTCCTTCATATACCGCACCACCTGCTCAAATGCTTCCAGGTTCTGCGTCGGGTCACCGTCCAGCTCAATATAACTGATGTGCCCCCCGTTTGTCAGCTCATGATATGGCGCCTCTAAACGAATCTTTTCAAAGGCCGAAATCGGATAATAAACCGGTATATGGAAGGAATTCGTATAATAATCCCGGTCTGTCACACCTTCCAATATGCCGTATTTTTCGCGGTCAATCCGAACAAACCGTCCGGATAATCCTTCCGCCGGGGTCGCAATCAGCGAAAAATTCAACTTGTGCTTCCGGCTTTCCTCGTCCATACGGTCCCGCATATGCTTGACAATCTCAAGGCCCAGATTCTGCGCATCCCAGCCCTCGCCATGATGCTTGCCAACCAACGCTTTCAAACACTCCGCCAGGCCAATAAACCCAACCGTCAGCGTACCATGCTTGAGCACCTCGCCCACCTTGTCATCAGGGCCGAGCTTGTCCGAATCCAGCCAAATCCCTTCCCCCATCAGGAACGGATAATTACGCACCCGCTTTTCCGCTTGGATCGCAAAACGCGCCAGCAGCTGGTCAACGACCAGATCCAGTTTGTGATCCAAATCCTCAAAAAAGAAATCCACGTCCCCATGGCTCCGAATGGCAATGCGCGGTAAATTGATAGAAGTAAAGCTCAAATTACCACGTCCCGTGACAATTTCGCGCGACGGGTCATGAACGTTTCCAATTACCCGAGTGCGGCAGCCCATATAAGCACACTCGGTTTCCGGATGTCCGGGACGGTAATACTTCTGGTTAAACGGCGCATCCAAAAACGAAAAATTCGGGAACAGCCGCTTGGCAGAAACCCGGCAGGCCAGCCGGAAAAGGTCATAGTTCGGATCGCCAGGATTGTAATTCACGCCTTCCTTTACCTTAAAAATATGAATCGGGAAAATGGAAGTCTCACCGTTGCCCAGCCCTTCCTCCGTAGCAATCAGCACGCACTCGGTAATCAGCCGCCCTTCAGGCGAGGTATCCGTGCCGTAGTTGATCGACGTAAACGGCACCTGTGCACCCGCACGGGAATGCATCGTATTCAGATTATGTACCAGCGCCTCCATAGCCTGATGTGTGGCGCTGCGCGCTTCACGGACGGTATGTTTCCGTGTGAAGCCAACAATTTTCCCCGCAGCCGCTGCATCAAATTTATCGGCCACCAGCGCAGTCATATGCGCGTCAAATCCATTGCTGTCCGATAAGCACGGCCAAGTGCCCAGCGACTCCTCCGCACGGCACAGCAGCTGGCGGCCCAGCTCCATGCCGTCCTCCCGCTCGCAGTAAATCTCAATCGCTTTGCCGAGATTATCCCGATAGAGTGAACGGAAGGTTTTCGCCACGCCCGGCGCGAGCGAATAATCAAAATTAGGCACTGACTGTCCGCCGTGCTGGTCGTTCTGGTTGGACTGCATTGCAATGCACGCCAGCGCTGAATAAGAACGAATGTCATTCGGCTCGCGCACATGCCCGTGCCCGGTGGAAAATCCACCATGGAACAGCTTAATCAAATCAATCTGGCAGCAAGTCGTGGTCAAGGTCAGGAAATCAAGGTCATGAATATGAATATCACCTTCCCGGTGGGCCTTGGAGAACCGCGGGTCAAGTATGAACATCTCACAAAACTGCTTCGCACCCTCTGAACCATATTTCAGCATCGTGCCCATCGCAGTGTCGCCGTCAATGTTGGCATTCTCCCGCTTAATGTCATTTTCCAGAGAAGATTTGAAGGTCAGGTCTTCGTAAACCTTCATCAGCCGTGTATTCATTTCACGGGTGCGTGTGCGCTCATTGCGGTACAGGATGTACTTTTTCGCGGTGCGTGCATGTCCATTATTGATCAGCGTCGTCTCCACTACATCTTGTACGTGCTCGACCGTAGGGGTCGTGGTGGAAGCATCCGCATCCAGCACTTCCCGCACCAGCTCGGCAAGGTGATATGCCGTCTGATAATCGCGCCCTCCGGTGGCCTGCGCCGCGCGGAAAATTGCACTTGCAATCTTTTCCAATTCAAACGGAACGGTCCTGCCGTCCCTTTTAATGATTCCGTCTACCATTTTCCTGTCGCCTCCATAGTGAGGATATTACTGTTTGTATACCGTATGCGGGAGGGTGCCTGCGGCAGCGTCTCACTATATCTTGTGCCGGTGATTTCCATTTTACCACATTCCTTCGTATTGTCAAGTGCTTAAAAAGATTTTGGCTATTTTGCTGTAAAACAACCATATTTTTCTGGACAGGATTTTGCACGGACAATGATAACTCTGTGGATAACCTGTTGAAAACCTTCGTCCGTCCGCACGCCGTGTGGATGAAGCTGGGGAAAAGATGTGGACTGCACTCAAATCCTCAAAAAACCGACAAAAAGGCAGCAGCAGACGGATTCGGGGAATACCGACAGGCGCGCCCGCACCCACAAAACAGACGGCACTATATCTTGTGTCCGGCACAGGCCGCCGATTACCCGCTGTTTTAGGGGGTACTTTCGGAAA
This sequence comes from uncultured Clostridia bacterium, assembly GCA_910589115.1. Classification (GTDB taxonomy): domain Bacteria; phylum Bacillota; class Clostridia; order Oscillospirales; family Butyricicoccaceae; genus QXXE01. The sequence continues at coordinate 22,563 of CAJUSB010000039.1, read as the reverse complement.
ACAGTTTTCCGTACCCCCTGGGCCTCTGCCGGACGGCTTCCTTCCAGGTACTGTAAAGACTTTATTTCGGCACCGATTTTGTCTATCTCCAGCGCCTCCCGGACCATCCGGCGCAAGCCGTCAAAAAAACCGCGCCGCCTCCCTATTCAGGGCGGCGGCGCGGCATAATTCAAATGCGGCGCTTAATTTGATTTTCTGCTGACGCCGTCAGCAAAGCCGTTCAGCGGTTCATCAGCTCATCCAGCTGCTGGAACATCACAGAAAGCTCGGCAAAGGTCAGCGCTTCTTTCGGCGCAAAGCTGCCGTCTTCCCGGCCGCTGATAATGCTGCTGCCAGTCAGCATACGGACAGCATACGCCGCATAAGACGCAATTTCCCGGCTGTCGGAATACTCTGTGATATCGCCGCCGGGGGCAAATCCGTTCACACGCATACAGTTGTAAACAACCAGTGCCGCCTGTTCACGGGTAATCATCTCATTCGGTGCAAAGCGCAGGCGCTCTACGCCGGAAATGATGCCCTCCTGCGTTGCCCAGTTGACATAGGGAGCAAACCAATCGCTCTGACGCACATCACTGAAGCGGGTACGCCGGATAGAGGTATCTGCACGGAGCAAACGGCCCAATGCACCGACAAAATTGCCGCGGGATACTTCTGCATCCGGGCTCTCCATGCCGCCGCCAAACAGGTAGCGGGACTGTGCCCAGGCAATGGAATCCGCTGCCCAATGCTTTTCGGCGGGCTGTACCGGAGCTGCCGGAACAACCGCAGGTGCGGGTTCTGGCTTGGGAGCCAGTGCCGGTGCAGGCTCGGGCTTGGGTTTCGGCTTGGGAGCCGGTGCCGGTTCGGGTTCCGGTTCCGGTTCTGCGACAGGTTCCGGCTCCGGTGTCGGTTCCGGTTCGGGTTCCGGCTCTGCGACAGGTTCCGGTGTCGGTTCCGGCTTAGGTGCCGGCGCTGGCTCGGAAGCAGGTGCAGGCTCCGCCTGTACGACCGGCGCCGCCGGTGCGGAAACTGTTACTTCACCGAAATCATCAAAGTCCGCCGCATAATTGCGGTAAACATGACCCGGCTGATGTGCTGCCGCACCCTCAAAGGTGCCCTGATTCCAGTCAGCGAGGGTATTCCAGGTCTTCACCGTACCAGCAGAAAGCACGTACTCATTGAGTACCGGAACGCTGGATTCCGTCTTGTTCAGGTCAGAAACAAAGGTTGTCTTCACACGGGCATACTTTGCCGCGCCCATGCCGGACAAATCCGCAGTATTTTTGCCGCTGGAGAGAGAGATTTCTTTTTCTTCCTTCACGGTGCTGCCGTCATCCGAAGTCTGTACAACGGCGGTAATCGCAGCCTTTCCGGCGAATACAGCATCATACGCAAGGGAAGCAGGCGCACCGGTGATTGCCGTCCACTCGGTGGTATGCGAACCGGTGGTTTCAATATTCTCATCCTCAAAATCCAGCCAGATTTTCAGGCTGGAAGCAGAAGCGCCAGCCGCCTTGGGATTTGCACGGACGGCGTTATGCTCTTCCTCAGAGATTTTCGAGGTGTAGAAACGTACCTGTGAAATCTCGCCCGGCAGCATCGTATGGTACATGCCGCGGTTGCGCTTTGTCTGAAGCGTATTCTTAAAACCAAGGCCGATATACATCGGCGCACCTTCCCACGTATTGATGGGCGCGGTAAAGGCTGGCTTGTCTACATGGGCGCTGTGCAGCTCATTCTGATAGGAATCGCCGCCCTCAGAAAGAGAGAACGTACCGGTATACTGCACCCACTGATCTTTTTTGATCCCAGCTGCTTCATCGCTGCTGTCGTTCCACTGGAACTCGCCGTTGTCATCCAGCAGGCAAACGCCATAGGTTACCTTACCTGTTTCGCGCACTGCCATGCGGAACATATACGGTGTGCCCCAGCCGATTGAAATGCCCTTGACCATCAGCGGGTTATGGTCAGGAATCGCACCCTTGCCGTCAAGGTCAACGTACTGTTCGACCAGCTCGGAAACGCCGCCCTTTGTTGTGCCTGCGCCCGGGAGCTTCGCCCAAACAATGCCGCTCATTGCCTCATCAGGAATGTAGCTGCTGTCATCGGGAATCTCGATGTAATCCCGCAGGCCATCCAGAATAAGGGTCTGATTTCCGTTCTCATCGGTGCCAAATTCAGGCTGACCGTGGATATATGCATTATTGTTGCTGCCGGATTTGTCCTTAATGATCGGCATACCCTGGATTGAGCCTTCTACATAAACGGTCTGCGGTTCGATATCACCAACGGTAACTTCAAACTCACCCGCCTTGTCAAAGCGCCAGGCAAATTCTACCGTGCTTGTCTCGCCAGAGGCCAGATGATACTCCTTGCTATCGATCACTTTGCCGTCAATCTTGAACTCTGCAACAGCCGTACCGGCTTCATTGCCGATATTGACAACGTCCGCTTTCACATGGAGGATGTTGCTCAGCATATCGCTGACTTCGCCGTCACCCTGCTTTGTACGGAGGTTGGTGTAATCAAAGGTGGCGCTGCGGTATTCCACGTTGACCGTCTTGGTCACGTCTGCCAGCTTGAGCGTATGCGAACCCAGCTCGGACATACGCAGCTCACCGGTCAATGTGACGGATTCGCCCGGATCGAGCGTGGGGGTGCCGTCCTTCGGCTCCAGGTAACGGACTGTCCCATTATCCTCAATCGGGACGACAGCTGCTGCCAGGCCCTTGCCGTTATTTGTAACGGTTGCGCTTACAGTCACGCCATCATTATAAAGGACAGACGATGGTTCAATCGAAATATTGCTCCAGCTCAATACCTGCTTTTCGGAGGCGATCTTGGTGGTATTTGCAACCACAGGCGCTGCGCCCTCAGTCTCCGCGCCGTAGTTTTCAACGGTCAGCAGGCCCTCGCCCGGCTTGCAGGAAATGTAAAAGAAGTCGCCCTTCTTGTTGTATGTGCGTGCGTCCTGATGGGTCAGATAGACCGTGCCCGCACCAACCGCCGGATTGGAGGATACTGCACGCGCATAGGTATGCGTATGGCCGGAAAGCAGCAGATCCACATTGCCCGGCTCGATAACGTCCGGGATATAGCGCTTGGTATACGCATCTGATACCGGATGGTGCATAAAGATGATGCGGAACTCTGCATCCTTTGCCGCGCTGCTCTCAAGGTCAGCCTTCAGCCACGCCAGTGCATCGTTAATGGTTTTCAGCGTAGCCCCGTCTGCCTGCGCACCGGCTGACTCCATGTTCAACTGGAACAGGCCCCACGGGTTGGAATTCATGGTGATAATATGCAGGTTTCCATAATTGAACGAGCTGTCCCCTGCCACTTCTGCACCATACTCCTCATCCTGCACCGAATAGATGTAGGTATCAAAGTAAACGCCGCCCTGGTCATGGTTGCCGCTGGAATATACGACCGGATAAGAATGAATGAAATCATCCTCCATCGCAGCCTGGAACCAGAAGCTGAACTGCTCTGCCTGTGCGCCGGTGCCCTCTACCATATCACCGCAGTGAAGGATAATATCCGGGTCATAGTCCTTCACAGCTGCATCCAGCTCTGCGCGTGTCGCGAAAATATGGGAATCCGACAGTGATACCAAGCGTATCTCCTCCGGGTTCTCGCTCAGAGTGCGGAAGCTGGCTTTGCAGGTCTCGCCGCCTTCCAGCCGGACCTCATAATAGTAACGAGTGCCGGGCTGCAGCCCTTCCAGCCGGTAATGATAGAGGTTCATCCGCTTACCCTGGAAATCCGGGGCGTCTGCGTTGATCTCTACCGGGATCGGCTCGGAAAGTGCATTTTCATCTGTGCCATAAGCAATGGTGGATGAAACAGCCTCTGTGCTTTCCCACACGACGACCATGCTGTCCGTTTTTGGGGCCAGCAGGTAGGGGCCGTTCTGGAAAGCGGCACCTGCGCCGTCCACTGCACCCACAGCCGGTACCATCATAAACAGCATCGCGGCCGCCAGCAGGAACGAGCAGAAACGCTTGAGTTGCTTACTCATATTGTCTTCTCCTCTCTTTTTGTCAGGAGCCACGCCCTGAAATACCGGGCGCATATCCACCGTTTTTCGGGCATGGCTGATGAAATGACGTATCTCCGGCGACAGGCACTGTGCCTCCTTTCCTCCCGGCCAAAAACCGGACCGGCATGAAATTCGTCATTTCGATGGATTTATTATACATCCTGTAATTACAGCCTGCAAGGTGCGTTTCTGCTTAATAAAAATATTATTTTTTGTTCATTTTACACAAATCCAGAGCAAACGTTTGAATTTTGCAGAACGCGCCGCGTCTCGTTATTTTTTTGCACATTGCACGAACAAAACAGCAAAAAACCTCTGGAGCAAATTTCTCCAGAGGTTCAACCGAAACTCAAATTTTGCAAATAGGATTGTCAAAAACGCAGCAGGCTGGAAATATCACAATCAGGATTCGTCAAAATCACCAATTCCGGGCTGCAGCGGCAACGGGAAGAGGCTGCCCTGGCCTCGAACCGGCCTATTTTTCAATCAGGCAGACCGCATGGGCGGCAATCCCGAAGCGCTCCCCGGTGAAGCCAAGCCCTTCCTCTGTTGTCGCCTTGACCGAAACGCAGTTCACGCTTACACCGACTGCATGGGCAATATTTTTTCGCATTGTAGAGATATACGGCTTCATTTTGGGCTCCTGGGCAATGATCGTTGCATCAATATTCCCTACCGTATAGCCGTGCTTTTGCAGCAGCATCGCAACCCGCCAGAGCAGGTCGAGCGAATTCGCACCCGCGTAGGACGGATCATGATCCGGGAAATGCTGTCCGATGTCGCCGAGTGCCGCTGCACCCAGCAGGGCGTCCATTACGGCATGTACAAGCACATCGGCATCCGAATGCCCAAGCAACCCGGTATCGTGCGGGATATCAACGCCGCCGAGAATACATTTCCGGCCGCCTACCAGCCTGTGCACGTCATAGCCATGCCCAATACGGAAACCCATTTTTTATTCCTCCCACCTTTTTAGAAGGGCCTCGGCAATCAGCAGGTCCTCCGGTGTTGTAATTTTAATATTCCGATAGTCCCCCTCTGTTGCGGCAACCGGCAGCCCGGACGCTTCAAAGGCGGCGCAGTCGTCGGTCAGCGGCAGGCAGCGGCGGATCGCACGCACCAACGCGGACTCTATGCGGCTGCGTGCAAAACACTGCGGGGTCTGCACAGCGGCAATGGATTCGCGCGGAACGTCAGCGGCGACCTGTCCGTCTGCGATCCGCTTGACGGAATCTTTCATCGGTACGACTGGGGCGGCTCCGCCGTGCTCGGCTGCGGCGCTGACTGCGGCGCAGATAACCGCGTCGCTCACCAGCGGGCGGGCCGCATCGTGGATCGCGACAATGTCAGTCCCTTCGGGGCAGCTGCGCACGCCCTCCAGCACGGAGTGGGTGCGTGTCTCCCCGCCGCGCACGATGGAACGCACTTTTTCAAAGCCGTACATCTGGCACAGCCCGTGATAGGGCACGATGTCCGTTTCCCGCGCGACAATGACGATATCATTAACCATTTGGCAACGTTCAAACGCCGCCAGCGTATGTGCAAGGACGGGCACGCCGTCCAGCTCGAGCAGCAGCTTATTTTCGCCCCCCATGCGGTGGGAGGAACCGGCTGCCGGGATCACCGCACAGACGCGGGGACGGGGAGCCTCTTTTTTCTTTTTTCCGAAAAACATGCCTCACAGCTCCTGAAATGTTTTACTCTGAATCATTTTGCGGCGCCGCCTCGGCCTTCACCTCTTTTTTGGCGCGCCGGCCCCGGGGGCACAGCAGGTCTATCACCTCGCGCGTCATCTCAGCGGGTTCGCGGTCGAGGGCAAGCGCAAGCTCGGAAGTCAGGATCTGCTTGGAAAGGCTAAGCATCCGTTTTTCCCCGGTGGAAAGCCCGCGGCGGCGATCGCGGAGGGTCAAAGCCTTTACGACCCCGGCGACTTCCAGCAGGTCGCCGCTGCGCAGGCGGTCCATATTTTCGCGATAGCGGCGGTTCCAGTTGAGGGTCGGATCGACCTCCAGCTCTGAAAGCTTATGAAGCAGCTCACCAGCCGCCTCGGCAGAACAGACCGGGCGCACCCCCAGCGAATCGCTTGTGCGGACCGGGATATACAGCAGGATGCGCTCAAGCGCAAGCCGCAGCGCATAATAAGGCTCTGTTTGCCCGTCGATCGTACGTTCTACGATTTCGTCTACAACCCCTGCGCCATGCATGGGATGTACAATTTTTTCACCGACCTGATACATAGTGGCGCCCCCTTCAAAATGCCTGTTACCACTATTATACATGATTTCTAGTATTTTTGCAAGTTTTTACGCGAAAAAACAGTTAAAAACGCGCCCGCTGCTGCAAGCGAAACGCCGTTTCCAGTGAAAAAGAGGTAGCTTCCGGCCAGCAGCAGGAGGATTGCAAAACCTGTACTCAGCAGCCGTCTTGCCGGAGCGGAGCGTTTGCCGGAAATGGTTTCCAGGCAGGCATAGCCGTCGAGCGGACAGACCGGCAGCAGGTTAAAAAGGAATAGTACAAAATTCGCACCGGCAAGGCGGGGGCAGCCGAGGGGGCGAAAAAGTGCAAATGCCGCGAAATTCATCGCGGCTCCGGCAAGGTGGATAAGGAAGCAGCGGCCCTGACCTTCGGGCAGGGCGCAATCCATGCGGCCCCCGAGGGCAGAAACGCGCAGCCGCCGCAGGTGGCCGCCGCACGCGAGCAGGGCGAGGATATGTCCCAGCTCATGCAGGGCGGCGGCGGCCAGAAAAGCGGGCAGCAAATTTTCGCTGTCACAAAAGAGGAGTACGGACAGCATCAGGACAGCGCTGTCAGTAATTTCAAGCATAAGAGACAAAGGAGGCTGGATCGACGGCGTGGCCGTTCTTCCAGATTTCGAGATGGAGGTGGTTGCCGGTCACGCGCCCGGTAGCGCCGACGAGAGCGATCTCGTCCCCCATTTTCACGAGGGAACCGGCAGTTGCACGGACTTCGGAGCAGTGGGCATAGAGTGAAGTAAACCCGTCCGCATGGCTGACGACGGCATAATTGCCGTAGCTTGCGCTGACGCCGGTTTCCAGGACTTCGCCGTCGGCGATCGCGCTGATGGGGGTGCCTTCTGGCGCGGCGATATCCAGGCCGTAGTGGAAATCGCTTACGCCGTCCAGGGGATCGTCGCGTCCGCCGAAAGCCGAGGTAACGGTACCTTCTACGGGATTCTGATGGTCGAAGGTCATGACGTACAGGGTTTTATCCACGGTATCGGGATAGCGTGTTTTTCGCCTTTCGGTCACATCGTCGGCGGTGCCGGAGGACTCGGCGAGCGCCTGGACGAACTGATCTTCTGGCGAATAAACGTCCTCCGGCGTGTTTGCACGGGAGGGCTGGCCTTCTCCTCCGCCAAAGGCCTCGACCACTCCGGAAAGGCCTGTGTTTCCGTTCACCAGGGACTGAACGCGCAGGCGGAGGGCATCCAGCCTTGGGTCATCGCCGTAGCGAAAGATCACGGCGGCGAGGAACAGTGCTGCGCAAAGCAGCAGGCGGATATCACCGCCGGTAATGAGGGGTTCTTGTTTTTTTCTGCGATTGACTGCCATATTTTTCACCTTCCTGCACCATTATACGCCCCGCGCCCCGGGAATAGAACCCAGCCTGCGCCCCTCGCCGGGGAGGCGTCCTACGCGGACCGCGCCAGAGGGCTCTGCCCTCTGGACTCCCGCTGGGGCTCACGCCCCAGACCCCGAGATGCTGACGCATCTCTGCTTCGCCTGCGGGCGGGACGGGGGCTTCGGTGCTCTGCATATCGTTCATTCATACTGCCCGGCCTGCCAAAAGCAGGGCAGGCCGGGTGTGATACGTTACAGATATGTTTTTATGAGATCTATTTAGGCCTTGTTTGATAATTGGAAGTGCACCTGGCGGCGAGGGATTTTTCCGCCAATCAAGGCAGATTTTCGCAGGAATCCTGTCGGATTTCAAGAAAATTTAACGCAGAGTGGCGGAAAAAGACCCGCTGCTGGGCGTGCGGACAATTTTCAAACAAGGCCCAGGAGGTTCCCGGGCTGATTTATTATTTTAGGGTTTTTGTATGGTGCTGTCCAGCCCGCCATAAGGACAGCGGGCTGGACGGCACACTGCGTCTATCCCTTCTCACGTGTCAGCCCGGTCTGCGCCGGGCCATCAAGCAGCCGTCCGCGATAATCAAAACGTGATCCATGACATGGGCACTCCCAGCTCAGGGTATCCGGGTTCCATTCCAGCTGACAGCCCATGTGCGGGCAACGCGGATCGATTGCAAAAATTTCGCCGTTTGGTGCTTTATACACGCCGAGTTTTTCGCCGTGGACCGAGACAATTCCGCCGTGTCCGAACGGTAAAGCATCCGCCTCCGCCCGCGGCAGTCCAAACGCCGTCCGTGAAACGCCTCTGACGGCTTCCGCCATATTACGGAACAGCTCCCCTGCCGATGCCGAGGGCTGGAACCGCTGTGGGGAAAATAACGTCTCAAATTCCGGCGTTTCCCCCTGTACCTGCGCGGTCAGAATGCGTGCCGCTGCCATTACGCTGGTCATCCCCCATTTTTGGAATCCGGTTGCAACAAACCAATCCGGTGTATCGGATGAAAAACGTCCGATATATGGGATTCCGTCCATCGGGATGCAATCCTGCGCCGACCACCGGGCAGTAATTTTACAGCCGGGCCAGAACTGCCGCGCCCGTTCCTCCAGCATTGCAAACTGTCCGCCTTTCCGGTTTTCACCGGTGCGGTGTCCGCCGCCACCCAAAAGAACGCAGCCGCCTGCCTGCCGGAAAGACAGCTGGTCGCCGTCCACGCCAAGATACATCCCTTCGATTGCCGGTACTCCCTGTACGGCAATGCAATAGCTGCGCTCCTGGTGCATCCGCATGAAATAATACCCTGGATGGTTTATAAAGGGGAAATGACAGGCAAAAATAATATTTTTGGCATGGACAGCGCCCTGGCCGGTTGTCACCACGCCGTCCTGTACGGCGCTTGCCCGTGTGTGCTCGTAAATACGCAGCGGCGCTGCAAGGTGTTTCAAAAATTTAAGGGGATGAAATTGGGCCTGACCGTTCAGCCGGAGCGCCGCCGCTGTGGGAAAGGGCAGCTCATTTGTCTGCACCAGCCCGCCGTCCAGCCCAAGCACCTGATAGGTATGCGCCTCGTTCTCAAGCTGCTCGGGAGCTTCACATGCGTACAGGTAAGCCGGCGCCTCGGCAAAATCACACGGGATCGACAGCGAATCAATAAGCCGCCGGTACTGTGTCACCGCCTGCAAATTGGCTGCGGCATAGGCCCGTGCGGTCTCTTCACCGAATCGCTCCATCAGTTCTGTATACCGCAGGCCATGCTGGGCAGTGATTTTTGCAGTTGTCCGCCCGGTCTGCCCGCTGCCGATTCGCCCGGCTTCCAAAACAACGGTGTCATACCCGGCCTGCGTCAGGAAATGCGCCGTCAATATGCCGGTCAGCCCGCCGCCGATAATCACAGTCTCTGCTGAAATATCTTCCTCCAGCGCAGGCCGGGCACTGATCTGCGTTGTTTTTTGCCAGATTGATTCCATAAAGTTCACCTCTGTGTCAGTGTTTGACGAAATAGAAAATTTATACCATTGGATATATTTGGCTATCAAACGAATTCCCAAATCACAGCTGTAAAAGGTGTACTTTATCGTTTTACTGTCTTGCTTCACAGGAATCTTGCGAAGAGAGCCGATTTGAATTTGTGCCTGCACTTCCAGCCAATCGGGCTTGTCGAAAAATGAAAAAATATCCGCAGCTGCAAATGCAATATGACTATTGCCGAAAAGCGCCATTTCATGTATAATATATAAAAATAGGATGTCTGTCCAACTGCTGGATAGGCTTTACAAAACAGGAAAGATGGAAAACGAATGAAAATGAAAATCAAACTGGAGGATTTAATTGGACAGCGTCCGCCCGTGCAGCAGACGGATTACAGCGACCCACAGACACTGAAGGCAATGGTGACTGAAAATTACTCCGGCATTGCAAAAAAGCTGCGCCGTGTAAAGCATAGAAATGCCGCATTTTATGCGCTTTTGGATTTTGACAAGCTGCGTACAAAGCGGCGCATAACTGCCACGCTGGCCTCTTACTCGCGCCTGCGGGAGGAAGTCAACGCCCTTTGCCCCGATATCCCGGAGGTCTTTTCGCTGGACGAGGACTGGGCAAACGTCAATTCAACGCCCATTACCTCTCTGGATATCCAGGAGGAGCGGCTCGACCTGACCACCGGTGCTGCTATTTGGATACTGGACCGGATCAAAGCCGCCGGACAGCTGGATGCATTGCTCCCGCTGCTGCCGCAGGATGACGAAACCCTGGATGAAATATATATGCCTGAGCTTTGGGATGCTTGTCACAGCAAGCGTATTTTGCTGGGAATGTTAGCCGTCCTCCGATGGCGTAACCAGGACTGCACAATACAGGAATCCGACAAACGGCCAAAATCAAAGCACGAACCTGAAAACCGTATCTTTTCGGACTGCTGGACTGCTGCTGGCACGCAACATCAGAACGTCCCCTCCCGGCGGCGGTTTGAGGCCGTCCTGGCGCTGATACCGGAAGCCGACCGGCAGGCCGCTGCCCGGCACTATGAAGAAAAACTATGGGAATGGGTCAAACGGTATTATCGCTGCCGCGCGCTGTTCGCCGCACGGGAACAAAAGCTCGCAAAAAGTTTCGACCGGATTTTTCAGCGGGCACGCATGATTGCCAGGGAGCAGCAAACCGCGCTCTCGCATACCAAAGCTGCGCCCGCCGTCTGCAACAGCCCGTATCCGGCCATACCCGCCGCACCGGTCAGCAGGCGTTCCAGTCCATTCCCCAATACGGAAGCATTGATACAGACGGTGCATTCTCTCACCAGCGAGGTTTCGCGGCTGGACACCCAGTCTGATAATCTGACCGAGGAGATCAACAATTTTATTTTCGACACCGTCTCAAACATAGCCGAACGGCGCAAACGCCTTGAGACGCTTTACGGCCCGGAAATTGCCGAGATCCTTTCTGGCTTTGAAGTGGATGATCCCTATGAGCTATGCTTTGCAGCCCTCTGGCTGCTCGACAACGGCAGCGATCTGCCCTGGCTGTATTTTGCCAACGGCAACCTTATGGAGCATGTCGGCAACTGTCTGCCGTGGGCCAACGGCAATTATAAAGAAAGTTTCGACGATATCTGGAACCCCAGTGAAGACGGCATTCAAAACCTCCGTCGCGGCCCACGACGTGGGCGTACCCCCGAAATCCCGGATTGGTATCATCTGGATTATATTGATAAAAAAGCTGATCCAGACTTTCAAAAGCGCAACAATCTGGCACAGATTATTTATGATCTGACCGGCTGTCTGATGCCCCGGCAGCTTCACCGCTATGACGCGGCGCTGGGGGAACTGGCATGTTACGGCATTACCGGCAGCAAAACCCTCCCATTCCTGTACTGCATGGTACTGATGGGCGAAGCCCGGCGGCAGAGCCTGGCAGAACTGCCGGAAGAGGAACTCACTGAAAACGAAGCCGAAGAAGAAATTGAAGCGGATATCCTGCCCGAGCCAGTACCTGGCATCGCATCATCACAGGCGGAAGCCGCACAGCTGCGGGAACGGCTGGACGCGCTCAAACAGGAAAACAGCAGGCTCAAGCACGCCATACACAGCGCCCTGCGCGACGCGGAAGTCAACAAAAACCAATATGCCGCCCTGCTTGAGCAGACCGGACAGGAACGGCGGGAGCTTGCAGAGCTCAGGGAAATCATATTCCGCCAACAGAGCGATTTCGAGCCCCCGGTAGATGCGGGAATCGAATTCCCCTATTCGGTCGGCAAACGCACGGTGGTATTCGGCGGCCACGATTCCTGGGCCCGCGCGATTAAACCCATGCTGACCGGTGATATCCGCTTTATTGACCGCAATATGCTGCCCAATACCGACCTCATCCGTCACGCGGATATCGTCTGGCTGCAAACCAATTCGCTCAGCCATAAGTTTTACAATAAAATAATGGATGTTGTACGGAATTATGATATTCCGGTGCATTATTTTAAGTTTGCCTCTGCCGAAAAATGTGCAGAACAGGTCGTCCTGCAAGACCAGGATTAAAAAACCAAAATAAAGCAAAATAAAAAACGGGCGCCGCCTCACAAACCGATTTGTGAAACGGCGCCCGTTTTTTTGCAGTGCGCTTTTTCGGCAGATCGTCAAGAATGCTCCTCAATATAAGCAACGATATCACCAATCGTTGACAGCTTGACAGCATCCTCGTCCGGAATTGAAATGCCGCATTCCTCTTCCAAGTCCATCATCAGCTCGACAATGTCAAGAGAATCCGCGTTCAGGTCGTCCTTGATTGAGGTTTCGGCCGTCAGCCTGGATGCATCCGCATCGAACTTGTCCGCCAGCAGGGCGCAAATTTTTTCAAACATGTGATAGATTCCTTTCAGATTGTTTTTTCTTCCGCCTGCCCGGATATGCTGCTGTCGCACAGCACCCGTGCAAGCCTGTTTATGAAAATCCGTTTTCCCCGGTATTCTCTGCGAAAACACCGATTTTACGGAATTTCTGATACCGTTTTTCCAGCAGCGTGTCCAAATTCTCCTCTTTGGACAGGTCTGCAATCACGCTTTCCAGCGCACGCTTGATATTTTTAGGGATACTGCCCCGTTCAGGGATAATGCCCTCTATCATGCCAAAAGAAAACAAATCCTCCGCAGTAATCCGCAGCGTATCGGCAGCCTCCCCTTCCCGGCTGGCGTCCTTCCACAGGATGGACGCGCACCCGCGCGGAGAAATCACCGAATACAGCGCATTTTCCAACATCAGCACCCGGTCGGCAACTGCCAGCGCCAATGCGCCGCCCGAGCCGCCCTCCCCGGTAATAATGGAAATAACCGGCGTGCGCAGCGCCATGAATTCATATAGATTCCGCGCAATCGCTTCTCCCTGCCCGCGCTCCTCCGCGCCAACGCCGCAGAAAGCGCCTGCCGTATCCACCAGGCAAATCACCGGACGGCCAAACTTCTCCGCCTGCTTTGCAAGGCGCAGCGCCTTCCGGTAACCCTCCGGGTGCGCCATGCCAAAGTTTGCACGGATATTTTCTTCGGTGCTCGCGCCGTGCCGATGTCCGATCACCGTCACCGGCTGACCGTTCAGTGTTGCGATCCCTGCACAAATAGCCGGGTCATCGCCATAGCAGCGGTCACCGTGCAGCTCTATGAAATCCTCAAAAACCGTACCAATGATTTCCCCGATATGCGGGCGTTTGGGCGCGTGGATGACTGCCATCCGCTCGCTTGCCTTTTTCATCCCTTCGCCCTCCTTTTCTTCGGTGCGGCGTGCAGCTTGAGCAGCGCAGCTAACCTTTGTTTCATGCGGTTGCGCGGCACGATTTCATCGCAGAACCCGTGCGCCAGCAGGAATTCCGCCGACTGGAAATCATCAGGCAAAGTCTCACCGATCGTACCCTCAATCACGCGCCGTCCGGCAAACCCGACTGTTGCATGTGGCTCCGCTAAAATGATATCCCCGAGGCTCGCAAAAGAAGCCGTCACGCCACCCGTTGTCGGGTCGGTCAATACCGTGATATAAAGCCCGCCCGTGCGGCTGTGCCGCTCGACCGCTCCGGAGACCTTAGCCATTTGCAACAGCGAATACATTCCCTCCTGCATCCGTGCGCCGCCCGAAGCCGTAAAGACAATGACCGGCAAATGTTTCCGTGCCGCGTGTTCAAACAAACGCGTCAGCTTTTCACCGACCACGCTGCCCATGGAAGCCATCATAAAATGGCTGTCCATCACCGCAATGCAGGCTGCTTCCCCGCCGATTGTGCATTCCCCGGTAATGACTGCATCATTCATGCCGGTTTTTTCGGCCAGTGCTGCCAGCTTCTGCGGATAACCCGGGAACCCCAGCGGGTCAAGCGAACGCAGCCCGGCATCCAGCTCGTGAAAGCTGTCCTTGTCCGCGACCTGCCGGATACGGGTACGCGCCAGCAGCCGGCTATACCGCCCGCAATAGGGACAAACATACAGATTCCGCCCATAGGTACGTGCATTCAGCTTCTTACCGCAGCCCTTACAGACGATATCCGGACGTTCCTCCGCTGCCTGCCGCTTCATCTGCATAGAGGTCAGGCGGGTCTTTTGAAAAAGGTCAATCAGCACGCGTCAGGCTCCCCTTCCCTGTTAAAATCGAAATCCCCGTTTTCCAGCGAACCGGTATGGAAATCACCAAGCCGGAAACGGTCTGAACTTAAAATCTGCATGGCATAGTCTGCCGAAGTCGTCACGCCGTCAAACAGCGTCTCCGCCAGTGCACGGCAAATGCGTGCAGACGCTTGCTCCCGCGTACTGCCTGAACAAATCAGCTTGCCAATCATCGAATCATAATATGGCGGAATCGTACAGCCCTGATAAGCTGCCGTATCCACGCGCACCCCTGCGCCGCCCGGCAAATGCATCGCCTCTATTTTTCCCGGACAGGGTGCAAAACCACGCGCAGGGTCTTCGGCATTCAGCCTGCACTCAATCGCATGACCCAGCAGCGGCACATCCTCCTGCGTAAACCAGAGTGCCTCTCCTGCCGCGATCCGCAGCTGGGCACATACCAGATCAATCCCAGTCACCTGCTCGGTCACAGCGTGCTCCACTTGAATACGGGTGTTCATTTCGCAAAAATAGAAATTCCGGTCCGCATCCACCAGATATTCTACGGTACCTGCACCGCGGTATCCAACCTGCCGGGCCAGCGCGGCGGCGGCCTCACACATACGCTCGCGCAGGCCGTCCTCCGCGAACCCGGCAAAGACTGACGGCGCTTCCTCAATCAGCTTTTGATGGCGGCGCTGAATGGAGCACTCCCGGTCAAACAGATGGACTACATTCCCATAAGCATCCCCCAGCACCTGGACCTCAATATGGCGCGGATTCTCGACAAACCGCTCAAGATAAAGCCTGCCATCTCCGAAATTCGCCTCCGCTTCGGCGGCAGCACTGTCATAAGCAGCCTTCAAGCCCTCTTCATCGCGGGCGATCCGGATTCCCTTCCCGCCGCCGCCGGAAGACGCTTTCAGCATAACAGGATAACCAATCCGGGCGGCTTCTTGCTTTGCCTCTGCAAAATCGGAAACAACGCCATCGCTTCCCTGCGCTACCGGAACCCCTGCCGCAATGGCCTGCCGCTTGGCCTCTGCCTTATCGCCCATCAGTGCAATGGTTTCCGGGCGCGGGCCGATAAATACCAGCCCGTTCTCCTGCACCAGCGACGCAAACGACGCATTTTCTGACAGAAAGCCAAAGCCGGGATGAATGGCCTGCGCACCGGCAGCGGTCGCTGCCGCAATAATATTCTGCATATTCAGATAGCTTTCCGACGCGGGAGCGCGCCCGATGCAAACTGCTTCATCCGCAATCTGCGCATGAAGCGCCTCCTTGTCAGCTTCTGAATAGACTGCCACCGAGACAACGCCAAGATCACGGCAGGCCCGGATGATCCGCACCGCAATTTCGCCGCGGTTCGCGATTAAAACCTTGTCAAACATACCCTGACGCTCCTCGCCCTGTCAAAAATCGAACGCCCCTTCACAGGGACTGTCAAAACCCTATCCATACCACCGCAGGAAAGCTCACTCACTGACTGCGCATTTAATCTCCGCCTGTGCGGCGAGCTCGTCACCCACATAGGCAGCCCCTTCTGCAACCGCGAATGCCCCGCGAATTTTTGTCAGCCGCACCGTCATGCGCAGTATATCGCCGGGCCGGACCATCCGCCGGAATTTGGCCTTATCGATAGACGCATAATAGGCCGTTTTCCCCCGAAACTCCGGCCGGGAAAGGATTGCAACCGCGCCCACCTGAGCAATGGCTTCCAGTTCAAACACCGCGGGCATGACCGGATTCCCCGGGAAATGCCCCTGGACGAACATGGCGTCCTCGCGCACATCGAGCTCACCGGAGGCCTCCTCATCGGTCAGCGAAGTAATCCGGTCCACCAGCAGCATGGGGGCACGGTGTGGAATAATCTTTTCGATTTCTTCACGGTTCAGCGTCATTGCTTTTCCTCCATCACGACCACAACCTGGCCATATTCTACCATATCGCCCGACTGTGCCAGGACATGGCTGATGATACCGTCACAGGGGGCGGGAATTTCATTCATTGTCTTCATTGCCTCTATAATAAAGAGTGTATCCCCCTTTTTGACCGCCTGGCCGACCTCAATAAAGGGCGGCTCTTCCGGCGCAGGGGCGGCGTAAAAGATGCCGACCAAGGGAGCCTCAACCGTGCGCCCTTCCGGAATGGCGGGCGCTGCCGGAACCTGTACTGCTGCTGCCGCAGTTGCCACCGCTGCCGAAGCGGAGGCGGAAGCCACTGCCGGAGCGGCCGGAATCGCCGCCACATCGGCGCCAGCCCGTTTTAGCTTGATCTTAAAATCATCCGTCTCAAGTTCAAACTCTGCGAAGCCTCGTGCCGCCACTGCATCCATCAGCTCTAAAAACACTTTGATATCCTGCATTCCGCTATACCTTCTTTTCATTCATACGGCTGGAAACTGCCGTTTTGTTCGCCTGCGCGGCGGGCGGTCTTACGCAGACAGCGCCAAAGGGACCAGTCCCTTTGGAAGCCCTTCCTCCGCTGCGGCGGGGAATGGGCGCCCCGCTGCCCCTGAATGCGTACTGTTTCGCCCGCCAAAAGGACGGCGGGACGAAACGGCAGCAAGCGGCAAAACTTCCTGACCGCAGGAAAAAATAATAACCGACCGGACGCAAATTCCAGTCATAAAAACCAAACACCTACCGGCTTCAACGAAGAATCCCGAACGGCCTGCCCGACTTTTGGCGGGCCGTTCCACGCCGTACAATCAACAAACTGCGCACCAAAAATCCCCCGTCCCGCCCGCAGGCGGATAAAAGCTTTTACTCCATTTTTTCTCGAAAAAATGGCGGGAGTCCAGAGGGCAGCGCCCTTTGGCGCTCCCCGCGTAGGGGCGCTCCCCGCGTAGGGGCGCTCCCCGCGTAGGGGCGCTCCCCGCGCAGGGGCGTAACCCCTCACATCCGCCGGAGCAACAGCGTCGCGTTGTGGCCGCCAAAGCCCAGAGAGTTGGAAAGCGCAGCAGAAACCGGCAGGCGAACTGCCTCGTTCGGCGTGATGTCCAGGTCACAGTCTGGGTCCCGCTCCTTGTAGCCGATGGTCGGCGGGATGATCCCGTCACGAATGGCGCAGACGCAGGCAATCGCCTCGATTGCAGCCGCCGCCCCCAAAAGATGACCCGTCATTGATTTGGTCGATGAAATGTGTACCGTTTGGGCATGCTCGCCAAGCGCTTTCTTGATCGCGACCGTTTCGTATTTTTCGTTCAGCGGCGTGGATGTGCCGTGCGCGTTAATATAAGTGATGTCCGCCGGGGTCAGACCCCCGTCCGCTATCGCCGCCCGCATCGCATGCGCCGCACCCTCGCCCTCCGGGTCAGGGCTAGTGATGTGATATGCATCAGATGAAGCGCCGTATCCGGCAACCTCACAGAGAATGTTCGCACCACGCGCCTGCGCATGACGCAGGCTTTCCAGAACGACCGCACCTGCGCCCTCGCCCATAACAAAGCCCGAACGCCGTGCATCAAACGGGATTGAGGCCGACAGCGGGTCATCCCCCGTGTACAGCGCTTTCATGTTCTGGAAGCCCGCCATCCCGACCCGCGTAATCGCGTTCTCCGTACCGCCTGCAATAACCACATCCTGATAACCATGCCGGATGGCCCGCATCGCCTCGCCAATCGCATGGTTCCCTGTGGCACACGCCGTCACCGGGCAGAAGCTCTCCCCACGGAATCCAAACCGCATGGAAATATGCGCCGCCGCCATGTTTCCGATCATCATCGGAATGCACAGCGGTGAGACCCGCGAAGGGCCTTTGCCGCCCATTTTTTCCACCTCGGCCTCTACCACGGACAAGCCGCCTACGCCCGAACCAAAAATCACCCCCGCACGGAATGGATCAAAACTGCCCGCAGCCAGTCCGGCCTGCTCGACTGCCTCCTGCGCCGCTGCCAGCGCATAATGGCAAAAACCGTCCATGCGCTTGGCCTCGCGCGGCTCCAGATACCGCGCCATATCAAACCCCTTGACCTCAGCCGCAACCTTCACCTTAAAGTCGGACGTGTCGAAGCGCGTAATCGGCGCAATCCCGCAGACGCCCCTGACAAGGCTGTCCCAAAAGCTGCCTACATCGTTCCCGACCGGCGTCACCGCGCCCATCCCGGTAATGACTACTCTTTCCATGTGCCTCTCCTTCCCCGTTCAGCCGAGCCCGCCGTCAGCTACGATCACCTGCCCGGTAATATAGCCCGCTGCATCCGACGCCAGAAAGCCCGCGAGCGCCGCGATCTCCTCCGGCCTGCCGAACCGGCCCAATGCTATCTGCTTCTCCGCCTTTTCCCGCACCTCTGCGGGCAGTGCATCAGTCATGTCAGTCGCAATGAATCCCGGCGCAATCGCATTCACCGTAATACCGCGCACGCCCAGCTCCTTGGCCGCCGATTTGGTCATGCCAATTACGCCCGCCTTACTGGCCGCGTAATTTACCTGCCCCGCGTTGCCCATCACGCCCGCAACCGACGAAAGGTTGATGATCCGCCCGGTTTTTGCACGCACCATCAGCGCAGAACAGGCCTGCATCATGTTAAAAGTGCCTTTCAGGTTGACGCGCAGCACCTTGTCAAACTGCTCTTCCTTCATGCGCATCAGCAGGCCGTCCGCCGTGATACCCGCATTGTTGACCAGAATCGTTGGCACGCCAAGCGCTTCCTTAATCTCCTTGACCGCTGCCTGACACGCCGCAAAATCAGATACGTCCCAGGCCATTGCTTGTGCGCGGACACCCTTTTCCCGGCATTCCGCCGCAACAGCCTCCGCCCGTTCCAGCGAACCTGCACAGTTGACCGCTACATCATGCCCGTGCGCAGCAAGCTCACGCGCAATCGCCGCCCCGATGCCCCGGGAAGCGCCGGTCACAATCGCTGTCGCCATGCTTACACCCCTTTTCCAAACCGTGCCGCAAGCGCAGTGAGAAGCGCCTCCGCCTCTGCGGCCATACCCTGCACAATCTCCCGGCAGGGACGGCGGCTATTCACCATGCCGGAAACCTGTCCTGCCATAAATGTGCCCTTCTGCCAATCACCGTCCTGCACCGCGCGGCGTAACGCACCTGCGGTGATGGCCTCCAGCTCCTCAAGCGAACGGTCGTCCCCCGCCTTTTCCAGCGCAAGGCATTCGCGCGAAATCGGAGACTTGAGCGAACGCACCGGATGCCCGCTCGGCCGACCGGTGACTACGGTCGAAATATCGCTCGCCTTCAATATCATTTCCTTATATTTTTCATGGACAACGCATTCATCAGCCGTCAGGAAAACCGTGCCGCACTGCACGCCCTCCGCGCCGAGCGCCAGCATAGCAGCCATGCCGCGCCCATCCGCCGCGCCGCCCGCGCCGACTACCGGAATCGAGACTGCGTCCACTACCTGCGGCAGCAGCGCCATTGTTGTTGTCTCGCCGATATGCCCACCGGCCTCCATGCCCTCGGCAATGACGGCATCCGCACCGGCACGCTCCATGCGCTTTGCCAGCGCAGCCGAAGCAACGACCGGCAGAACCCGGATACCCGCAGCTTTCCATGCCTCCATATATTTGCCGGGGTTACCGGCACCGGTTGTCAATACCTCAATTTTTTCATCAATCGCCAGCTGTGCAAGGTCATCTGCATTCGGCGACAAAAGCATGATGTTCATGCCGATCGGCTTGTCCGTCAGCCCGCGTGCCTGGCGTATCTCTTCCCGGATCACATCGGCCGGGGCTGCACCCCCGGCAATAATGCCGAGCCCGCCAGCCTCACTGACCGCCGCCGCAAGCCGGTGCTCAGCAATCCAAGCCATAGCGCCCTGGATCACCGGATATTCGATCCCTAAAAGTTCGGTTAGCCTTGTCTTCATGTCCCTTATCCCCTTATAATTGTATGATTGCTGAAGCCGCCGTCAGGCCGCCGCCAAACCCCGCCAGCAGCAGCCGCTGCCCGGGTGCGAGCAGCCCGCGCTCCCGCATCTCGGCAAGGCAGACCGGAATGGTCGCACTTGAGGTATTGCCGCAGCGGTCAATATTTACGTATACTTTTTCTTCTGGTAAATGATAGCGGCGGATAATGCCGCTGATAATGCGTTTGTTCGCCTGATGCGGAACCACCCAATCAATATCTGCTATCGTAAGCCCGGCGCGGGAGAGTGCCTCATCCATCACACGCGGCGCAATCGAAAGCGAAAAGCGCAGCACCTCACCGCCCGCCATGGAAACAGCCCGCCTTGCAAGCTCCTGCGGCGGGCGCTCCCCGAAGGGGTCTTCATTCTGCGGCAAGGCCTGTGCCCGCAGCACGCCGCCGCCCGCACCATCGGCCCAAAGGCAGGTGGACAAAACGCCCTCCTTTTCGGAAGCCTCGACTACAGCCGCACCCGCGCCGTCACCAAAAAGGATACAGGTCGAGCGGTCGGAATAATCAATAATACGGCTCAATGTTTCGGCGCCGATAATCAGCGCCGTGCGGAATTTGCCTGTCCGAAGGAAGCTGTCGGCGATATCCAGCGCATATACAAAGCCCGAACAGGCTGCACTGATATCAAAGGCTGCTGCATGCACTGCCCCCAGCCCGGCCTGTACCATACAGGCCACCGACGGCGTGAAGCAGTCGGGCGTGACCGTCGCCGTGATGATGAGGTCAAGCTCCTCCGGACGGCGGCCCGCGTCGGCGAGCGCCTTGCGTGCGGCCTTTTCCGCAAGCGCAGCCGTGCCCTCGCCCTGCGCAACACGACGTTCCCGGATGCCGGTGCGCTGTACGATCCATTCATCATTGGTGTCAACAAGTGCCTCAAGCTGGCTGTTTGTCAGCACCTCCGGGGGTAAATACGCGCCAAAGCCGGTGATCCTGCTGCCCAAAGCGCACACTCCTTTTCCAAACCATGCCGCGCGGCAAAGCGGGCGGCATGGCTATTTATTTCCCAATCCTTGTATGGTGTCAATCTTGCTGTACGAAAAATAAATTCCGAAATAATTTGATTGACAAACTAATCTGATATTATTATAATAGAAGCGCGGGCGGGATGTCAAGAAATTCCGTACTGAATTTTTCACAAATGAGGTAAATTTTATGAGATACGGATTGGCACTTTTCCCAGGGCAAGGTGCGCAGCATCCGGGTATGGGCGCAGACCTGGCAGAACAAAGTACAGCGGCAAAAGCGATATTTGATGCAGCAGGCGAAGCGGCTGGATTTGACGTGCTGGCAGCTTGCCGGGACTCCACGCCGGACGAGCTGGCGCGGACGGAGCTGTCACAGATTGCAATTTTTACGCACTCTCTGGCGGCGCTTGCAATGTTAAAGGAGCGTGGCGTGGGCTTTGATGCAGCGGCAGGCTTTTCGCTGGGAGAATATACGGCGTTGGTAGCAGCGGGTGTGTTAACGTTGTCAGACGGGCTGTGTCTGGTGCGCCGGAGAGGGCAGCTGATGCAGGCGGCGGCAGATGCGCAGGATGGCTGCATGGCGGCGGTGCTCGGGTTGGAAGATGAGGCCGTCGAGCAGGCCTGCCGGGAGGCGGAAGGCGTGGTACTGCCGGTAAATTACAACTGTCCGGGCCAACTGGTGATTGCGGGTGAGCGGCAGGCGGTTGATGCGGCGGCGGAAAGGTGCCGTGCGGCAGGTGCGCGGCGGATCATGCCGCTGGCGGTAAGCGGCGCATTCCACACACCGCTGATGCAGGCGGCTGCGGCACAGCTGCGCGAGTTTGCGGAAGGAATCTCTTTCGGTGCACCTGAAATACCGGTTTACACCAATTTGACAGGCGGACGGCTTCTGCCGGACAATCTGCCGGTACATTTGGAAAAGCACATGATTTCGCCGGTACGCTGGACGGTATTGCTGCGTACTGCGATACAGGACGGCTTCACAACCGGCTGTGAAATCGGGCCGGGAAAAACGCTGACGGGCTTTGCGCGCAAGATCGACAAGGGTTTCCGTGCGGTGCCGGTAGAAACGGCCGAACAGGCAGAAGCCGCGTCTGTCTAAAGCGTCCCTTGACGGGAGCGCGTCCTACGCGGACAGCGGCAGGGCTCCGCCCTGCACCCGCGCCTATGCGGCGGGCACCCCTCGCCGGGGCGGCGTCCTACTCGGACAGCGGCAGGGCTCTGCCCTGCACCCGCGCCTATGCGGCGGGCACCCCTCGCCGGGGCGGCGTCCTGCGCGGACAGCGGCAGGGCTCTGCCCTGCACCCGCGCCTATGCGGCGGGCACCCCTCGCCGGGGCGGCGTCCTGCGCGGACAGCGCCAGAGGGCTCTGCCCTCTGGACTCCCGCTGGGACTCACGCCCCAGACCCCGAGATGCTGCCGCATCTCCCTTTCGCCTGCGGGCGGGACGGGGGTTTGGGTGCATTGATAACTGTTTCCTGAATCCGTGAAACTCAAAAGAAAACCATTTTCGATTTCATCCTTCCTTT
>CAJUSB010000038.1 GCA_910589115.1 uncultured Clostridia bacterium | reverse complement strand
GGCAGTGTCATGATTTTGTTGAAATCAAAGAATAAGTATGGTACAATAAAAGAAAAACGGGAGAAAAATGAAATGGCGACAGCAGTGGTCAAGTGCCCATATTGTGGAAGTGAAGAAGTGTCATTATACGGAAAAAGCAGCACCGGTGCGCAGAGATATTTGTGCCGAAACAAAGCATGCTCACATAAGACATTTCAACTAGAATATAAAAATAATGCTAGTAAGCCTGGAACAAAAGAAAAAATAATTGATATGGCAATGAATGGGGCGGGCACACGGGATACCGGACGTATATTGCGCATTTCACCAAATACAGTAACAGATGTTTTAAAAAAACGAAAAAATTTGCAAAACCAGTGAATGAGGAATATCTATTAAATCATGGAACTGATAAACCCATACAGATAGAGATTTGCAATGTATTAGGGGCAGAACTTGATGGATTGTCCATAGAGATGGACGAAATGTGGAGCTTTTATCACGATAAGAAACATCAACTTTGGCTGTGGTGGGCAATAGATCATGAAACAAATACACCATTAGCCTATGTTTTCGGTACACGTGAACATAAATACTTAGACGAACTTTTGAAATTGCTTGAACCATATTCAATCAAGACAGTTTATGCGGATAATAATTACGCTTATAAAGATAGAATTTCAGAGAATCGACTGATCACCGGTAAGAAAGATACACAGCAAATCGAAAGAGATCATTTGACCTTAAGAACGCGTATCAAAAGACTCGCTCGTAAGACAATCTGTTTTTCAAAAAATAAAGAAATCCATATGGCTGTCATTGGCACCTTCATTAATACGTATTTCTTTGGAAGAAAATTAGATTGTTCAACAATATTATGACACCACCCGATTTTTTCAGTTCATTCCGACGCTTCCCCAAGCCCAGATAAAATGAAAGCGAAATGACAGCCAGTGACACCCAGTTTGATACGCTTTCGTCAATAATAGCTGCCCCATATAACACCCGAATCAAAAAGCCAAGTACCAACAAGAAAATATCTAAAAACGGGATGTGTTTCAGGCCCATGCTGTAACTCAGGTTTACCATAAAATACAGCAGCAACAGAAAGAAACTATCTGCCCCGGATTCCACGATACAGATATCCAAGAAGACGGATAAGCCTATACAAGCGCCTGCCAAAACCAATGAGACCGGTATGCTGACCCTCCCTGCTGCGATAGGGCGGTTCCGCTTAACCACATGCTGTCGATCAGACTCCACATCCCGGATATCATTCAGAATATAAACGGCCGAGCAGAGCAGGGAAAATGCGCCAAACCCAATCAAGACTTGAAAAAATGCCACCCCCTCCAGCAACCTCCTGGAAAAGATTATGGGTACAAACAACAACAGGTTTTTCAAATAATGCTTGGGCCGCATGAGCTTTACAATATCTCGTACGGAACATTTCGATACCTGGAACGTCATAAGATCCTCCTTATTGCCTTTGGATAACCGTTTACCGGGAACGCTTCAATATTCACCTGCATACCTTGTCATCCGTGAACAAGTCCACATAAATGCTGTCCACTACATATTGCTTCTCTTTATTGTATACTACAAGGTTCAGTCCACGCCTATTTTTGGCATATTCGACACCGTCCAGCATAATAGACGCAACGTCCCCTTCCAGATAGCCACCGCTCCGCATGAAAACCGAAACGCCGCCCACATCCATGCTGCATGAAATCTCAGCCTCTTTTTTTTCCTCATATATCGCACTGCCGTCTGAAATGGCAAGATACGAACATCGATAGGCATCCTGCATGTCGAATTCAAGTCCCAACGTCTGCATCGCTTCCGCCAGCGCACCTGTGATCGCGGCGCTTGCTTCATCCTTTGCGGCAATGAAAATCAGATACCGGTCAGTGTCCAGTCTGCGAATATATTCCGCTAAGTGTTCCGGCCCCGACACAGAATACAGGAGCTGCCGGGAAGGGAATATTGGCATCGCGTCTGGCGCTTCCTCCTCCTGGAACCGGAATTCCGTAATGCCTTCATCCATTAGATTAAAAAAGCGTCCGTAAAACGTAGTATCACCTGCAAAACTAACCTGGAGTTCACCAACCTCGGATAACTCCTTCAACCTGCTTAATTCCTGCCGTATGGCTTTGTAATTCTGGATTTCCTTCCAATTGCGGCCGATGGATGGAGACATATTCAACACGCACAACGTTACCATTGCACCCAATAAAATGCCGCACATGGCACTTTGTGAGACAGATCTACTCATCCTGGTACATAAGATCACCATTGCCGCCCCTATCCAAAAGAATAGGCCAACGAAATAGCGCGCCCAGCACATTCCCGGAACAACGGCAACAAAAATAGCCGATAATGCCGCAAGCATACAAACCAGTCGGAAAAGCCGTTTGGAACCAGTCTGCACTGTGATAAAATGCCATACGATGCAGAATAGGCTGAGCAGGAAAATGGCGCTGAAGAAAATCCCCCATCCGGCAACTCGGGTATCCTCCATTTGCGCGTAAAGAAATTCCTCCGAATAAAACTGAAAAGGCAGCTTCCACTGAATCGCCTCAACGGCAGTATCATTGCTTACTTTGGAAAACAGGGAAGCGACAAACCGGACTGCGTGCGGCAACCCCTTCATGGAAACAGGCATGTGTAGGGTAATCAGCTCGGTAGATCCTTCTCCAATCATGGTGTAAAACGGGTTATGATGACGGACGGTATTGATGATATAGGATGTTGCACCCGTCAACTCAAGCCCAGATATAACACTACAGGCAAGCAGGAAAAATCGTCCAGAAACCTTTCCGCATGCGGTACGGAAATCCGCAGCGCGCAGCTCTTCGACCATCCAAAAACCAAAAAAGGAAAGCCCGATCATTCCAAAGAAGATGACCGCCGAAAACTTGGTATTGAATCCAATATTGATGCTCACAAAAACGGAATAACAGAAAATCTGTCGATAACGGCCATCCTCAAACAGTGTCAGATAAAGCAATGACGCGATAAACAGCAGGAGCATTTCCCATAAGAACGCATCGTTGTAATAAGTCAGCCCTTGGATAGAAAGGATGGGATTGATCGAAAAAACTGCCGCGCACAGGAACGCCTGCCCCCTTTTCAGCCTTGCGGTTTCCATCAGGATTTCCCACAGGATCAGAAGGAGCGCCGCTCCGGACAGGAAGTTGAACGCTTTCCCCGCCTCTATATTCCCCAAGAATGCATAAACAGTAGCCGCCCACAGTTCCGTCCCTTTGGGATAGGCGTCAAACCAAGTCTCCTTTGCCGATGACAAGAATGGGAAACGCTCCGCATAGGAATAAAATGTTTCTTGCAAAGGGTTCCAGCCGTCTTTCAGAAGCGCGATTATGCTCTTGTGGTAGGTATTCCCATCCCAACTGAAATCGTATGTATGTGTGCACAACAACAGTATCACAGTCAGGCAAAGAACCCCAAATGCAATGGAAATGCCCATTTTCCGGTAATCCCTCCCCGCAAGCAGGCAAGAGAATCCCCCCGCTGCGATGATCGCAAACGGGAAGGTCCATTCTTGCACGGGAACATTGATGAAAAAAAGGCAAGAAGAGAGAAAAACTGGGAAAAAAATCACATTCAGCAAAAATACTCCAGCCAGCATACGCCAAGACCCCGGTACCATGGTGCCAAGACATTCCCGCATGGTTTTCATACAGTGTATATTTTTAGACATTCCGATACGCTCCGCTTGTGATCCGATCAATCCATTCCCAGTTGAGCATGTACCATTGAATGGTTTCCTCAATGCCTTGTTCAAACGTATACGCGGGCTTCCATCCAAGCTCTGATGTGATCTTCATGTGGTCAATCGCATATCGCCGATCATGCCCAGGGCGATCCTTCACGTAAGTGATTAAGCTTTCTGGTTTCTTCAATTCTCTTAAAATGAGCTTTACAATCTCAATATTCGCTTTTTCGTTGTTGCCGCCAATGTTATAAATTTCACCGGACACTCCCTTTTTCAAAACAGTATGGATTGCCGAGCAATGATCTTTTACATGCAGCCAATCGCGGATCTGCATCCCGTCACCATAAACCGGAAGAGGTATATCGTTTTGCGCATTATGGATCATTAACGGGATTAACTTTTCAGGAAATTGATAAGGGCCATAATTGTTGGAACAACGAGTGATATTAACCGGCAGTCCATAGGTTTTATGATATGCCCGCACCAGCAAGTCTGCAGAAGCCTTGGATGCGGAATAGGGGCTGTTCGGTGACAATGGCGTTTCTTCTGTAAACATTCCTGTTTTGCCAAGCGCACCGTAAACCTCGTCGGTCGAGACCTGCAAATAACGAACACCGGGACGATATTCATGGCAGTATTTATTCTCCGGCTCCAGATTCCAATGCGCTTTTGCCGCATCCAGTAAAACTTGTGTTCCCAGAACGTTTGTAGATAAAAACACCTCCGGTTCGCTGATACTGCGGTCAACATGGGACTCCGCTGCGAAATGAACAACCGTATCGAACTGATAATCGTCAAACAGCTGATTTACCAGTGGGCGATCACGGATATCGCCTTTTACAAAATAATAACGCGGATCGTTTTCCACCGATTTCAGATTCTCAAGATTTCCAGCGTAGGTTAAAAAATCCAGGTTCAGCAAAAGGATATCCTTTTGCTCATCCAGTATATACTGGATAAAATTTGATCCAATAAATCCCGCTCCGCCAGTCACCAATATGTTCTTCATACGCTTTCCTCCGCAATTTTTATCAGGTATTGACCGTATTCCGTTTTCTGCATAGGCTTCGCCAGCTGAAGCAGCTGCTCTCGATCAATATATTTCCTGCGGTAAGCAATCTCCTCAATGCAAGAAATATACAAGCCCTGCCGTTTCTGTATGATGGAGACAAATCGCGCCGCTTCTAAAAGGCCGTCATATGTACCTGTATCCAGCCATGCCATACCGCGTGGGAACAACTCTGCCTTTAAAAGTCCCTGTGCCAGATAGACGTTATTGACGGCAGTGATTTCCAACTCACCACGTGCAGATGGCTTTATCTGTTTTGCAATCTCCGCCACATGGCCATCGTAAAAATACAATCCGGGAACAGCATATCCAGACCTGGGCTTATCCGGCTTTTCTTCCAAAGAAAGCGCCCGCCCCTGTGCGTCAAACTCGACCACGCCAAAGTTGGATGGGTCATTGACCGGATACCCGAAAATTAGTGCTCCCTCGGTCAAATTTGCGG
The DNA here is from genome assembly GCA_910589115.1 of uncultured Clostridia bacterium. GTDB lineage: Bacteria > Bacillota > Clostridia > Oscillospirales > Butyricicoccaceae > QXXE01. Next base: position 21,327 of record CAJUSB010000038.1, on the reverse strand, counting down.
CATTTTGGAGCAGCTCAGAAAATGAGGATCCGTAAAAAATATTGTCTCCCAATACCAGTGCTGCTGGTTCTCCTGAAAGAAAATCTTCTCCAATCAAAAACGCTTCCGCAAGTCCCTTCGGGTATTCCTGCACCGCATAAGACAACCGCAGGCCAAGCTGGCTTCCATCCCCTAAGATTTCCTCAAAAACGGGAAGATCGCGCGGAGTGGAAATAATTAAGATCTGCTGAATTCCCGCCAGCATCAAGGTTGAAAGCGGATAATAGATCATCGGCTTGTCATACACTGGGAGCGCCTGCTTAGACACGCCCTTTGTCACAGGGTATAAACGCGTCCCTGAGCCACCTGCCAAAATAATTCCTTTCATATAAAACCTCTGCCTTTCTTTAAAAGCGTCGTCTAACCGGAAAACTTCAAGTAGAAGCAGACGAAATCAGAATACCCATAATAATCAACGCCAAAGCAAACAATTTTTTATGGCTAATTGATTCATGGAACAATGTAACGCCGAAAAACGTCACATAGAGATATCCAGTCGCTTCCAGGACCGGCCCTAGGGAAAGCGGCACGGCACGGTATGCGAAAACGGAAAGGAATGTCGTCCCCACAAAAAGCATATAGGCTGCAATAACCAATGGGTTCAGGTATTCCTGCCACGGGGATGCATATTGACGCAGCGCTGCTTTTTTTAGCAGAACCTGGGAAACCGCACTCAGGAATACTCCAGCCAGCAATACGCCACAGTGCAGCAATTCACGTTTCCCCATTCTTTCCATCCTCCCGCGCGAACAGCACGACGCCACAGACAACGAGGCTAGCCCCTAACAGCTTGCCCACCGTTACTCGTTCCTGGAACCACAAAGCGCCAAAAATTAGCCCCCATATTACCGTTACGGCTTTATTTGCAAAAGCCGTTGTCAGTGGCATACGTTTTATAATTTGCTGCCAGCCAATGGCATAGGCACCAAGAAAAAGAATGGCCATAAAATAATTGATGCAAAAGCGAACACTGAGAAATACTTCACTCGCTGCAAGCTTGCTAAAAATATTGCTTACAGAATAAAGTATAAATAACAAATGGAGACGCAACATAATTGAGGGAGATTTCATTGTCCTTCTGCCTCTCCTGATGTTTCTTTTTCCTCTTCCTGGGAACATTCAGCAACCAAATATTGTGGACGGACCTTAACCTCGTCAAAGATGCGCCAAAGATATTCGCCAATGATTCCCAGCGACATCAGTATCAGCCCAGAGAAAAAGGTTATCAGCAGCGAAAGACTTGACCAGCCCGGTACGTCTCGCCCAATAAAAATAGCCTCAAGACACACCAATACCGCAATACAGAACGCAATGCAGGCAAACAGCATTCCGCCCACAGACATAGCTCGCAACGGAAGATAAGTATTGGAAACAAACGCATCAATAAATGCCTTCACTTTCATAGAGAACATCCACCCGGAACTGCCAATTTCACGTTTCTGCCGCGTATAAGGAATAAATGCCGCAGAACTACTGGCCCAAAGCAAAGTCAGTGCCATATTCCCGTTTTTTTCCTGCACCTGTAAATATCGGTCTGCCATTTCACGATTCATCACAAAAAAGTCATAACCACCTGCTGGATACTGGCTGTTAATGAACCGCTTGATTAGTCGATGAGTCGTTTTTGCAAAAAAAACGCCAACCCCCTTTTCATCCCGTCTCTCCCGAACCGCACAAACCATATCATGTCCGTCCTCCAGCCCCTTCAACAGATCAGGAAACAGCTCAAATGGATCCTGAAGGTCAGCGGAGATTACACCAACAGCATCCCCTTTTGCAATACGGATACCGTAATCCGTTGCGTTTTCCTGTCCGAAATTATGCACAAAGCTTGCAATGCGAATCGTTTCTGGAAACTCCTTCTGGAATTTCTTCATAATCTCCAGTGAATGGTCCGGCGATCCATCATTTATCAGAATCAGTTCCAACTGGAATTTCGGAAAAAGCATGGGAGCCTGCTCCAAAATATATGGGATTGTGATTGGCAAGTTCTTCTCGTTCTTATATACTGGTATCACAACAGAGAAAATTTTTTTCATAAAATTATAGCGCTTTCCAACATTTTAGTTTCATTTAAAGCAGTTTACTTATAGTTTCTGTCACATATTCCGCCTGCGATACCGTCATATCCGCATACAACGGCAGCCGCAGCGTACGCGCGCCAAGGGCTTCTGTAACCGGACAATCTTCTGCGTGAAAGCCCAATTTTCTTCCCATTGGAGATGAGTGCAGCGGCACATAACAAATATACGACATTATACCGTTTTTCTTCAGTCCTTCAACCAAGCGCGTACGAACAATATCATCTGGCAATACGATATTATACATGTGTCCGTTATGACGTACATTTTCCGGAATGATAGCGCGGCGCAATTTACCCGCCTGTTCTAATGGCTTGAGCTGTTCGTGATATGTGTTCCAAATCGACATACGTTTTGAGAGAATCTCATCGTAACGATCTAGCTGGGCGCAAAGTATCGCAGCCAGCAAGTCGGACGGTAGGAAAGATGAGCCTATATCGTGCCAGGTATATTTGTCCGTCCATCCTTTTAACACCTGACGTCGGTTTGTCCCTTTTTCCCGAATAATCTCTGCACGTTCAAGATACTTCTCCTTATTCAAAACAATAGCGCCGCCTTCGCCCATTGCATAGTTTTTTGTTTCGTGAAAAGAATAACAGCCAAATTCGGATAAAGTTCCGGCATAGTGTCCTTGATAAGTCGATCCTACTGCCTGTGCAGCATCCTCAATTACAAACAGTCCACGCTGTGCGGCAATCGAATTGACTATACTCATTTCACACGGAATCCCTGCATAATCCACACAATAAATCGCTTTTGTTTTCTCTGTAATCAATCCCTCGATAAGGGCTTCATTCATATTAAATGTATCTTCACGAATGTCACAAAATACCGGTTTCGCACCTCGTAGCAGAAATGCATTTACGGTAGATGAAAACGTAAACGAGGGAACTATCACCTCATCACCCGGTGATAAATTAATCAGGATGGATGCCATTTCCAAGGCGGTTGTCCCCGACGTTGTCAGCAGCATCGTTTCAATGCCAAATCGCTCTCTCATTTGTTCATATACGCGCATTGTATATTTTCCGTCCCCTGACAGTTTACTGTTTCGCAGTGCGTCTATGACATATTGCTCTTCCAGTGGTGTAACTGTGGCTTTATTAAAAGGAATCATATCTGTTTTCCTCCCCTGCGTATCTGATCAGTCAGGATGTTTTGCTGTTTGATTTCCCTGCGCCGCATGCATTTGAATCTCTCTTCCGTACAAGCGATTTGAAATACACATATCGATTTAAAAAAGGCGTCATCCGCATCTAACCGAACCTTTTGTATAGTATCTTGCCTCTTACAATATAATACCGGCTGACACGTAGGCGGTGCAGTAAAAATCCGATCCGTAAACAGGCTTGCCCTACTGCCCCAGATTTCCAGCTCACATTTATAACTGTTGTCCATCCCAAACGAAATCTGCGCGCACAATCCGTCTTTGTTTTCCAGCACCGCAGAGCCATACAGATCAACTTCATAGCCCTCTGGCTGGGAAAGTTTCGCCTGCATGACGCGCGTAGTATCGCCCAGCAGCTCCAGTGCCAGTCGTACCGGATAGCCACCACAATCAAGCAACGCACCGCCGCCCAATGCTTTATTATAGCGGAAATCACCTTCCGCACGTTTTGGAAAACCAAACGACATCCGAAAAAGTCTCATTTCACCAAACGTTCTATCCGCAAGCATTGCCTTGATTTTTTGCAGCTGACTATGATACAGGAACATATAATTTTCATAGACCGCAAGGTGCTTCTCCTCCGCCAGCGCAAGAAGCGTCTCCGTTTCGCGCAAGCTGGCGGTAAAAGGTTTTTCCATCAGCAGATGCTTTCCGGATTCCAGCACTTTTTTGCCCCACTCATAATGAAGCGCAGGCGGCAAGGGCACATAAACCGCGTCAATGCTTTTGTCCGCAATCAATGCTTCATAGGATGAATAACCGTTCCCGCCATACGCCTCCACAAATCGCGCGGCCTTTTCGGGCGTTCGGGAAGCAACTCCTGCATATGTAATATCCGAACATTTTTTCAGAGCCGGAAGGAATCGCCGGAACGCGATATCCGCCGCCCCTAAAATTCCAAGCTTCATCCCTTATACCTCCAATAATGACAGCAAATTCCGCAGCTGGATATTCAGTACATTGTTTACCTGCACTAGTTCATTCAGTGTCCGGTAGTCCAACAAAAAATACCCGTCAGGCAGTTCCGGAAGCTCACTTTCTTCGATCTTAAGAAGAACATTCCGGTTCTGTTCATGGTAAAACCGTCCGCCCTCCTCGGATAGCAAATGATCAAACATGATTTCCTGCCCTTGCTCTAAGCGCTCCCAAAAGAGTGTTTCGACGACATTATCCGCTTGTGAAAGCGCATTCGCTTCCCGCTGAACAGTCGGTCCAAGCTCCACGCCGTCAAAGCAGCCTGCCTCCGGCATCGCCTTTACCAGGAATTTCATCACACCGTCCTGCTCACAGCAAAGCAGTCCAAAAGTTGCAATTCCGGTTGCCTCAAACAGCGGCTGCGTCCAATGCCGGACTTCCCGGCCCTCAATGGTAATGTCGCAGAAAATGACCTTGAACGGATACGGATGCTTACAGACGAACTCACCGTCTCGCATCTCCCAATCTCCCAATTCATAAAGCGGTACAAACTTATGTGTATCCGTTCGAAACATTTTCCAGTTGTTTATATATTGATATACCTCTGGCATCCGGTTCTGCCCACAGCCAAGGAACACAGAACGGAACAATGCCTTATCTCTGAAGACATCTGACAGCTCCGAAAGCGTCAGCGGCGAAAGGTCAAGCTTCGAAAACGGAATACAGGCAAGCACTGTTCGGGTATCCATATTGACCAAATTATCTTCCCGCATCAGCCGATTGATTTGCCCCAGCGTCATCCAGCGGTGTGTTGGCAGTTCCGGAATTTCCTCTTCGACTCGCAGGATAATATTCCGGTTGCGCTTTTTATAAAATCGAGACGATTGCTCTGATTGAATCTGATCAACTATAATTTCGTATTTTCGCGCGTTCAGAAAATATTCCAGGTAAGACGGGGCAGTTCCTCCATGTTTGCGAGTAAAGTTGCTCTTCGTCGCCTGGATTGTTGGTGAAATCTGAATTTTATTGACATTTCCAGGCTCAATCTTTGCTTGCATTAAAAAGTGCATGACGCCGCTGATTTCCTTGCAAAGAATTCCCAAATAGCCAATCTCTTCCTGTACAATAATCGGTTGGGAAACCAGTATCTCACCAGCCTTTCGCTGCTGATATCCCGTAATAGTGAAAAAGCTGCGGTTTTGGTTGCGGATGCAACCCTCTGCCTTGTCGTAGAACCAAAAGCCACTTTCTTCCAACCGAGCCTTTTGGATCTGAACCGCTGTCGTTCCGTTACGCTGCCGGATCCAGGACAGCAGTTCATCTGTCTGGCAGACGCAACCGTCCTGTGTGCCCCAGCTGCGTGCAATCGAGCACAATGTTGTAACCACCCGCGCCATCCTCCTTTTCCTTCACAATCAATTCCCAGCCTTACTCTGCTCCCTGGGAAACCAAGGCTCCCTTCTTTCCGCGGCGCCGGATATGCACAGTCAGCAGGGCCAAGGAAAACAGCGAAAGCAGGCAACCCAAACGCAGCCCGGGCGTGCAATACGTAAATTCAATCTCGTGATAACCGGCTTCCAAAGGGATCGCCATGAACATAATATTACCGCGCAGGATTTTCACAGCCTTCCCGTCCACCTTTGCCGACCAGCCTTTGCTGTAAGGGATGCTCATGCACAGGATTTTGTTGGAGGACAGGTCAACCGTACCTGTAATTTTATTTGTAGAAAATTCGATGTTTTCCAGCGGCTCCTCCCGCAGGGCTTCCGCCTGCGCCGGATAACTGTCCATCGGCAAAGCGTATACTTGAATATCCTTCAGCTGGAAGGTTCCTTTCTTGGGGAAAGTAATCGCGCAGGAGGTGCGTTCCTCTTCGCTGTAGCCCATGTTCATCAGATAATTTTCTACGCCAGTATACCAATTAAAGGAAGAAGAGCACACACCTGCTGTTTTTTTTACAGAATCCATCTGTGTCGTAACTGCAAACTCACTGACTTTAGACTGATTGATATTCAGCCCCTCTATCCGAAGGTAAGCTTCCGTATTCTGGGGTAAATCAAACTCCAGCAATATCACACCGTTATCCTTTGAAACCTCAAGAACGTCATTCGTCCAAGTCAGATGATCCATCCTGACGATTTTGTAAGGAATTTTTTGAACAACGCTTTTCAGATCCCCCACTGGATAGTCTGGCTCATCGGTTTCTAATACTATGCTTTGCAACATCGCTTCCTCGCGCTGCAGTCCATTCATCTTATCCAATGTGCTGCGCGAGATATAGCTGCTATATGTATAACCCCAGGGCAATGCATAATTATTTTCATATACGCCGCATTCGTCCGAGGTTTCCTCGATCAAATGGTATCCATAAGGCTTGTATTGCATTTTTTCATTTTTTTCAACATAATATTTGGTAGAAAACAGCGCGTTGCTAATCGTCCGCTGATCCATCCCCCAAAAGCGAAATGCCATCGCCCGCTGAGAACTATTTTCAGTCAGCCTACCAAAATCACAAATATAGCGATTCATAATGCTCCAATAGCTGTACATATTGGGAACCCGCCAGACCATACCTCGATTCGGCGTAAAAGAAGCGCTCTCAAAACGCCCCTCCTGCTTGTACAGATAAGGTTCCGCCTTCCGTTCAAGACTGTTCTCTAACGACTCCGTCTCTTTCCCATATTGGCGAAAAGAATTAATATACCCATTCTGATCCGATGCAAAAAGATACAGGGCATTTACACTTATATTCCCCATAAGCATCAGAAAAACAAATAATATGCACATGGTACTTCTTCGCCTCACGCGCGGAAAACATACCATCGGCAGCAGCATCGCCAATAGCGTCATCGCCAGCATAGCAACGGCTACAACGTAAAAGCCGTTCCGGAGTTTTTCGTTTGCAAAAACAGCAACCGAATAGGCAATGACAGCAAAGCAACAGTCAACGATATGCTTCGGTGAAGGGTTCAGCAAATCAGGCAGCATCTCCACCACAACCAGAGCAAGCAGCAACGCCAAAAGAAAACTCCATCGCTGTGTCGGATAACCAAATCCGTTCATAATATATCCGCCAAACGGCAAAAGGTAAACCGTCGTGCCAATCACCAGAAATATTTTCAGGTTACGGTTTTCTTTCTTTTTTGTAAAGAGAAGAACCACCGCCAGCAGCGTTATTGCCGCCATACAGAGTGCGTCCCAAGACGCCGGAGGTGCAATCAGCCGCATCAGATTTCTCCGGTAGTAATCCCATCCATATGAGATATAATTCCGTTCGACAATTTCCCCAGCGCGACCACTTTCCAAGAATCCAAGCACAGACGGTAGAAACAATGCCGCCGAAAGACCGATCCCCCAAAGATACGCCTTTGCGACCCGCCCGGCTATTCCAAAAAAATTTTGCAGACGGCTCGTTGGAACGTATTCCGCAAATTTTACCAGGAAATAGACCCCGAGTGCAATTGTCATCATATAAAGGAAATAATATCCGCACATTGCAGAATAAAAAACTGCGGCAACAAACAAATATGGGCTTTTTTTCCGCATTACCTGATCCATCCCAATTATCAGCAGAGGCATCTGGATCATCGGTGTAATAAAATGGGGGTGCCGTACTGCCGAAAAAAGAGCAAAGCCACTGAAGATAAACACAAATGCGCCAACCCATGTGTGAGACAGCCGTTTTTTCCGGTAGATGCACAGCGCTGAAAAGGACAGCCCTGCTAAATAGAGTCGCAGCACCACGAGAAAATGAAACAAACATTCCATTTCGGATGTTGGTACGAAAACCGACATCATATCCAGAGGATCTCCAAATCCGCATTCGTTCAGCGTCGAAATAATATCTGCGCCCATTGCTAGGTTCAGATCAAATAATGGAATGAAAAAATCCCCATGAAGAAAATTTAACACGATTTGACGCAGATAGCGTCCGATATATACAAGGAGTGTATAATGCTGATACTGCCCGTCCCCTTCAAAAATAAACGATTTTTCTGCCATCCAAAATGGGCTATAAGCAAGGAGAAAAAGCACACCGAAAGCGACTGTATAGACAAATAAATAAATCCGCAGTTTTTCTCTGTTAGTCCGCCCCTTCCATTTTGTTTGCATCGCGCATATCCGATTATCGAGCCATTCCATATATACTACTCCTTACCTATTTAAGGCCAAACTTCTGTTTTGCACATGAAAATATCCCTCAACCCTTTTTCAAAAAAGCTTCGTATTGATCACAAATTTCCTGTACCTGGCTACCGAATGCCATCTGCTGTCCTCGATGCAGCCAGAGCACCTTATTGCACATATTCCGCACCTGCCCCAGCGAATGAGAAACCAAAATCGTAGTTGCGCCGCTTCCGATAATTTCCTTCATTTTGGTTTCGCTTTTCTTACGGAACGCACCATCGCCAACCGACAGTACCTCATCCAGAATCAGGATATCCGGCCGGACAAGAGACGCGATTGAGAAGGCCAGCCGGGATTTCATGCCGGAAGAAAGCTGCTTAAATGGCCGGTCCTGAAAATCATCCAACTCGGCGAAATCGATAATTTCCCCGTACATATTGTCCATAAATTTCCGTGTATAGCCAAGCATTGCCCCACGCAGATAGGTATTTTCCCGTACCGTCAAATCACCGTCAAAGCCGCTGGCCAATTCCAAAAGCGCCGCAATTGACCCTTCCCGCTTTACCCAGCCTTTTGTGGGTTCCATGATGCCGGAGACGGCCTTTAACAGCGTTGATTTTCCCGCGCCGTTTGTACCGATAATCCCCAGCATATCCCCCTTCTCCAGCAAAAAAGATATATCCTGATCCGCCCAAAATTCATGAACCTGATAATTCCCTGTCATCCGACGCAAAACATATTCCTTCAGCCCAATGTCCTTGAAGTCCCCTGTAATATAGCGTATAGAGACATGATTTACTTCTAAAATGCTCATTGCCCTTTTCCCCTCAGACATAATAGAGAAACATATGGTTGAACTTTTTATACATCCAGCAACCCAGCCTTAGCACAATAATAACATCCGCCAGCATTAACAAATGGATATAGTCAGGCGGAACAACCGATTCAATTACAATCATTCGAAAATATTGAATAAACAAATAAACCGGGTTCAATAAAAACAAGTTTTGTATAACATCGCTATAGCTGTCAATTGTATAAAAAATTGCGGACATATACATCAGCAGCATGGTAAAAACGGACCATAAATATTGGATATCCTTAAAAAAGACAAACAGCGCGGAAAGAATCAGCCCAACACCAATATTAAATAACAAAAGAAGCACAATCGGATAAACTAAAAGAAGTATCTTCCACGTAAATGCGATGTGATCGAAAATGCAAAATAGACAAAACACACAAAGCGTCAATCCAAAATTGATCGAAGTCTGTACATTTTTTGACAGTAGGAATAAATATTTCGGGATATTCACCTTTGTAAAAATAGAAGCGTTGCTAGCAAGCGACAACATCCCCTGCGAAGTCGATTCGTTAAAATACGAAAATATCAGATTGCCACAGAATAGATAGATTGTATAATGTGGCATATTCCGACCAAAAAAATTTGTGAATACCATCTTCATAACAAACAGAGTCAACAAAGGCGAAAGAATGCTCCATGCCATCCCCAGCACGGTACGCTTGTATTTTTTTTTAAAATCCCTTTTGACCAGTTCTTCAAAGAGAAAAGAATTGTTCTGCAATTTATCGATCATATACTATACTCTCATTTTCAGATATCATATTTCCGAATCTTGTATCAGCGCATTGTAGAGGCGGTCACACTGGCTGTTATCTTTATACAGGAAGAAATCCTTCATTCGCTCTGCATATTTTTGCTCTGGCTGACAGCCGTTTTCCAAAATCTTTTTCAGGCAGGTTTCCGCCTCTTCTGCGGTGAGAGCCAAATCCCCGAAAGCTTTCTCGAAGGGAATATCGAGCTCGCAATAATCGTTCATCCCGGAGCGGAACATCTCATCATCCGGCAGGAAATAGAGGATTGGCTTTTGCAAATACACAAAATCAAATACGAATGAAGAAAAGTCCGTCATAAATACTTTATATTCCGTATCGTTCACCAGGCTGTCTGCCAGCGTTACCCGATCATTTGTAATATGATATAAATGTTTGTACCGTTCCAAAATAGGATGTAGCTTAAAATCAAGATACAGATCATGCTGTTCCAAAAGATCATGCAAACTGCTACTGTTCAAAAAGCGGCATGTTTCTGCAAAGTAAATAGACTGCAAGAATTTTTTTTCCTTAGAAACCCATTCTGTACCTTCCCGGCCAACCAAGTATTTTCTCCAGGAGGGGGCATACAAAATCCGGTTAACCGATTCCTGCTCCAGATCAATATAATCATATCTTGGCATACCGCAGGAAATCAAATTCTTTCCGGTAAAGCGATAATTGTGAATCAAATTCTCCCGCTCATATTGCGTCGAAATTACTTCTTTTCCCACACACAAACGATCAAGCGAATACTTCCACGGCTGATGCGCATGAAGCACCCCATGCTGCAAATAAATCAATTCCGGCTGATTGCTGACATCCATATATCGGGAATACCAGTAATCGTTAAACGGCTGATAATTATTTTTTTCAATATAAGCTGTAATAATCTTCCTCGCCTTTAAATATAAGAACTTGTGAAACCAGCTCCCGAAACGAACCAGATATTTCTGCTGCTCTTTGGAAAACAAATCCCTTACCAAATCCAGATCATCATTTACCACATAATATCGTGAAACACCATCCGCCTTGCCGAAATCATGAATAAACTGGTAATAGCCGTTATCCTTACGGACACCCTTGCAGTCATAATAAAGCCAAACATTTTCATAACGCTTGATATTTAAGGAACAGATATTACGGATCAGCCATAACTTTTTATTTTTCTTCCGATATTTTTTTCGCACATTTTTCCAATAATTTCGTTCTTTTTGTGCATTCACCGAACGGATTTTGAACACACTGTTCGAGTAAACATATTCTTTCCCATTTTTTAAATATGTATATCGTTTTAGTTCATGGCTGAAAAACACCTCCGGCATAAAATAATAATATGTTTTGAATGATATACCGCAGATTTGCGGTCGAAATTCAAACGATTTCACTTCGGATGCATCAATCTCCACTTGGAACAGCCAAAAATTATTTGTCCATGTTTTGCTACGATAATGGCACCATGAAGATTCACGCAAAGGAACATTTTCCGGCTGTGAAATAACACCGTTCCGTATTAAATAAAGCTCCGGTTTCTCTGTATAATTAAATAACGCGGACTTCAGATACGCAATAATTTGAACCTTATCGTTTTTTACAAAAAACGAGCACAAAACAATTTCTATTTTTTTGATATCCAGGAGAATGCAATCATCGCTTGTAACAATGATTGACTGGGTCCCCTTAAACAATCTGATATTCGCTTCCTGTTTCCTGCAAATAAAATAATGACGGTGAAAATTGTCAACCCCCGGATGCCTTAAAATCACTTCGTTCGAGACTTGTCTCAACAACGCATCAATCCGGTCTTTTGCCCTTTCCAATTCTGCTTCCGAATAATGCTGCGGCAAAAGAATATTGCTCCTCATTTTCCAGCTGATGTCATTCAGATAAAGCGCCTGGATGTATGCCGGAACCTCCATGGGCTCCCACCTTCCAAACAGCTCTTCCCAATATTTCATTGTTGGCTCGAAAATATAATAGGCATGGAAATATGTTCTAACAATACTTTCTGCCTGATGAACGTAAAAATAGGTGGCTTTATTACAATAACCTATTTTCATCTTTTGAATAAGAATTTCCGTACAATACTTCTGATCTTCATGAAAATCGGATTCTGTATTAAACAATATATTGTTTTTTAACAAATTTTTTACACAGACATTCATTCGTGTCTGCGTAATAAACGCATAATCCCCGATAGATAAATCATAAACCCCTGAATGCTTTAATATAGAGTATCGGATATGTTCTTCTTTCCTTCCATCCACATGAATCGAGAGTTCCTTATACGTCACCAAATCCACTTCATCGTAATGCGCATCGAAAAAAGAAGTGACGCTAGCAACCGTTTCCGGCGACCAATAATCATCGGCATCCAAGTACATGATATATTTTCCGGATGCCCGCATAATGCCATAGTTTCGTGTGACAGACGCCCCCTCGTTTTGTTTTCGAAAGACTTTTATACATGGATATTGAACCGCATACTCCTCCATAATTGCGAAGCTGTGATCAACAGAGCCATCATCAATCAACAGGACTTCCATATCGTTCAGGTCAATGGTCTGATGCACCAATGATTCCAGAGATGTCCGCAGGAAGTTTTCCGCATTATAGACCGGAACAATAACGGTTACTTTATATAAATACTCGCTCATATTTCTTTCCTACCTTTTTATAGAACTGTTGCCGGTGGGTGATGGATCTGGCGCAAAATATCAACCGTTTCTGAAATACCAAACGGAATCGTATAAGATGCCCGCCACCCCAGCTCCCGGAGCTTTTCCGCGTCCATTAGGGCCTGCGTCGCGGTGGAATACCCTCTCTGTTCTATTTCATCCGGAAGCCGGAACACAATTTTTGTCCCTGCGCATTCCGCTGCCAGCTCTGCAAGCTGCTTCAACGTTATGTCAGACGCGGGATCCCCCAAATTATACGCCTGTCCATCCGTCCCACGCAAAAGGACCCACAAAATCCCGGCCACAGCATCTGCTGTATGGGCATAGGAATAAAGCTGTTTGCCTTGGCTTTTCAGGATAATTTCTTCTCCCATAACAGCTTTTTTGATAAACTGTGCGGCCGCTTTTGTATCCGACATCCGCATGGTGGGCCCATAGCACCGCGGCAAACGAAGCATGACGACCTCTGTCCCATACTGCTGGCGATAAGCCTGGCACATCGACTCACTGGCACGTTTTCCCTCCGGATAACCCGCCCGAAGGGTGTTGCAGTCCAGATATCCGCAATAATCCTCCTGGAAATACACAGTATCTCCCCGGTTTTCACCATATACTTCCACGCTCGATAAAAGCAGGAAGCGACTTCCTAGGTTTTTCGAGGCCACCTCCAAAAGGTTATGCGTTCCTAGGATATTCGCGAGAATCGTGTTCACCGGGTCAGAAGCATATGCTTGGGGATGCGTCGTGCTGGCTGCATGAATAAAATATTCCGGATTCCACGGCAGGGATGGCAATGGTTTGCAAATATCGTGCGCCAAAAAAGTAAATTCCGGCAAATCCATCCACAACGGGAACCGTTCTTCCGCAGTTTCTTGGCTGCGCCCCAGCGCAATGATCCTGCACGGTGTTTCAATCTGTTGGTTCCGCAACATAACCGCATCTACCAGCAAGCTTCCAATCATACCAGATGCGCCCGACAGGAGGATTGTTTTTCCATCCAATCTGCCCCAATCTGGAAAGTCCGTATGCAGCCGACGAAGCATCTGTAAGTAACGCTCATTTTCAATAATCCGCATTTCACTCTCCTATTTGATCCAATGATCCTTCTCCATTTTTATATATGTTTTAAACAGTTCCAGATCATCCTTTGTCGTAAGCTTGATATTTTTTTCAGAGCCAGCCGAAAAATAAAGCCGTTCACCTAAGTCTACCATCAGGGTATTCGCGTAGGTGGACTCCTGGATACCAACCCCTACCTCAAACGCTTTTTCATATGCCCGCAGCAGCTTCTGATATTGATACGCCTGCGGGGTTGAGACACGGCGCAGCGTGTCCCTCGGGATATACCGTGTACTGGACTCTTCATCATCCATCACAAAAATCTGCTCGTTATACGGCAGAGAAGTTACCGCGTTCCCATGCTTTTTGCATTGAATCAACAGGCTTGATAAAACAAAGTCTTCCACCATTGGCCGGATACCATCGTGGATGATGATGATATCCTCTGGCGCACACGTATCCCTCAGGGAAAATACCCCATTACGGATCGACTCCTGCGCAGTTTCCCCTCCGGAAATGATCCATTTCAGCTTGTCAATCCGAAATTGTTTTGCATACGCGCGCAGCACCTCATGCCAGCCATCTAGGCAAACCACCTCTATCGCGTCAATTTCTGGATAACGCTGGAATCCTTCCAGCGTATATATAATCACTGGCTTATCATATACATTCAGGAATTGCTTGGGAATATCCTGGTTCATCCGATGCCCGCTTCCGCCGGCAATAATCAATGCAATATTCATGTTGTTCTTCCTTCTCTCATCTTTACAAAGACCTTCCATGCTTTCGCTGATAGATTTTGCTGATCCAGCCAGACAGCAGGAAGGACCACCATGTTGGGTGCGGAATTAAATACAGAACCATCCGTCCGGCAACGCCCAGCCCCATATGCTGCATCGCGGAGCGATAATGACTCTTCGCAAAAGCCGCAATATTTTTCAGTTCCGGCAAAAATCTGCGGCGTTCCGCTTTTGGGTTTGCATAATATCCGCACCAAATCATAATCGAGGAAGCGACGCATTGGGCTTCCAACAGATGCCGAAACTGCGGCCACTGGTCATACATCTCATCCATTCGCAATTTTGCGGCCCGATAATGATTGATCCGGTTTGCCAGCGATTGGTCATCTACAATACTACCGGAACGCTGGCGGTAATAATACAAGGCTTCCGGCAGGCAGGCAACCCGTTTTGCCGCAAGAAACAAACGGTGCATGACAGCAATATCCTCAAACGTTTTACCCTCCGGAAATACAATTCCGTCAAACAGCGTTCGCTTCCAAAGCTTGTCCCATAAAAAATTTTGTAGCTCTTTGTTCGCAAGCAGAAGACCCACAGCCTGCTCTGTATCCAAAATCTCCGGCTTTTCCCATCCATAAAATACAGTGCCATCGCGGGAACACTCATATCGGCTGCACACTGCAATATCCACACCGTATCGTTCCGCACATTGTAACAGATATGTGTACATTTCCGGTACAATCCAATCATCCGAATCCACCCATCCGACCCACTCACCGGACGAAATTTCCAAACCCGCATTCCGTGCAGCAGATACCCCCCGGTTCGGCTGGTGGATGACTCGGATACGTGTATCCCGTGCAGCATATTCATCGCAGATTAAGCCGGATTGATCCACAGAACCATCATCCACTAAAATAATTTCAAGCGATTCACAGGTTTGACCAACAATACTGTCCAGACATTGCCTTAAGTACGTTTCTGTATTATATACCGGGACAATTATCGAAATTTTAGGATCAACCATCTCATGCATTACCTCACATAAAAATCCTCAATTAACGTAGCTGTATCCGAAATTCCAAAACCAGATTGACGTACAAACTCGGCGTATGCCTCCCGTTCACAGGTGGGATCTCTATCTGCCAGCAGCATTGCTGCCCAGCGTCCGGCGCCTTCGTGCAACGCGATCCTCTGCACCAATGCTGTCACCAGCGCCTCCTTTGGAATTTGTGCCGAACAAACAACTGGCAGCCCCGTTGCCTGTGCTTCCACCACCGCAATTCCCAGGCCTTCAAACCGACTGGGAAACGCAAATACATCCATTGCCCAGAGTAGCTTCTCCGGATGGGCGGACACACCATAAAAAATAATTCTGTCTTCAATATGAATCTTCCTTGCCCTGGCCCGTAATGCCGCTTCTGTATTGCCAACCCCGATTAAAAGCAATCGGCTTTCCGGCCTGTGTTTTAATACTTCCGCAAACACATCCACCAGAAAAAGTTGGTTTTTCTGGTAGCATAATCTTCCAATATTTCCTATCACAAACGAATTACTCAATCCGAATTCGTTTCTAACCTCTTCACGGACATCCTCATTAAATCGGAATTGCTCCGTACGAATCCCGTTTGGAATCCACCGAAACGATTTTGCTTCCCGTTTTGGAAACATAAAATCAGATGCTTCTGACGAACATGCCCAAAAATCTGTCGCAAAACGTGCAAACAAATGTTTTGCGACATGGTGAATGCAGAGCTTTAACGGCTTTGCAACACTATTCCGCAAAGCGGTATTATGACTGTGCACGATTCTTACTGGTACGCTAGCCTTTTTTGCAAGATACACATAACGCAGAGAGAATCCCTGGAAAAGATGAAAGTGCACAACATCATACTTTTGTTCCTTCAACAGTCGGAAAAACAGACGACCATTTTGGAGAATGCTCCGCTGATTGCCTGACAGCTCACGGAACTGAATACCACAGGCACGCATCCTTTCTGTAAAAATGCTTTCTTTCAAGCAGCTCACAACCACATCTGCGCAAACCTTCTCCGGATCCATCCGACAAAGAATATTACATAAAAAAGATTCGATACCGCCTGACTCCCAGCTTTCACAAAAACAGCAAACTCTAATTGGCTGCATTACTTGTTTCCTCCCAGCCAATGGTTAGCTGCTCCTGCTCTAAAAGGCGATTATGTGCCTGATCAATCAACAGACTGATATTGCTCTCAAGTCCTGCCCGGGTGCTCTGATAAAGCTTTTGCAGGCAGCGGGTACTGCCCTTTTCTTCCGGCACATTTGCAGCCGGGCATATCGCCCGAATCATCCTTGTTACATACGCCCTGTTCATCGGCCTGCCATCCTTCGTCTGAAAGACCGGCCCGGACAGATAACCTTTCCGTGTTATAAAATCCTGCAGTTCTTTCTGCAGAACCGAAGAAAGCCTTACGATCCTTTTCGAGCGGTTAAAGTCTATAATCAATTTGCCATCATTTACTGCATCTACCGTTAATTTGGAGAGCTCCTGAACGCTTAAATCTGTCGTTCCAAACAATTTAATCAACAGATATACACGGTCTTTGCCAAGCCTCCGTGCTGCCTGAAGCATCCGCAGGTATTCCTCCCTGCTCAGTTCAGGCGGCGCCTCCGAGTTCAGCTGCAGCCGATCCGGCACCTGATATTCGCGATGTCCAATATAATCCAGATACACATTTGTAACCGATAAAAAGCTGTTGACCGTACCATTTACATAGCCCTTTTCCAGCAATGCATCACGCCATTTTTCCAGTGTACCATAGTGAATCATCTTCTCTTCCGGCAGATAGTCATAAAGAGATTCCAACAACCTGCCGTATTGGCATACTGTTGCAGCGGTCCGCCCCTCCTGACGGCAGGCATCCAAAAACTGCTTCATGCTTTCTTTTGTTACATAAACCCCAGGATCCTGTTTACAGCTGTATTGCACCGGACGCTCCGTCTGACAGCCTCCACGAAAATGCTGCTTTGTCTGACTCATATCAGCGCTCCCCTCTCCGAGTATCATAAGGGTACAAAGCGGATGTAACCTTTATATAAAGGAGTTTCCTTTTTTTGTGGGTTTTTTATAATTTTGGAACATTTTAGCTAAATTGTCACAAAATTTTTCTAAAAATCAGACAAAAACCCTTGCATTTATTTCTATTTAATGCTAAACTATGTACTGGATTTATATAAATGTTACAAACCACCTCTCCTTTGCGGTATACTGAAAGAAATACCAAACAAAGGGGCTATACATATTATGGCAGCAACTGAACTGATTCGGGATAAAAACCAGCGGAAAGCTCTTGCAAACTACTTTCTGAAGCGCGAGCATCGATTTCCCGGCGACCGTATTCCAATCCGTCTGCGTTCAATTTATTGACTTCTTTATTTTCATCACACAATCCCCCCCTACACAGGAACAACATATACTCCGATGGCAGCTCATCAATTCCCTCTTTTCCGGTTTTTCTCAAATAATAATTGAGCAGTTCCAAACCCATTACATCGTTCTCATAATCGAGAATACCTGTGCCATTCAGCTCGGCTTCAAGCAACACCGTTTCAAAATCCTTGTCAAATGCTATACCGTATCGGAAGAACCCGCTCCGCGATCCTCTCAATATATCTTGAAATTGTGTATTGTCTACGATGTCGGACATGCTGACCAAATCCACTTTTACCCATACTGGCTCTGTACTTTTCTTGCGTAAAACTTTTTTGGTCGGCCTTATCGCATTCCCCCATACTTGTTCAATCGTTCTTCCTGTGGCGTGGTACATATCCGCCATTTTTCTGTATCAGGTAGAAATGAAAACTGCGAATCCAGCATCCCCCGCCAGATTTGTCCCAAGATCTTGCCGGACGGAATCTGCAAGAGACTCCTTATGCAGCAATGCCATCTTTTCCTAAAATTCGGACGTGTCCTTTATTCCAAAGATAGACACATATGCTACAGCGACAGCATACGCCAGTACCAATCCGACTATCAGCCACGGTCATTGCTTCTTTAATTTTTCTGTTTGCAATCTCATACATTTTTCTCCTTTGCTTGATTATTTGTCATCGTTTCAAGAAAAAACACCGCAGAAAACGACTCTGCAGTGTCAGTTGGCGGAGAAGAAGAGACCCGAACTCTTGCGACGCGATTACGCCCTACAGTCTTAGCAGGACCGCCCCTTCACCAGCTTGGGTACTTCTCCAAATAAAAACATATTTTGTTAATGAATCGCTTTTTATTTTGTTCCGACACAAAAGCCTTCGCCGACTAAGCGGGAAAAACATGTATTCGTATCGAAAGGAACAAATTCGATGGACGCACCCCTGTACCTGATGCGTCCAAATCTTTACAGTTAACTGTAACAGGAGGATGTTGCCCTGATGCAGTACCGCCTGCTCCCTGATCGTGGGAAGGTCTCGTGCATCAGGTAACCAAATAAAGTCCGCTGCTGGCCGGATCTGAACCGGCATCTTCCATTTCGGACGCTCTGCCCGTTATGCTACAGCAGCATTAGTTGGCGGAGAGGGTGGGCTTTGAACCCACGTGGGCTTTCGCCCAAACGGTTTTCAAGACCGCCTCGTTATGACCGCTTTGATACCTCTCCATATGAGAGATCGCACACGTATTTAATCGGGTCCCTCTATTCCCAATTTGTCGAAGCCCGCGTGCTGGCGGATTTTTATACAGGATGAAATTGATTCTCATGGAGCAAGCGACGGGAATCGAACCCGCATCCTCAGCTTGGAAGGCTGATATACTAGCCGTTGTACGACACCTGCAAATTGCGGGGCAAACCACCCCGCGCGGTTTTATGAAGCAGCAGGACTCTGCTCACCAGGGAAAGTTGCTCTCTTCCCCATCATCGCCGCTTTCGTCACTGGAACTCTCGCCATGTGACGAATCTCCAGCAGGTTCATCTACAGTCGGCGCATCCTCCGTCACCATCCCAGACTCCGCTGCCTCAGGTGCGGGATTGCCAGCTGGGGTTTCCTCCGCAGACTCATCAACATCCACGTCAGCCGCCAGAACGAAATCCTCCAGGCACATGGAAAAGCGATGCTCACCGGCATCAATGTTTTTGATGGATACATTCGCATCCGCGCCATGCTTCTTAGTCAGATGCTTTCGCACGAAGTCCTTGGAACGGATGCCCTTGAGAATCAGGTCGGGCTGCTCAACATAAGTCATTTCGCCGTCCACAAGCTCGCACAGCCCATAAGAAACGCGAGTAACGGTCATCTTCTTGGTAATACGATTTGCCATTCTTACATTTTCTCCTTTCAAAGGTTTTATTTGGGAAAATGGCAGGGATGGAGGGATTCGAACCCCCGAAATGCAGGAGTCAAAGTCCTGTGCCTTACCGCTTGGCGACATCCCTATGGAAATGCCGCCTTCCCGCCCCTCACTGTGGGCGGGACTGGCCGCACAAGTTGGTCTATCCTTGCCGCTGCAGGAACGTCCTGCAGCGGCCGCACAATCTTCTCGGGGTTTTTCTCCGCCGATGATTTTTGTTCATTAAATCTGCACCATCCCGCAGCATCCTCGGGCAGCGCCGGTGCGTGCTCGCTCATCGCAGCTTTTCGCGATGTCGGAAATTCGCCGCTTGCCCACCCAGCTTCTTGAGTCAGGAGACTCGCAGCAGGTTGGCAAGGAGCTATTTTTTGTCGCGGCAGGTGCACACCTGGAACATCTGGCCGCACAAATATGCGCGGATTTGCCGAGGGATACTCATCCGATAGGCCGAGCATCTGCGGCGCAATTTCAGGGGGAAAACGAGCTAATCAGCCAGGTCTTCCCTATGGTTGCAGAGGTGGGATTTGAACCCACGTTCTCCAACGTATGAGGATGGCGAGATATCCAACTTCTCTACTCTGCAATATGTGGTGGACCCTCTGGGATTTGAACCCAAAACCGTCCGGTTATGAGCCGGATGCGCTAACCGATTGCGCTAAAGGTCCATATGGAATTGGATATTGAGTACCCAACCCCATCTCAATAGAAAGGAAGTAAGTGGTCCGGGTGACAGGACTCGAATTAGTGGGACATCGCTTCATGTTATTTTTTATTGTCTTAAATAGTCTGTTTTTATGCCTATTTGCCATTATCTGCGCCTGTCCATATGCCATTTTGTGCTTTGCTATGTTACCAGCTCTCTATGCCTTAAGGGAAAAAATAAGGGAAAACAATCCACACCATGAGACTCTAACCAGCCATCTGACGGTATCCTATACAGCAACAAAAGCCCTTCCGACTCGGTGCTGGAAAGGCTTTTGCGCTCAATTCAAAATTGTGATTCACAATCAATCGATTTCTTTTGCGGTTAGATCAGTATGCCTCATGATTTTGATAATCGGTTCATTATCTGCTTTCATATTCCGAGCAATTTCGAGGTTGCGATTTTTTATCAATCGCTTTTCCTCTTTCGGTACCGATAAGGATACCTCGATCCTCAGCAATAGCTAAATTGGGATACCATATCGGATTGAGAGATTCTGCGGCTGCGAAAGATAGATCGTTCCCTTTCATCTTGGCTGATACTCATTAAACGTTCGCTTGCCACTTTCAACATCTCCTTGAATTCACAGCTCAATTCAAAGTCGATTGCGTTTCTAAGTGCTTTCGATAATCAATTTGCTTCTCCGGAGAAATTGCTAAAGCAATCATAGCCTGTTCCGCTGTCCAATGCATGCTGTTCATCAGGCTTTTAATAGAGGACAGCAATGCGTTTTCAGCACCGATTGCGATTCCCTCATCTCTGCCGATTGCGACTCCCTCATCTCTACCGATTGCGATTCCCTCATCTCTGCCGATTGCGATTCCCTCGTCTCTACCGATTGCGATCCCCTCATCTCTGCCGATTGCGATTCCCTTATTTATGCCATTG
>CAJUSB010000037.1 GCA_910589115.1 uncultured Clostridia bacterium | reverse complement strand
CGCCGGAGGGGCCGCCTCCGCAGCGGGCGCTCCTCGCCGGAGGGGCCGCCTCCGCGGCGGGCGCTCCTCGCCGGAGGGGCCGCCTTCGCGGCGGGCGCTCCTCGCCGGAGGGGCGTCCTATGCGGACAGCACCAGAGGGCGCTGCCCTCTGGACTCCTGCTGGGGTGTAACCCCAGACCCCGAGATGCATTCGCATCTCTGTTTCGCCTGCGGGCGGGACGAGGGCTGGGTGCACCGACTGATGCTGCTGCGGTGCTGACCTGCCTGCCGGAAAGGATGGCAGGCAGGTCGTTATTATGCGGAGCCTAGAAAATATACATGTATGACCCCTTCGCTGCCCAGGCAGACAGAGAAAAACCGCTTGCCGCAAAGATGAAGCAGCCAAAAGTCCTCCCCCTCATTTTTACCGGTATATCTTTATCTCATATTATTACCTCATACATTCTATGAGCCTTTGCCATATAAACCGGGCCGGGCCGCGGTCATTTTTGCGGCCCGGCCTCACATCAGTCAACACAGTTCACCGACCTGTCTGCCCTCCTTTTGGCAGACAGGTCAGCACCGCATGCGCGGCCAACAGCGCACCCATTCCCCCGTCCCGCCCACAGGCGAAGCAGAGATGCGTCAGCATCTCGGGGTCTGGGGTAAAACCCCAGCGGGAGTCCAGAGGGCAGCGCCCTTTGGTGCCGTCCGCATAGGACGACACCTGGCGAGGGGTACAATTAAAAGAGGACGCGTTTGCGTCCTCTTTAAGTTAACCAAGCATTGGCGACTTTATACCGGAAGGTTGGTCGTCCAGGTTTACCGTCGTCTCATAGTGCCCCGAACGGTACGCCTGCATCCCGGAACCCGCCGGAATCAATTTGCCAATAATTACGTTTTCTTTCAGGCCGAGCAACGGGTCGATCTTGCCCTTGATTGCCGCTTCCGTCAGTACCCGCGTCGTCTCCTGGAATGAACATGCCGACAGGAAACTCTCCGTCGCCAGAGATGCCTTCGTTATCCCCATCAGCGTCGGACTGCAAGTCGGCATCTTTAAGCCAACCTCTCCCGCATCAATTCTATCCTGCACCTGCTTGCAGAAATCTTCATATTCGTGCAGGTCAATAACAGAGTTCGGCAATACCTCCGCATCCCCTGCATCGTCTATCTTTACCTTGCGCATCATCTGACGCACAATTACCTCAATATGCTTGTCATTGATATCTACGCCCTGCTGGCGGTACACCTTCTGGACTTCCTTAATCTCATAGTCATGCACCGCCCGCGGGTCAAGTACACGCAGAATGTCATGCGGATTCAACGCACCCTCATTCAATATCGTGCCCTGTGCAACCTGCTGGCCATCCTCTACCCGGATACCTGAAGATGACGCCAGCTGATACGTCCGGATATCTCCCGTTTCCCGGTTGGTAATATTTACCGTCTTCACCGTCGTGCGCTTGGATTCCTCAATGCTGACAACACCCGAAATCTCTGCCAGCGTCGCAACCTTCTTCGGCTTGCGTGCCTCGAACAGTTCCTCAACACGCGGAAGACCCTGCGTAATATCCGAACCCGCAACGCCGCCCGTATGGAACGTACGCATCGTCAGCTGCGTGCCCGGCTCTCCAATCGACTGCGCCGCAATTACGCCGACCGCTTCGCCAATGCCGCAAGGCGTGTTCAATGCCAGGTTCGCCCCATAACAATGCGAGCATACCCCTTCACGCGCCCGGCACTCAAGCACCGACCGGATCTGCATCCGCGTAAAGCCAGCCTCAATGATCGCATCCGCATCCGCTTCGTCCATCATTTTATCTTTCGATACAATCAGTGCGCCCGTCTGTGGATGCACCACATCATCTACCGGATAACGGCCTACCAGACGCTCCGCAAACGGCTCAATCGTCTGATTTCCTTCCTTAATATCTTCAACCCAGATGCCCTTGACCGCGCCGCAGTCAATTTCCCGGATAATCACTTCCTGCGAAACGTCTACCAGACGGCGCGTCAGATATCCAGAGTCCGCTGTACGCAGCGCCGTATCCGCCAAGCCCTTTCGCGCACCACGCGCCGAAATAAAATATTCCAGTACCGACAGCCCTTCCCGGAAATTCGACTTGATCGGGATTTCAATCGTCTTACCTGACGTTGACGCCATCAGTCCGCGCATACCCGCCAGCTGACGAATCTGGTTAATACTACCACGCGCGCCCGAATCCGCCATCATATGAATCGGATTATACCGCTGCTCCTTCATATTCTGTTGCAGCAGCCCGGTCACTTCCTTGGTCGTATCCTCCCATTCACGGACAACCAAACGATACCGTTCGTCATCCGTAATGAAGCCGCGTTTGTACTTTTTATCGATCTGTGCAACCTTTTTCTCGGTTTCATGGATAAACACAGGCTTTTGATCCGGCACCAGCATATCCGCTACCGCAACCGTCAGTGCGCCCTTGGTCGAATATTTATAGCCCATGCCCTTGATCGCGTCAAGCACCTCGGCCGTCTTATTAAACCCATGCTTCTGAATGCACCGGTCAATAATTTTGCCAAGCTCCTTTTTGCCGCAGGTGAACATAATTTCAAGATCAATCACATGCGCATCATCTGTACGATCTACAAAGCCCAGATCCTGCGGGATACGCTCATTGAAAATCAGTCGTCCCGGCGTTGCATCCACAATCCGTGTAACGGTTTCGCCGTCAATCTCACGCGACATCCGCACCTTGATCGGCGCATGAACCCCGACAATGCCCTGATCATATGCCATCAGCGCCTCGTCCACGTTGGCAAACACCTTGCCTGCGCCCGGTTCATCCTGATTATCAATCGTCAGATAATATGAACCAAGCACCATGTCCTGCGACGGCACCGTAACCGGCTTGCCGTCCTGCGGCTTGAGCAGATTGTTCGCCGAAAGCATCAGCAGACGTGCCTCGGCCTGCGCCTCAGCCGAAAGCGGCACATGCACCGCCATCTGGTCACCGTCAAAGTCTGCGTTAAACGCCGTACATACCAGCGGGTGCAGGCGGATTGCACGCCCTTCGACCAGCTTGGGCTCAAACGCCTGAATCCCCAGACGGTGCAGTGTCGGCGCACGGTTCAGCATGACCGGATGTCCCTTAATAATATCCTCAAGCACGTCCCAAACCTCAGTTTTCGCGCGCTCTACCATCTTTTTCGCACTCTTGATGTTGGATGCAGCGCCATCCTCCACCAGCCGCTTCATAACAAACGGCTTGAACAGCTCAAGCGCCATTTCCTTCGGCAGGCCACACTGATAGATTTTCAGGTCAGGCCCGACGACGATAACCGAACGCCCCGAATAGTCTACACGCTTCCCCAACAGGTTCTGGCGGAAACGGCCCTGCTTACCCTTGAGCATATCAGACAAGCTCTTGAGCGCACGATTATTCGGGCCCGTGACCGGACGGCCACGGCGGCCATTATCAATCAGCGCATCCACTGCCTCCTGAAGCATACGCTTCTCATTGCGTACGATAATATCCGGTGCCCCCAGCTCCAGCAGGCGTTTCAGGCGGTTATTGCGGTTAATGACTCTGCGATACAGGTCGTTCAGGTCGCTCGTCGCAAAGCGTCCGCCGTCCAGCTGCACCATCGGCCGGATTTCCGGCGGGATTACCGGAACAGCATCCATAATCATCCATTCCGGCTTGTTGCCCGACAGCCGGAAGGATTCCACGACCTCAAGCCGCTTAATAATACGCATCCGCTTCTGTCCGGTAGCGTCACGCAGCTCGGTCCGCAAATCCCTTGAAAGCTTTTCCAAATCCAGCTCATGCAGCAGCTCCTTAATGGATTCCGCACCCATGCCTGCTTTGAAATCATCCTCGTACTTCTCCAGCATGTCACGGTATTCCGTTTCGGTCAGTATCTGCTTTTTCACCAGCGGCGTGTCGCCCGGGTCGATTACAATATAATTCGCGAAGTACAGCACCCGCTCCAACAGACGCGGGCTCATATCCAGGATCAGCCCCATCCGGGACGGAATCCCCTTAAAATACCAGATATGCGACACCGGCGCAGCCAGCTCAATATGCCCCATACGCTCACGGCGCACCTTGGCACGGGTGACCTCTACGCCGCATTTATCACAAATTTTGCCCTTGTAACGTACCTTTTTATATTTGCCGCAGTGGCATTCCCAGTCCTTCTGTGGCCCAAAGATACGCTCACAGAACAGGCCGTCCTTTTCAGGCTTGAGCGTGCGGTAGTTGATGGTTTCCGGCTTCTTGACCTCCCCGTAGGACCATTCCCGGATCAATTCGGGCGAGGCGAGGCCGATCTTGATTGCATTGAACGTGTTATAACTCATCCGATACACCTCTCCAGTCTGACGCAGAATCTTTACTGCGCGCCGCGTCATGGTATCGCGCAATGATAAGGCTGGCGCGGAATGGTTTCATCAGGCCTGCCCGGAACCGTTCCAAACAGGCCTGTGCTTTATTCCAAATCAAAATCGCCGTCGCCGTAGTTATCCTCATTCGCGAAGTCATCATCCTCGCCAAAGTCAGAGCCATAGTCATCGGCCCCCTCAGTGTCCGTATCAGTGTCAGCGTCTTCCGACTCACTGTCAAGTGCAAACAGGTCCGTGTCCCCGGCCTCAGCCTCATTGATGCCGAAGCCTGCGGCAGCAAACTCCTCATCGGAGCCCTGTGCCCGCTGTTCATCCCGGCGGTTGAAATCTACCTCGTCATCGTCATCGTTTTCGAGTTCAATGACCTCCATATTTTCATCCAACACAGTAATATCGAGACAAAGCGCCTGCAATTCCTTCACCAATACCTTGAACGATTCCGGAATGCCGGGCTTGGGCACATTATGCCCCTTTACGATGGCCTCATAGGTCTTGACGCGTCCGGTGATATCATCCGACTTAACCGTCAGGATTTCCTGAAGCGTGTACGCCGCGCCATATGCCTCAAGCGCCCAAACTTCCATTTCTCCGAAACGCTGACCGCCAAACTGCGCCTTACCGCCAAGCGGCTG
Organism: uncultured Clostridia bacterium; assembly: GCA_910589115.1. GTDB lineage: Bacteria > Bacillota > Clostridia > Oscillospirales > Butyricicoccaceae > QXXE01. The sequence goes on along the minus strand of CAJUSB010000037.1, from coordinate 22,741 downwards.
CTGGGTTACCAGCGAATACGGGCCAGTCGAACGGGCGTGGATCTTATCATCCACCAGATGGTGGAGCTTCAAATAATACATATAGCCGACTGTGACGCGGTTATCGAACTTTTCACCGGTACGTCCGTCATAGAGTACCGATTTGCCGTCCTCGTTTACGCCCGCCGCAACCAGCATTTCCTTAATATCATCCAGCGAAGCCGAGTCGAAAACCGGGGTTTCCACCTTCCAGCCGCGCCGTCTGGCGGCAAAGCCCAAATGCACCTCAAGCACCTGACCGATGTTCATACGGGAAGGCACGCCCAAGGGATTGAGCACGATATCGAGCGGCGTGCCGTCCTCCAGGAACGGCATATCCTCCTGCGGCAGGATGCGCGAAATAACACCCTTGTTACCGTGGCGGCCCGCCATTTTATCGCCGACCGAGATTTTACGCTTCTGCGCGATATAGCAGCGGACAACCATGTTAACACCAGGCGACAGCTCGTCGCCGTTCTCACGTGTGAACACCTTCACGTCAACCACAATGCCCGATTCGCCATGCGGCGCACGAAGGGACGTATCACGTACTTCACGCGCTTTTTCGCCGAAAATCGCACGCAGCAGGCGTTCCTCTGCCGTCAGCTCGGTTTCGCCCTTGGGCGTGACCTTGCCAACCAGAATATCCCCGGCGTGCACCTCCGCACCGACGCGGATAATGCCCCGCTCATCCAAATCGCGCAGCGCGTCCTCACCGACATTCGGGATGTCGCGGGTAATTTCCTCTGGCCCCAATTTGGTATCACGGGACTCGGATTCATATTCTTCAATATGGATGGAGGTATAGACATCATCACGGACCAGCCGTTCATTGAGCAATACCGCATCCTCATAGTTATAGCCTTCCCAGGTCATGAACCCGATCAGGGCATTTTTGCCGAGTGCAATCTCACCGTTTTCGGTCGAAGGACCGTCAGCCAGCACGTCGCCGGTGCGCACATGTTCTCCCAAATCCACAATCGGCCGCATATTGATACAGGTGGACTGGTTAGAGCGCAGGAACTTGGTCAAATGGTAACTCTTTTCGTGGCCGTCCTCATACCGCACAACGACCTCACGGGCCGTCACGCGCGTGACAACGCCGTTGCCTTCCGCCAGCGGAATCGTGCCGGAGTCAACCGCCGCTTTATATTCCATGCCGGTCGCAACAACCGGCGCTTCGCACCGCAGCAGCGGCACCGCCTGACGCTGCATGTTCGCGCCCATCAGTGCGCGGTTCGCATCGTCGTGCTCCAGGAAGGGGATAAACGCGGTAGCAACCGAAACCATCATACGGGGTGAAACGTCCATCAGGTCAACATCGTGCCTGTCAACCGAAACGATTTCATCGCGCATACGGCAGGTAATGCGTTCATTTTTCAGGCAGCCGTTTTCGTCCAGCGGCTCATAGGCCTGGCAAACAATATATTCATCCTCTACATCGGCCGTCATATACTGTACTTTTTCAGTGACCCTGCCAGTCGTCTTATCGATCACCCGGTAGGGCGCTTCGATGAAGCCGAAGTCATTGATCCGCGCGTAAGTCGCCAGATAAGAGATCAGGCCGATGTTCGGGCCTTCAGGGGTCTCAATCGGGCACATACGGCCATAGTGGCTGTAGTGCACGTCCCGAACCTCCATGGATGCGCGGTCACGGGACAGGCCGCCGGGACCCAGCGCGGAAAGGCGGCGCTTATGGGTCAGCTCGGCCAGCGGGTTATTCTGATCCATGAACTGGGACAGCGGCGAGGAACCGAAAAATTCCTTAATCGCAGCAGTCACAGGACGGATGTTAATCAGGGACTGTGGGGTAACGATATCCAGATCCTGAATGGTCATGCGTTCACGAATGACACGCTCCATACGGGAGAAACCGATGCGGAACTGGTTTTGCAGCAGCTCGCCAACGCAGCGCATACGGCGGTTGCCCAGGTGGTCAATATCATCCGTTGTACCGATGCCGTTGCCGATATTCAGCAGATAGCAGATGGATGCCAGCATATCATCGGTAATAATGGTCTTTGGCACAAGATCCAGCATCCGGGTTTGAATTTCCTTTTTCAGCTCTTCGCCCTGCACACCGGATTCAATAATCTCTTTCAGGATGGAGAACCGCACCCGTTCCTTTACGCCAAGCTCTTCGGCAGTAAAGCCAGTATACTCGGTAAAGTCGTCCAAATCAACCATACCGTTACCGAACACCTTGACGGGCGTCCCTTCGGCGGATTCGATTATTACGCCGCGCACACCGCGTGATGCAATGGTACGAGCCTGTTCACGGGTCAGCAGTGTCCCTTCTTCTGCCAGGATTTCACCGGTCAGGGGATCGACGGCATTCACGAGCAGCTTGTGGGACGCAATTCTGCGGGCGATATTGAGCTTCTTATTATATTTGTAGCGACCGACCGCTGAAATGTCATAGCGGCGGGAATCGAAAAACATTGCGTTCATGAGGTTGGTCGCCGATTCTACGGTTGGCGGCTCACCCGGACGCATTTTTTTGTAAATTTCGATCAGGGCCTCGTCCACTGTTTTGGCGGGGTCCTTGTCGAGGGTGGCGACAATGCGCTCGTCCTCCCCGAACATCTCCAAGATTTCCGCATCGGTAGCAACGCCAATCGCGCGGATAAAGGAGGTAATGGGGATCTTGCGGTTTTTATCGATACGGACATAGAACACATCGTTCATGTCGGTTTCGTATTCGAGCCACGCACCGCGATAGGGGATGACCGTTGCAGAGAGGATTGCCTTGTCCGTCTTGTCGTATTCGCAGCCATAGTAAACGCCGGGCGAACGGACGATCTGGGAAACGATCGCGCGCTCTGCGCCGTTAATGATAAAGGTGCCGGAGTCGGTCATGCGCGGGAAATCGCCCATGAAAATCTCCTGTTCCTTAATCTCGCCGTTTTCCTTGTTGCGCAGGCGCATACGCACCTTGAGGGGGCAGGCGTAGGTCGCATCGCGGGCCTTGCACTCCTCCACGCTGTATTTCGGCTCGTCCTCGAGGACGTAGTCCAGGAAGGTCAGCTCCAGGTTGCCGGTGTAGTCGGAGATCGACTGCACATCATCAAAGACCTCCTTGAGACCCTGCCCCAGAAACCAGTTATATGAACTTTTCTGAATCTCAATGAGGTTCGGCATCTCAAGGATTTCCTCAATGCGTGCAAAGCTTTTGCGCGTGGTTTTTCCGTGCTGTACGTCTTTCACCATCATGTTGTACCGATCACTCCGTTTCTTTTGTTGGTAAACGCGCGCGTGAAATCCATACGCGCGGCGGCGTGGTGTTTTTTTCAAAACAGGTCTTGCGCTTTCCCCGAAACCGTGGTATCATAGAAGCAGTAAAGGGAAACAGGGTGCCAATTTCGATAAGCGTCTTATTATACCATATTTTACTGACGGAAGTCAAGAATAATTTGAATGAAAAAAGCGGATGCCCGGCATCCGCTTTTACTGCACCCTCTACAAACAGGGCGTTCCGACGAAAGCGGCCGCCCGGGAAAGGAGCCTGTCAAACCATGAAAACACTCCAAATCGGACAAACCGGGCTGGAGGCCCCGGTGCTTGCTGTCGGCTGTATGCGGCTGAACACACTGGACAAGCCAGGTGCCGAGCGCTTTTTGCGGACTGCGCTTGAGCTTGGCCTGAACTTTTTCGACCATGCTGATATTTACGGTGGGGGGGCATGTGAAACGCTGTTTGCGGAAGCGCTTGGCCTGAGCCTGAGCAGTGATTTACGTGAGCGCATTATCCTCCAATCCAAGTGCGGCATAGAGCAGCGTGACGGGCAGGTCATCGGCTACAATCACTCCAAGGCGTACATTCTGCGGTCGGTGGACGCGATCCTGAAGCGATTGAAAACCGACTATCTTGACCTGCTGATCCTGCACCGGCCTGATGCGCTGGCGGACCCGGAAGAGATTGCGGAGGCTTTTGGCAATCTAAAGGATGCGGGCAAGGTACATCATTTTGGGGTATCGAACCAGCGTGCGGCGCAGATGGCGCTGCTGCAGAAATACTGGAAGGAACCGCTGGCGGTTGACCAGCTTCAGCTTTCGGTTACCAACTGCACGTTGATTTCATCGGGCATCAACGTCAACATGGCCAACGAATCGGCCATTGACCGTGACGGGGGCACGCTTGACTTTTGCCGCAGGAACGGCATTACGATCCAGGCCTGGTCGCCGCTGCAGCACGGCTTTTTTGACGGCACATTTATTGGCAGCGATCGCTTTCCTGATCTCAACCGCGCACTGGAAGAGGTTGGGGCGGCGCACAGCCTTTCCCCTGCTGCGGCAGCGATTGCGTGGCTGCTCCGTCATCCTGCTGGCTTCCAGCCGGTCGTGGGCACGATGAACACAGCCCACCTGCGTTACTTAGCGGCTGCGGCCGATGTCACCCTTTCCCGAGAGGAATGGTACGCAATCTACATGGCGGCAGGCAACCGGCTGCCCTGACGGGCGGACGGCCCTACGCGGGCGGCGGTCCTACGCGGACGGCGGTCTTACGCAGACAGCGGTCCTACGCGGACAGCGGTCCTGCGCGGACAGCGCCAGAGGGACTTGTCCCTCTGGACTCCCTTTCTCCGCTGCGGCGGGGAATGGGTACGGTAATCATTGTTTCTGCATATTGCCCCGCCCGCCAAAAGGACGGCGGGCGGGGTGGGTAAATGCGGTATATTTTTTGTCTTAATCTATTTTGGCAAGGCTTTCTTTATTATAATGAATCCGACCCATTTAACAATTATATATCCGCGCTATACCGCCCCGCCCGCTATCCTTTTTGCGGGCGGGGCAGCAGACAGTATGGATCAGATGTGCACCCATCCCCCGCCGCAGCGGAATTGAAGTTTTTACTCGATTTTTTTACAAAAAAATCGCGGGTGCAGGGCAGCGCCCTGTCGCTCCCCGCGCAGGGGCGGGTGCAGGGCAGCGCCCTGTCGCTCCCCGCGCGGGGAGCCGAAAATTTTTCTTCCGAAACGAGGTCTTATCCCATGTCAGATACGCCCCTCTCCGAGCTCTTGCTCGATGCCCCCATTATCGCAGCCGTCAAAAATGACGATGGCCTCCAACGCGCCCTCTCCTCCCGCTGCGCCGTCATCTTCCTCCTCTACGGTACAGTATGCAGCATCGGCTCCCTGGCCGAACAAATTAAATCCCACAACCGCCAGGTGTTCATCCACCTGGATCTCGTCGATGGCCTCGCCAGCCGCGATATCGCCGTCGATTTCATCCGCCGGAATACCCCCGCAGATGGTATCATCAGCACCCGTCAAAATATCATCCGCCGCGGCCGCGAATGCGGCCTGACAACCATCCAGCGCTGCTTCGTACATGATTCCCTCGCACTCGCCAACATCCTGCGCCAACCTACCGATGCCGACTTCATCGACATCCTCCCCGGTACGATCCCCAAAACCATCCGCCGCCTCGCCCAGTCCGTCCGCCGCCCCCTCATCGCCAGCGGCCTGCTCACCGAAAAAGAAGACGTCCTCAGCGCCCTCGGCGCCGGCGCTATCGCTGTCTCAGCTACTACGCCAGAACTATGGTTTTTGTAATTTCTCCCCTCTCCCTTTTCTGAGGATTTCTTTGGGACTTCACTTCGTGAAGCCCTTTTTCTTCGTCCATATTCCACAAAGCAGGTTTTTTGTTTTTGTGATAAACGCCGATTTTGTCCATTTTCCATAAAAGAGCCCCGTTTTTATCGCCCAGGCACTTGCAATCTGCCCTCAGGTGTGCTATAGTATTTACATAAAGTTCATATCTTGCTTGGAGATTTTGAGTCAAAGTAATGTACGCTGCCTGGGTCTGCCAGGCGGTGCCCTTTACCTTGGCTTTTTTGTTTCCGCGGGATGCTAAAGGGAGGTAAACCTATGTATGATGTGGCCATTATTGGCTGCGGTGTCATCGGCGCATCGCTGGCGTACAGGCTCAGCCGCTGCAAGCTGCGCATCCTGATCCTTGAGCGCGAAAACGATGTTGCCATGGGCACAACCAAGGCAAACAGTGCCATCGTCCACGCGGGCTATGATCCCGAACCAGGTACGCTGATGGCAAAGCTCAATGTACAGGGCTCCGCCATGATGGAACAGCTGTGCACCGACCTTTCGGTCGAATACAAACGCATCGGTTCGCTTGTTCTGGGTTTCGGGGAAGAGGACAAAAAGACCCTTTCCCGTATCTATGAAAACGGACTGCAAAACGGCGTGCCCGGCCTGCAAATGCTCACCGGCGAACAGGCCCGGGCGCTGGAACCCACCCTCTCCCCCGATGTGACCGACGCCCTGCTCGCACCCTCCGCTGCAATCATCGACCCCTGGGGCCTGTGCATTGCCGAGGCCGAGGTTGCCGTGCGCAACGGCGCAGAACTCCGCCTCCGGTGCGAAGTAACCGGTATTTCCGAACAAGACGACTGCTGCACCATTACTACCGCAGGCGGGGAAACCTTCCAGGCCCGGTATGTCGTCGGCTGCGCAGGCGTAGACGCCGAATCCATCCTCCGCATGACGGCCGAGCCGCAGTTCAAAACCCTGCCCAGCCGCGGCGCATATTATTTGCTGGATAAGTCCAGCGGCAGCTTGGTCAGCCGCGTGATCTTCCAGTGCCCTTCTGCTACGGGCAAGGGCGTACTTGTTGCTCCCACCGTGCACGGGAACCTGATCGTCGGCCCCAACGCCGAAGAAGTAAACGGTTCAAGAGATAAGGCCGTCACTGCCGCCGCACTGGACGCAGTCGCCTCTGCCTCCAAAAAAAGCGTGCCCAGTGTGGATCTCCGTCAGTCCATCCGCAACTTTGCGGGCGTACGTGCAAACACCACCTTATCCGATTTTTATATCTCTCCTTCTTCTGGCCGCGTGCTGCACGCGGCAGGCATTAAATCGCCCGGGCTCTCTGCCGCTCCTGCAATCGCGGAGTATATGGCAGAGCAGCTCGAAGCGATGGGCCTTACACTCACACCGCGCAGCGACTTTGACGGCACCCGCAAGGTCAACCGCTTCCGCCGCTGCACCCCCGAGGAAAAAGCAGCGCTCGTGCGCGAAAACCCACTCTATGGCCGGGTGATCTGCCGCTGCGAAACCATTACCGAGGGCGAAATCGTGGACGCGATCCACTCCCCCATTCCGCCGTGCTCAATCGACGGCATCAAACGCCGGGCCGGCGCAGGGATGGGACGCTGCCAGGGCGGCTTCTGCGGCCCCCGCGTGCTGGAAATCCTCTCACGTGAGCTGGGCGTCCCGCAGGCAGACATCCTCCAGGATCAGGATGGGACCATCCTGATTACCGGCGAAACCAAAACAGGAGGTGCGCAGGCATGAAATTTGATGTAATTGTCATCGGCGGCGGCCCCGCGGGCCTTGCTGCGGCGCACGCTGCCTGGCAGGACGGCTGCAAAAGCATCTGCATCATCGAGCGCGACAAAGAGCTCGGCGGCATCCTGAATCAGTGCATCCACAACGGTTTCGGACTGCATTTCTTTAAGGAAGAGCTGACCGGCCCCGAATATGCAGGGCGCTTCATTGATATGCTGCGTGAGACCGGCGTCTCCGTGCGAACGGATACCATGGTGCTTGATGTTACCCCCGAGAAGCAGGTACATGTCGTCAGCACGGCAAACGGCTATGAAATCCTGGAAGCCCGTGCAGTCATTCTCGCAATGGGCTGCCGCGAACGGACCCGCGGGGCGATCGGCATCCCGGGTACACGTCCGGCCGGTGTATTTACAGCAGGTGCAGCCCAGCGGTATCTGAATATTGAAGGCTATATGGTCGGCAAACGGGTCGTGATACTGGGTTCGGGTGATATCGGCCTGATTATGGCGCGGCGCATGACGCTTGAGGGCGCAAAGGTGCTCGCCTGCGTAGAAGTAATGCCCTACTCGGGCGGTTTGACGCGTAATATCGTGCAGTGCCTGCATGATTTTGATATTCCGCTTTATCTTTCCCATACGATTACCGATATCCAGGGTCAGGACCGCGTCGAGCGCGTGATCGTTGCCGAAGTCGGGCCGGACCGCAAGCCGATTACCGGTACGGAAATGACCTTTGACTGCGATACGGTGCTGTTGTCCGTCGGCCTGATCCCGGAGAACGAGCTTAGCCGGGCCGCCGGGCTCGAAATGGACCCGCGCACCAACGGGCCAGTCGTTTATGAAAATATGGAAACCTCCATTCCGGGCGTATTTGCCTGCGGCAACGTAGTGCATGTCCATGACTTGGTAGACTTCGTAACCGCCGAAAGCCAGCGTGCCGGACACGCGGCAGCGGCATACTGCACAGGGGTATCCCCAGCCGCCGCCCCGCTGCTGCCGCTGAAAGGCGGAAACGGCGTAGGCTATACCGTTCCGCAGCACATCCGCATGGAGAATGCGCAGGACGGTGTATCTGTTTTCTTCCGGGTGCGTGCTGTTTACCGCAACGTGAAAATTGTTGTCCGGGATGAAAAAGGTACACAGATCGCAGCTTTCCCGCGTGAACATCTCGCGCCAGGCGAAATGGAGAGCATCAAGCTCCCGCGCGTACTGCTGGATAAGGCAGTAGGGGCGCTGACGGTTGAAATTGAAGAAGGGAGCGAACGGGCGTGACAGAAATCATCTGCATTACCTGTCCAAAGGGCTGCCACTTACAGGTTGATGAGAACAATGACTATGCAGTGACCGGGCACAGCTGCCCGCGCGGTGAAGCATACGGCAAAAACGAGCTGAAAAACCCGGTGCGCACGCTGACCTCAACGGTGCGCCTGACAGGCGCTCGTATCCCGCGCCTGCCGGTCAAGAGCAGTGCGCCGCTGCCCAAGGGCAAGATTTTCGAGGTCATGCGGCTGCTGGATGATGTCACTGCGGCAGCACCCGTCCAGTGCGGCCAGGCACTGCTGACTGACGTATGCGGGACAGGGGTCGATATTGTAGCGACCAAATCCTTTGAAGCAGCACCGTAACGGTTTGTCTGTGCTGCGGGCGGCAAAGGGGAAAAGTCCCCTTTGGGTTCCGGCGATGCAATGCATCGCCGGGAGAACGTGGGATTTGCATCCCCTCCCGTCATAATGTCATGGATCTGTTTGTATTTTACCGGTGGTTCCCGCCGGTTGAATAAATCCACAACTAAAGAAGGAGTATGAAAGATGAAAAGATTTTTAAGCGCAATGCTGGGCGCAGCCATGCTGCTTTCCCTGCTGACCGGCTGCGGCGGCGGAAAGGACAGCACTTCTGGCTCTGGCGGTTCTGACAGCAGCAATGGTTCCTCCAGTGCGGATTCTTCCGGCGGCTCGAGCGGCTCAGGCGGCTACAAGAGCGACCTGATCATCGGCACCGCGACAGATATCAATAACCTGAACCTTCAGGAACAGCAGGATGCTGCCAACAATATTGTTTTGAAAACGACTCACGAAAACCTGGTACGCTTCACCAATGAAGGTACCTGCGTACCTTGCCTTGCTACCGAGTGGGAGTATCTGGATGATACCCATATCCAGTTCAAACTGGTAGAAAATGCGCATTTCTCCACCGGCGATCCACTGACCGCTGCGGATGTCAAATTTACTTATGATATGGCAAAGGATTCCTACGTTTCCAGCGTGCTTTCCAACGTAGTTTCCACCGAGGTCGTGGATGACTATACGGTCGTCCTTGAGCTTGCCAAGTATGATAACGAGCTGCTTCCCTCCCTGGCTTCCGTACCGGTTGCCATTCAGTCCAAGGCAGCATACGACTCCGGCATGGAGAACCCATGGTATGTCGGTTCAGGCCGTTACCAGTTCGATGAATGGGTAGAAGGCCAGTTCTGCCGCGTTGTTAAGGTAGCCGATTACTGGGGTGATGATCCCGGAACGGCAGATTCTATCGAGTTCCGTCCCTATCTGGAGGCTTCTTCCCGCGTTATCGCCCTCCAGAACGGCGAAATCGACGTCTGCATCGATCCTCCGATCAATGAGCTCCAGTACCTGGAAGAGGACGAAAACATCACGGTAGAAGAAAAGACCGGCTCCCGCCTGTTCTACTTTGCATTCAATGTGGAAAAGGCTCCGTGGGATAATCAGACCCTGCGTCAGGCTGTTGCCTGCGCAATCGACCGCGAATCCGTACTTCAGGCAGCTGTATACGGCAAGGGCACACCGCAGACCACCATCCTGAACCGCGGCCTGTGGGGCTTCTATGACGATATGGAAGGCTTTGATTACGATGTAGAGCGCGCAAAGAGCCTGATGGCTGATGCTGGCTATGCAAATGGCCTTTCCACCACGCTGCTGATTGCAAACTCTGCACCTTACACCAACATCGCACAGGTTATTCAGGCGAACCTCAAGGAAATCGGCATTGACGTAGAGATCCAGACTGTTGAAGACGCTACGCTCAAGACCATGTGCAAAAACGGCGAACAGGAGCTCTACCTGTGGCGCTGGAACGAGGATTCCAAGGTTGATTTCGTATACCGTGACCTGTACTACACTGGCTCCGGCTCGAACTATCACCACTATTCCGACCCGCACGTTGACGAGCTGGTTGATGTTGTCAACACCGAAAAGGACGAAGAGAAGCGTATGCAGGCCGGCATCGAGCTCCAGGAATACCTGGTAGACGCTTGTCCGCAGGTACCGCTGTACATCGCCAACCTGGTCATTGCGTACAACAAGAACCTGACCGGCACGCTGCTCTTCCCCGGCGGCAACCACGACTGGAGCCACGCTTATGTCGCTCAGTAAGCAGTAAATTTTCTCAGGCACTGTGACGGAATAAATTGCGGCGCTGCTGCAAGCTATTTTGGAACGGTTCCGCAGAACCCGTTTTGTATCTGTGGAAGCGCATGGCGGCGAAAAAACGCCGGACCATGTTTTGCAAGATAGGGAACCGGTTCTCAGAGGGCGGGCAGCCAAATGCCCGCCCTTCTCCAAAAGAGGCCTGCCTCCTGTAATAAAGAAATGGCCGGACGGCCCTGCCCTCCGGCAAAACGGTAAATGGAGTGTGGAAACATGATACGATACATCATCAAACGGTTGATCCTTATGATCCCGGCAATCCTGGCGACCTCGCTGATCATTTTCATCGCAATGAACATGACCGGCGGCGATCCGGTCGACTCGCTGGCCCCGGAAAATGCTACGGAAGAACAGATTGAAGAGCTCCGTGAAGAGCTCGGGCTGAATGACCCGCTGCTGGTACGCTATGTAAAGTACATGGGCGGTATGCTGCGCGGTGATCTCGGCGTATCCTATGTCACTAAAAAGGACGTATTTGCAACCTTTGCAGAGCGCCTTCCCGCAACCCTGAAACTCGCCTGCTCCTCGGTGCTGATTGCTACGCTCGTAGCGCTGCCGCTTGGCATTTATACCGCAATCCACCAAAACACCTGGAAGGACACCGGCGGCATGGTTTTCGCGCTGTTCGGCGTGTCTATGCCGAACTTCTGGCTGGGCCTGATGCTGATCCTGTGCTTCTCCTTGTGGCTTGGATGGTTCCCCTCCGGCGGATATGGTGACGGGGGCATCCGCAACCTTGTCCTGCCAGCGGTAACGGTCGGCCTGGGCTTCGCAGCGCTGATTACGCGTACCACCCGTTCGGCTATGCTGGACGTGATCCGCCAGGACTACATGACCACAGCCCGCGCTAAGGGCGTACCGGACCGCAAGGTCATTTTCGGCCACGGCCTGAAAAACGCGCTGATCCCGATTATTACCGTTATCGGTATGCAGCTTTCCAACGCACTGACCGGCTCGGTGCTGGCAGAGACCGTATTCTCCTGGCCGGGCGTTGGCCGGCTGATCGTTGACTCTATCGCAAAGCGCGATACGCCGATGGTCACAGGCTCCATTATCATGTGCTGTATCCTGGTCTGTATCGTCAATGTGGCGGTTGACCTCGTTTATGCGTTCTTTGATCCCCGTATCAAGGCGCAGTATGCAAAGAAAGGGTGAGCGGAATGGCAGTAAAAAACAAATCCGTAGAGAATATCAAAAGCCGTTCTCTGGCAGAAGAAACCTGGCGCCGGCTGCTGAAAAACAAGGGGGCCGTATTTGGAATGTGCTTCCTGATCCTGCTGGTCGTTGTCGCGCTGCTTTCCGGCTTTATTTATGATTATGATACCCAGATCATCCAGATGAACATGAAGGAAGCCCTCCAGCCGCCCTCTGCGGCGCACTGGTTCGGCACTGATTCCCTGGGGCGTGATATCTTTGCCCGCGTACTCTACGGCGCTCGTTATTCGCTGCTCATCGGCGTAGGCTCGGTTACGATCGGCCTGATTGTCGGCGTAACGCTGGGCGCGATCGCGGGCTTCTACGGCGGCGTTGTGGATCAGATCATCATGCGCTGTGTAGACGTATTTTATTCCATCCCTAACATTATGATTGCGGTTGTTGTCGTCTCCCTGCTGGGCACGAGCACGGTAAACCTGCTGATTGCGCTGTGCTTCACCTGTGCGACCTCCTTCTGCCGTATTGCGCGTGCAGCGGTCATGACAATCCGCGACCAGGAATATGTCGAGTCGGCCTATGCAATGGGCCTGCCGACCTGGAAAATCATCCTCAAGCATATCATCCCGAACTGCCTGTCGCCGATCATTGTACAGGTAACGCTGCTCATCGGCACAACAATTATTGCGGCTTCTTCGCTCTCCTTCCTGGGCATTGGCGTACCGTCGCCCGCACCGGAATGGGGCGCAATGCTGTCCGACGGCCGTCAGCATATGCGTGACGCAGCCTATCTCTGCGTAATCCCCGGCCTTGCGATCATGATGACCGTGCTGGCGCTGAACCTGCTGGGCGACGGCCTGCGCGACGCGCTTGACCCGAAGATGAAAAAGTAAGAGGTGACGAACATGGCGGAAAATATTTTAGAGATCAAGGACCTTGTCGTCCATTACGAAACCGAAGACGGCTGCGTCTGTGCGGTAAACGGGCTGACCTTCCAGATTGGCAAAAAGAAGACGCTGGGGCTGGTTGGCGAGACTGGCGCAGGCAAGACCACGACGGCGCTTTCCATTCTGAACCTGGTGCCCAACCCGCCCGGGGTCATCAAAAACGGAAGCATTACGCTGGATGGCGCGAGCATTCTGGAGCTGAACACTGCACAGCTGGAAGCGGTGCGCGGCAATGATGTGGCAATGATCTTCCAGGACCCCATGACGGCGCTCAACCCGGTCATGACGGTAGGCGAGCAAATCGCCGAATCGATCGAGCTGCATGAGAAAATCAGCAAGTCTGAAGCGCTGAACCGGGCAAAGGAAATGCTCAAGCTGGTCGGCATAGCGGAGAGCCGCGCTTATGATTATCCGCACCAGTTCTCGGGCGGTATGCGGCAGCGAGTTGTCATTGCGATTGCGCTGGCGTGCAACCCGAAGCTGCTGATTGCAGACGAACCGACGACAGCGCTGGACGTTACGATACAGGCGCAGGTACTTGAGCTGATGAAGGGGCTCATCCGGGACCGTGACATGTCGATGCTGCTTATCACGCATGATTTGGGCGTTGTTGCGGAGGTCTGTGACGAAGTCGCGGTCATGTACGCGGGGCGCATTGTAGAGATTGGCACGGCAGATGAGGTATTCAATCACATCCTGCACCCATACACCGAAGGGCTGTTTAACTCGCTGCCCAACCTGAAGCAGCGGGGCGAAGACCTGGTGCCGATCCGCGGCATGATGCCTGACCCGGCGAACCTGCCTGCGGGCTGTGCATTTGCGCCGCGGTGCCCATATGCAAGCGACGCCTGCACGAAAAAACAGCCTGAGTTGCAGCTGTGCGATGGCACGCACTATGTAGCCTGCGAGGCATATGCCGACCCGAAATTCAAGCTGGAAGGAGTCAAGTGAGATGGCCAAGACGTTACTGGAAGTGCAGAACCTGACCAAGTATTTTACAACGCCTGCCGGGCAGCTTCACGCGGTAGACGGCGTGAGCTTCAAGATTGAGCAGGGCAAGACGCTGGGAATCGTAGGGGAATCAGGCTGCGGCAAATCGACAACGGGGCGGACGATACTGAAACTGATCCAGCCGATGGGCGGCAAAATCATATTTGACGGCGAAGACATTACGGATTTTTCGGCTGCGAAAATGCGGCGGCTGCGCACGGAGATGCAGATTATTTTCCAGGACCCATTCTCATCGCTGGACCCGCGCCAGAGCGTACTCCAGCTGATCAGCGAGCCTATGCTGGAGCACAAGATGTACAAAAGCAAGGCAGAGGTCGAAAAGCGTGCATTGGAACTGATGGAGACGGTTGGCCTTGCGCGGCGATACATGAATGTATACCCGCACGAATTGGATGGCGGCCGCCGTCAGCGTATCGGTGTAGCGCGGGCGTTATCGGTAAACCCGAAGCTGATTATCTGTGACGAGCCGGTATCGGCGCTGGACGTATCCATCCAGGCGCAGATTCTGAACCTGCTGCGTGAGCTTCAGCGGAACATGGGGCTGACGTTTATCTTCATCACGCATGACCTGTCGGTTGTAAAATATTTCTCTGACGACATAGCGGTCATGTACTTGGGGCAGATGGTAGAGAAGGCCTCTTCGGACGATCTTTTTGCGAACCCGCTGCATCCATATACCAAGGCGCTTTTGTCTGCAATCCCGATCCCGGTTGTTGGCAAGGAGAAGCCGCAGCGCACGCTGATTAAGGGAGAAATCACCTCTCCGGTCAACCTGCCGGACGAATGCCGTTTCAACAAGCGGTGTGACGTTTGCCGTGAAAAGTGCAAGCAGGGCAATCCGGGGCTGCGCGAGGTCCGCCCGGGCCATTTCGTAGCCTGCCACTACGTGGAGTAAGGGCGTTACGCCCGTTACGCCCCTCGCCGGGGGGCGTCCTACTCGGACAGCGCCCCTCGCCGGGGGGCGTCCTACGCGGACAGCGCCCCTCGCCGGGGGGCGTCCTACGCGGACAGCGCCCCTCGCCGGGGGGCGTCCTACGCGGACAGCGCCCAGGGCTCTGCCCCGGGACCCCGCCCCTCGCCGGGATGGCGTCCTGCGCGGACAGCGCCCCTCGCCGGGGTGGCGTCCTATGCGGACAGCACCCAGGGCTCTGCCCCGGGACCCCGCAATTTTTTCGAGAAAAAATTGAGTAAAAGCTTTATTTCGCCTGCGGGCGGGACTGGTGCACTGCATATCCATTTGCCGTACTGACCAGCCCGCCAAAAGGCAGGCGGGCTGGTCGGGCAACGGATATGAGACACCGTTTTCCGGCAGGAACCCCTCCCCTTTCAGGGGAGGCTTTCCATAAGAAATTTAATTTGATTGGAATATGATTCCGAAAGCATTTGCGTTTTCAATCCATACCTTAATCCACAATTTTTCTGCGCCCGACATGGGCAAAATTTAACTTTATTAGAAGTAATTTCCGAAAGAGGCAGCATTATGACGAAAAATTATGCGCACCGCGGCTACAGCGGCAATTATCCGGAAAACACTATGTTAGCTTTTCACAAGGCCGTTGAGGTCGGTGCAGACGGCATTGAGCTTGATGTCCAGCTGACAAGCGACGGTATTCCGGTTGTCATTCACGATGAACAGGTTGACCGTACAACAAACGGCACCGGTTATGTCCGCGATTACACCCTGGAAAAACTTCTCACACTGGATGCCTCATTCCGCTTTACCGGACAATATGGCATCAATCCAGTCCCTACTTTCCGTGAATACTGCGAATTCGCGAAGGATTTACCGATCACCACCAATATCGAGCTGAAAACCGGTGTATTTGAATATCCCGGTATCGAAGAAAAGGTTTGGTCCCTGCTGCAAGAGTTCCATCTGGAAGACAGGGTCATTATATCCAGCTTTAACCACTTTTCCATTCTGCGGATGCGGGCGCTCGCTCGCTCGCTGAAATATGGTCTTTTGAGCGAAAGCTGGCTGATCAA
The DNA here is from genome assembly GCA_910589115.1 of uncultured Clostridia bacterium. Lineage (GTDB taxonomy): Bacteria > Bacillota > Clostridia > Oscillospirales > Butyricicoccaceae > QXXE01. The sequence continues at coordinate 6,882 of CAJUSB010000037.1, read as the reverse complement.
TGCCGGTAAATACTGCCGTGATTTAGAGGTGCCCTGCTATCATCCATTTTTCCGCAATCTGACCCCCGAAGTCGTACAGGAGCTGCGTCAGAACAATATCGAAATCAATACCTTTACGGTCAATACTGAAGCCGATATCCGCGACATGGCGGAAAAAGGAATTGATATCATCATCGGCAATTATCCAGACCTTACCCGCAAAGTGCTGGATTCTCTCTGATTCCTACGAACCGCGCGGCAGGCGCAGATCCTACAATAACATTTTCTAAGAGCAACCATTTTCCGGAGGCATTCCATGAGCATTACCCTGAAAGAAATCGCCGATATGGCAGGCGTACATAAATCTACTGTAGATAAAGTCATTCATAACCGCCCTGGTGTCAGCGACACCAAACGGCAGCAGATCCGTCAGCTGCTCAATGAACACGGTTACGCATCCAATCCGCTTGCCAAGGCACTAAATTACCAGAAAAAGAAGCTTACCGTTGCGGTTGTTCTTCCGCCGGTGGATGCCGCGCCCGAACTCCGGGCCGGCGCCGAACGTGTACAGCAGGATTTCATCAGCTTCAACATTGAGCTGCAATATTTCACCCCCGTTTCAGCCGCCGAACAAGCCGAGTGCCTGCTCAGCCTGTGCAAGCGGCGAATCGCCGGTGCGGTCATTTGCCCCATCGAGGACGCATCCGTCGCCAATGCGCTGTCCGCCCTCCATGAAGCAGGGGTCCCGGTCGTTACCGTCAATTCCGACCTCACCAACACCCCCCGCCTGTGCTTTGTCGGGCAGGATATGGTACAGTCCGGACAGACTGCGGCACGCCTCATCAGCCTGCTGCTGGGCGGACAAGGCGAACTTGGTATCATCTCAAGCCGCAATATGCACGCCGTCATCCGCCGGAAACAGGCCTTCCTGGAATACCTCTCCCCTCACTGGCCCGGGATTCATGTCACCGAAATCATCGACATCAACGATACCCCGGAACAGGCATACCAGCTTACCTGTGGGCTTCTCACACGCCAGCCGTCCCTACAGGCATTGTTTATCACCTGCGGATGTGTGCCCGATATCTGCCGCGCCGTGCGCGACTGCGGCTTCGCCGGTAAATTGACTATCCTCTGCTTTGAACGCTACCCCGATGTAGCCCGCCTGATTGATGCCGGAGAAATTACCTGTACCATCAGCGGCGGACTTCAGGAGCAGGGCCATGCAGCTATGCGGCTGCTGTTTGAATACCTGATCTATGACCGAATTCCGGCTCAATCACAGGTCTATACCAAAAATGAAATCCTTTTCCGTGAGAATATTTGAGTTTCATTCCGATTCCAATTTTGCACCTGCCGTAAAATACGGCAGGTGCAAAATTTCGTCTTAACGGGAGAAAAAACGGAGTGGGGCCCCCCGTCCCCGCCGTGGCGGAGGAGGGGTGTCCAGAGGGCGGAGCCCTTTGGTGCCCGCCGCAAAGGCGGCCTCCCCGGCGAGGGGCGGGAGTCCAGAGGGCAGCGCCCTTTGGTGCCGTCCGCAGAGGACATCCCCGCCGGGCTTCCGATTGCTTGACAATTTTTGTCGGCTGTGTTATCCTGTATCAAGATACCTCAGCCCTCCAACACCTGAACAGGAAGTGTAAAAAAATGACCTTTTTGAATCCGCTCGCGCACCTTGTTAAAACAAAACCCCTGCAAAGTGTAGAGACCGTCCGCCTGGAAATCCCCTGCCCCGGCTGCTGCGAACTCTCTATCTCTGCCGAACCGCACTACAATCAGTACCTGTGGAAACATTTCCAGCGCGATGCCGCCCTCTCACTGCTCTCCGGCTTGTTCGTCATGATCCATCTCGACCGCTTCTCCCCCCTCGAACTCGATGACGACCTCGCCGCACTCTTCCCCAACACCTCCGACCCCTCCGGCAAATCCTACATCCTCCCTGGAGAAGGCCTGCTCCGTATCCTGACCGAACTGCTGAACGTCTACGACGAATATTGGGAATACGACCGCTTCGTTAATCTCTCCGCCTTCACCCAACCACCCGCACTCAACTTCCCTCCCGATACCGACGTGCGTACATTACCCGGCTTCGCCGTCAAAATCCAGCCGCAAGGGGATGACCTCGGCCTCGAAATCGACTTCAACCCCTCCGTCCTCTCAGAAACTATGATTTACGAACAAATTTCCCTAATCGCCGCAGGATATTGCCTGAACCTCGAAACTGTTCAATAACCAATCGTAAACCTCCCTCGTTGAGGGAGGCTTTTTTGCAGCAAAAAGGCGGGGATTCCTCCCCGCCCTTTGTCTGGCTGTTTTCTTTTTTGCTCTTTTTCCATCCTTTTACCGGTCATCCGACCGCTGCTGAATGCGCCCGGCTTTCCTCTGTCAGCCGCCGCTCAAAATCAGCCTCCGGCACCGGCTTTGCATACCGATAACCCTGCGCTACATTTGCGCCAATCTCACGCATCAGCTCAACGTCTGCCTCAGTCTCTACACCCTCACAAACAATCTGTGCACCCAGGTCAGCCGCAAGGTCAACAATTCGTTTCATAATCTTCACCTGACGGCCTCTGTCCTCCTGGTTCAACAGAAAAGAACGATCCAGCTTGATGACCGACGCCGGAATCTTTTCAATAACGCCAAGCGATGAATACCCCGAACCAAAGTCATCAATCGAAAGCCGGATGCCCTTCTCATAAAGTACATTCATCGTCTGCTCGGCAATCTTCTGCTGGAATTCCTCCATTACAAGCGTTTCGGTGACCTCAACCTCTATCAGCTCTTTCGGCACGCCCGTTTCATCCAAAACCTGCATCAGCTGCGAGATGAAATCCGGGTTTGCAAAGTGCAGCCTGGAAAAATTACAGGAAATCGTAACAACCTGCAATCCCTCATCCAAGCGCCTGCGAAGCATCCTGCACACCCGCCGGAAGACGAAAAAGTCAACCTCCGTCACCCGGCCGGTCTGTTCATAATAATCAATAAAGAATCCCGGCGAACGGACTACGCCGCCCTCCGTCGGATCCAGGAACCGAACCAACGCCTCCGCGCCGACAATCCTCCCCGTGCGGATATCAACCTTCGCCTGATAATAGGCCGCAAAATGGTCGTTAATGCTGATCGAATCGAGCAGCTTCTGCCGCTCGTGCCGTTCACGGATCACCTGCTGAAGATGCGCATCAAACACCATCAGTTTGGAGTCTCCGCCCGAGTGCAGGAAGTCAATCGCCTGATTGGCATATGTAATCGCTCCACGCACATCCGTACTGTCAGACGGGATAAAATAAACACCCATTTGCAACGCGATCCGGCTGCCCGTCGCACGGAAAATATACTCCTCAATCAATCGGCCGATATTTTCCAGCCGCTTCCGAATATCCCCGAATTCAGAGGACATCAGCAAAACAAAATGGTCGCCGTCCGCTTTCGCGCAAACCTCGCCCTTCCCGCGCACACACTGGGAAAGCACGTCCGCAATGGAAACCAGCAGCTGCTGTGCCTTATCCCACCCATATACAACTTTATACCGCTGAAAATGGCTGATATTGAGATAAGCAACCGCATATACAAACATCAGGCGGTCCGATTGCAGCGTCTTTTTTCCGGTATAAATCAGATGATTGATATTCCAAAGGTCAACCTCAATATCCTTATACATGAGCTTTTGAATCTTGCGGGTATCCCGGTAAATATGGACAGCCACAAAAATCATAGACGCCAGCAGCACTGCCAGAATAAAAATAACCGGCTTGTTATACTCCTCCAAAAACTGGCTGATGCTGGCCGCAGCGTAAATATTCCGCTCAAGCATATAGTCGCTGATTGCACGCGCATCAATCGGAATGATTATTTTATTCAGGATACTGGCAAGCATGGTATCCTCACTGCGGACAGACATCGCAATATTATGCTCGCGATTCAGCGCCCGTTTGATCTCCATGCCGTGATATTGAATTTCTGTACTCAGCTGATATTCCGCGAGGTATCCGTCACAGATTGCAGCGTCCGCCTGACCGCCTTTTACAGCTTCCAGGCATTCCTTCTGTGAATCCAGCACCATGAGCCGGACGCCGGTATGGTCCACCACATCAAGCGCGTCTTCTTCCAGATAGGCAACGGAAGCAAGGGTTTTGATGTTCCCCATATCTCCACTCTTCCCCATCACGAGAACCAACGGAACCTGTGTATAATCCCTCAGCTTTACCAGCTGCCTCTGTCCAAGCTCCTCATCCTGATGAACGCAATAGGCCATCAGATCAACCTCGCCGCTGGCCAGGACTGCGCCCGCCTGCGACGGGGACTCGACCCGTTTCCATTCAAGATCCAGCCCAATGAGACTGGCAATCCCATCCAGCATATCCCTTGTCAGGCCCCGGCAAACGCCGTCATCCTCATAAAGGAAGGGATACGCATTGTCAAAATAGCCCACGGCCACCGGGTCTGCATTCTCCAGGAATTCCTTTTCCTCGGTCGTAAACACAATCGTTTTATCAAGCCTGCTCTGATAAAATTCATTCATCAGCCGTGATTCCAGCGCGGGCTCGTTCATCTTCAGGTCTGCAATCGCATAATTCAGCTCACGCATCACCTCATCATTGCCCTGCCAGGAAATATAGTAAAATGGCCTTGGTGCAAACCGTCCAATCAGCCGCTGCCCCTCCGGGATCTCCATAAACGTGTGCACCATTGCATTGATTTCACCTGTTGCAAGTGCATCCTTCAGCTCCGAAGCAGAGTCATATTCCCTTATTCTAGGCACACCGACCCCATTGTCGGCAAGATACTGTAAAAACTCATCCCGGCGGATATAGGTTTTGACCATGCCGAAGGTGATATCTTTCATTGCCTCAAAGTCCTCATAAGCAAGGGCACTGTGCGGATTTGCTGCAATAATGCCGAAGGTGTAGCCGCTCGCAAGGTCAGCATATTGGAAGGTAGCTGCCCGTTCGGCGGAATACTGGGCCGTGCCGACCAAATCAACCTCGTGATCGGCCAGCATTTGCAGGGCGTCATCCCAGCTGTCGCATTCGACGAATTCGACGTCCCAATCGGCATACTGACACAAGCGGTCAAGATATTCAACATCCATACCGGAGTAGCTGCCGTCTGCTTTTTTCTCATGATACCCGCTCATCGGGAAAAAAGCGACCTTTACCGTTCTATGTCCCTTTGCATAAACCGCGCCGAAGGGGAAGCCAACAAACAGGCTTGCGACCAGCAAAAAGCATAGAAAAGCGGCCGCCTTTCGCCTGAACCGTATATTACTCATTGAAAGCCCTCCTCTTTTCAAGCAAATTATACCATACAGGCGGCAGTTATGCAACCGGGAATTGGTTGTTTCTACAAACTTTCTGCTGATGTGGTTTCATTTTTCACGGTCTGCCGGAATCCAAAAAAATAGGAGGTCCAAAGACCTCCTATTTGCAAAGCGGAATTAAAGCGCAGCCTTTGCCTTCTCAGCGAGTGCGGAGAAAGCAGCCTTGTCATTGACGGCGAGATCGGCCAGCATTTTGCGGTTGATCTCAATCCCAGCCTTTTTCAGGCCGTTCATGAAACGGCTGTAATTGATACCGCAGACCTTCGCCTGGGCAGAAATACGGGTGATCCACAGGCGGCGGAAATCGCGTTTTCTCGCCTTACGGCCGATATACGCATATTTCAGAGACTTCATAACCGCCTGGTTGGCAGTTCTGAAATGGGTAGATTTTGCGCCAAAGTAGCCTTTTGCACGCTTCAAAACTTTCTTTCTTCTTTTGCGCGTCATCATCGCGCCTTTCACTCTTGCCATTTTATTACAATCCTCCTGAAATTCTAATTAAAGAAACAACAGCACAGCTTACGCGTAAGGGATCAGGCGCTTGATTTCAGCGACATTGGTCACATCCGCGTAGCCTTCCTTGCGCAGGTGGCGCAGGCGCTTGGTGTTCTTTTTGGTCAGGATGTGGCGGCGGCCGACGTGAGCGCGCTTAATTTTGCCGCTCTTCGTTACCTTAAATCTTTTTTTGGCACCTGTGTGCGTTTTGATCTTGGGCATAGCTGAAAACTCCTCTCGCGCCCCTGTGAAAGGCCAGGGGCCTGAAAAAATTTTTACTTCTCTTTTTTGGGGGCCAAGAACATGTGCATCTGACGCCCCTCCAGCTTGGGCTGCTTCTCCACCGTGCTGCACTCGGCGCACAGCTCCGCAAAGCGGCGCAGAAGATCGAGACCAAGGGAAGAATGGGTGACCTCACGGCCGCGGAAGCGGACGGAAACCTTTACCTTGTCGCCGCCCTTGAGGAACCGGCAGGCATGGCCTACCTTAACATTGAGGTCACCCACGTCAATATTCGGCGTCAGGCGGATTTCTTTAATCTCGACTATGCGCTGGTTTTTCCGCGCTTCTTTTTCGCGCTTGGCCTGTTCAAAGCGGTACTTGCCGTAATCCATGATACGGCATACCGGCGGCTGAGCTTGCGGCGCGATTTTCACCAGGTCCATACCCTTGCGAATGGCAATATCCATTGCTTCTTTTGAGGACACGATTCCCAGCTGTTCCCCGGTATCCGAAATCAGGCGAACCTCTTTGTCACGGATATCTTCATTGATCTGATGTTCCATACTGCTAATGCGAAAGCACCTCCCATATTGGATTTCCAAAAGTGAATAGATAAAAGGAAAAAGGACGAATCCAATCCGTCCTGGCAAAATGATACGCCCGGCGCTGCTACAGGTGCAGGCAGGTTAAGGGGGCGAAACACTTCATAAACCCGTTTGCGAACAGCTGCGGGTGAGGACGGATATCCTGCTTTTTTGTACTACAGCAGTATACCACTTTCTGCATCTCCTGTCAAGCAAAACTTTCACCCGAACCACGGCAGTTTCATAAAATTTCCAGTAATTTGCAAAAGTAAGAATGGTTGATTA
>CAJUSB010000036.1 GCA_910589115.1 uncultured Clostridia bacterium | reverse complement strand
GAGGGCGCTGCCCTCTGGACTCCCGGCGGGCTCTGCCCTGCACCCGCTGGGGCTTAAGCCCCAGACCCCAAGCTGCTGACGCAGCTTTTCTCCGCTGCGGCGGGGACGGGGGCTTTGGTGCGTTCAAATTTTCTTGCTGCGTTCTGCCCAGCCCGCCAAAAGGACGGCGGGCTGGGTGGTATCATGCGGAATAAATAATAATTAAAAATATAATGAATTACGAATTCAGGGTAATTTTTTAATCATCTATATTTTTATATTTTGGTTGAATATATCACGCAAAATTCATTAGGAACAAATTCAGGAATCCCATCAAAAAGCCAAGTAATGCACCCAAATACACGATTGCGTTCAGCTCTTTTTTCATAATTTCAAATATCAGTTTTTCCAACTCTTCTGCATCGAAAGCAGAAATTTTACTGCGGATAATCCCGCTGATATCAACAGCCTGTACGAGTTTGTCAAGGTTATCGCCCAGTAATTTTTCATACAGGGAAATCAGATGATCGACTAATTCCGGAATTCGCTCTTGATTTTCGGCGTAAATATCACACAGCCGTTTGTCACGCATCTCTTGGCTGAGCTTTTGCACTTCTGAATGAATTAAATCGGGGGCCAGCTGCTGCAACAGCTCATCAATCACTGAACCGATAGCAGATTCAATCATGCCCATAAAATCCTGTTGGAAAAATATAGACTGCAAGCCAAAGCCGAGCTTTCCTCGGAGCAATTCCATACAGCGCGAAACAATTTCCGTGCCCAAATTGGATTCGGTCAGCTTATGCAGCAGCAGTTCTTCAATGGCGGATTCTGCTGCACCGGCCGCCCGGTCAAAATTTTCCTGCCCGAACCAACGGACTGCGAGTTCTTCGGCGGTGTCTTCGCAGGTGGAAAAACTGTCGATAAACGCCGTGATTTTAGTACGGAGCAGGTCAATGCTTTCTTCGGAAAGGACGGCGGCCCGCAGGGTTTCGGTATCCAGCAGCTGCGCACTTACGACATCCCCGATTGAACGGGCAATCCGTTCTTTCTGCTGTGGGATAAGCCCCGGCGTAAACGGGACCTTCCAACTGCCGATATAAATCGCTTTCCGGGGGCGGAACAGCATTTTTATAGCGATGTCATTCGTAATATATCCAATCACACCGCCAATCAGCGGCGCAAAAAATGCGCTGGCTGTCATGAGATCAACTTCCTTCCATGGGCTTGTACAAAGCCCTGACAGACTGTCATTCTGACGGAAATTTGCAGACAGTCCGCAATAATTTCTATCATTATATCATAATCCGCCCGTATGCGCAATACAAGATTCCCAAAACGATACTTTTTCACGCAATAAATCGGCAAAATAGAAAAAATATAGGCAAATACAATCGAATATTGCTGCTGTTTATGCAGTGCTTCTGTGCGGCGGATAAAGCATGTACAGCCTGCGCATACTACGCAGACAAACCAAAAAAGGGAGCGGCGATTTATGGTAAATATACAAAAATGTGCAGTAATCGGCGTTGGCTTTGTCGGGGCAACTTCGGCCTTTACGCTGGCGAACAGCGGATTGTTTTCCGAGCTGGTGCTGATTGACTATAACCGGAAACGCGCAGAGGGGGAAGCATCTGACATTAACCATGGTATTTCCTTTGCGCGGCCCTGCTTAGTGCGGGCGGGGGATTATAGTGATCTGCATGACTGCGGCCTTGTCATTATTGCGGCAGGGGCTAACCAAAAGCCCGGAGAAACGAGAATTGAACTGCTTGGCCGAAACCATGATATTTTGCAGTCCATTGTCAGTCAAATCTGTGAAGTCAATCACGAATGTATTTTACTGATTTTGTCCAATCCGGTCGATATCCTGACCTATATGGCGCGGAAAATGGCAACGCTTCCGCCCGGTCACGTTATCGGCTCCGGAACGGTGCTGGATACCGCCCGTCTGAAATACCTGCTCGGTCAGTATCTAGGCGTAGACAGCCGGAACGTACACGCGTTTATTATCGGTGAACACGGGGACAGTGAGCTTGCTGTTTGGTCATCCGCAAATGTTTCGGGGGTAGACCTTTCGGGTTACTGTGAAGCCGTTGGAAAGGATTTTTCCTTCTCTGCAATGAATCAAATTTATGAAAATGTGCGGGATGCTGCCTACTCCATTATTGAGGGGAAGGGCGCAACCTATTATGCGATTGGCATGACTGTGCGCCGCATTGCCGAGGCTATTGTGCGGGATGAACATTCTGTGCTGCCAGTGTCGTCACTGGTGACTGGACACTATGGTGTGAGCGAGGTATGTCTGGGGCTTCCGGCCGTGGTCGGACGAAATGGCGTAGAGGCGGTTCTTGACCTTCCGCTGAGCGAAGAAGAACACTGGCGGCTGCTGTCCTCCGCAAAAAAATTACGCACGCTGCTTGACGAAATCGGTATGTAAGAAGCAGTTTTTGCACGGCAGGAAATCAATCATTCTAAAAAACCCCCTGGGAAATACAGAAATGTATTCCCCAGGGGACTTTTCCTACCATCTACTTGTTTATAACACCTGCAAAAGGAAAACTGGATTTATAATGAAGCGGCCAACGGGGATTGTATCAGCAGCCGCATTTTTCGAGCATATCCCAGGCACCGAGCAGGTACATTACGCCCAGCGCACGGTCATACAGGCCGTAGCCGGGGCGGCACTGTTCGCCCCAAATATGCCGTCCGTGGTCGGGGCGGACATAACCGGTATAGCCGCAGTCGTGATATGCTTTCACAATGTCGAGGATTCCGGTGTCACCGTCGCAGTCGCGGTGGGATGCTTCACTGAAATCGCCGTTGTCGAAATGTTTCACATTGCGGATGTGGGCGAACGCAATGCGGTCACAGCAGCTGCGGATAATTTCAGCAACATTATTCTCCGGATTGGCGCCCAGCGAGCCCGAACACAGGCACAGGCAGTTATTCGGATGATCCACCATTTTCAGGAAACGCTCGATTGCCGCTCGGTCAACCAGCAGACGCGGCAGTCCGAAAATATCCCAGGGGGGATCGTCCTGATGAATTGCCATTTTGATACCGGTCTCCTCACAGGTGGGCATAATCGCCTCCAGGAAATATTTCAGATTTTCCCACAGCTTTTCTTTGGTCACTGGCGCGTAATCTTCAAATAATTCGCGCAGCTTGGCCATACGCTCCGGCTCCCAGCCAGGCATAGTGTACCCCTTGCACCCCTCTAAAATATAATTGGCCATCTCCATTGGGTCCTCTCGGATGAGATCCTTCTGATAATACAGCGCGGTTGAACCGTCCGCCATCGGATGAAATAGATCCGTACGTGTCCAGTCAAATACAGGCATGAAATTATAAGTAACTACCTTTACTCCGGCATCTGCCAGATGATGTAAGGTCGCTTTATAGTTCTCAATATACTGGTCACGCGTGGGTCGGCCAATCTTGATATCATCATGGACATTTACCGATTCCACTACATCCATATGAAATCCTGCACGTTCAATCCGTGCCGCTTCCGCTGCAATTTCTTCGGGTTCCCAGATCTCGCCCGGCTGTTTGTGGTGCAGCGCCCATACAATTCCTTCTACACCCGGGATTTGCCGGATTTGTTCCAGCGTTACCGAGTCATTGCCTTCGCCATACCACCGAAATGTCATTTTCATTGTGTTTTCCTCCATTTCTGTTTGTTAAAATACATTTTTATGCTTTGTTGATTGTTTGCTGGTGGGGTTCTCAGGATGATTGTCCCCTCGTCCCGCCCGCAGGCGATAAGTGGGAGTCCAGAGGGACGAGTCCCTCTGGCGCTGTCCGCGGAGGACGCCTCCCCGGCGAGGGGCGGGAGTCCAGAGGGCAGAGCCCTTTGGCGCCGTCTGCGGAGGACATCACCCGCCAGAGAAGAAGTTCATGGGGGCAATCACTATCTGCGGGAACAGAACCATTAGGAGGATGATTGCGACTTCCGCAATCAGGAAGGGCCAGATAGCCTTTACAATGCGCTCCATGTTGATTCGCCCCGCCCCGCACGCAACATTCAATACCGTGCCAACCGGCGGCGTGAGCAGACCCATTACCGTAACAATAATAAATACGACACCAAAATATGCAGGATCAATCCCCGCCGTCTTAATCGCAGGCAGCAGCACAGGCGTCAAAATCATAATCGTAGGCGTTACATCCATCGACGTGCCAACCAGCAGCACCAGCAGGCAGATTACCAGCATCAACAGCACCTGGCTCCCCAGGAACGGCGCTAACAGCGCTGTGACCGTCGCCGGAATGTTCGCAACCGTCATCATCCACGATGACACCATCGCTGCCGCCGCCAAAAACATGATGACCGATGAGGACTTCGCAGCAGATACCAGACAGTCCATCAGCATCGTCACCTTTAACTCACGGTAAATGAAAATGCCCACAATCAATGCATACGCAACACAGATTACTCCCGCCTCCGTCGCGGTGAATTGCCCGCTGCGCAGTCCCACCAAAATCAGCAGCGGCAGCAGCAGCGCCCAAATACCGTCTATCATCGCCTTGCCGACATCCTTCGCACTCTGCCGGGGCGCAGTCGGAAGGTTGCCCTTCTTCGCTACAAAAAACCATACAACACACAGCGCCGCAGATAAGTAAACCGCCGGAGCAATGCCGCCCATAAATAACTTGGTCACCGAAACACTCGCCTGTACCCCGAAAATAATCATCGGCACGGACGGCGGCATGATCGGCGAAAGAATATTTCCCGCTGCAACCAGCGCCGTGCTCCGGTCCCGGTCGTAGCCCGCCCGCACCATCATCGGAATCAGGATTGCCCCCAGCGCCGCTGTTGATGCAACCGCAGAACCCATGATACTCGCAAACAACAGGATCGCCAGTATGGAAACATAGCCTAAGCCGCCTCGGACATGCCCCACGACCGCATTCGCAAAATTTACAATACGCTTAGTGATGCCGCCCCGGTTCATCAGTTCACCAGTCAGTACAAAAAACGGCACCGCCATCATCGAAAAGGAATCTGCACCAGAAAACAAATTCTGCGAAAGGATCTGCGAATTGAATCCGTTCAGGAACAGCATCATACATACGCCGCTGAACATCAGCGCAAAGCAGATCGGCAGACCGACCAGAATCCCGCCGACCAGCGCGACCAGAAATACTACCAAAGTCATGCTCGTTTTCCTCCTTCATCTGCTCCGCTGCCTCCCGCATCTGACTGTGCCTCATCCTCATCAGAGGTGCCCGAAGCAACAATCTTAGAAATCTCGGACGGATGCGTGACCGCGTGCACAATATTGCTTACCGCAATAATTGCAATCGAAACGCCGGTTATGATCCCCGCACTGTACAGAAGCGAATAGGATATGCCAAGCGCTGCCGTGCGCGACGCCGTATTCTGAATCACCATCTTATAAGACCCATGCACCAGAATGCCCATCAGCACCGCGACCAGCGACTGCGCCAGCACATACAGCGCCATCTGCGCCTGTGGCGGCACCTTGGAGATCAGCATATCTACCACCATATGCCCATTGACCCGCATCGCACTGATTGCCCCAATATAAGTAACAAATACAAATAAATACCGCGAAAGCTCCTCTGACCAGGTCAGGCCGGAGTTAAAGAAAATACGCAGCGCCACATTCAGGAACACAAACAGAACCATCAGCCCGGTCAGTATCCCGGTAAAGTAGTCAATGCCACGGAACAGCTTGTCCATAAATTGTTTCATAACGCCCTCCTTATTCGATCCCGGCAATCATCTCGCGGACGGCCGGCGCCCATTCGTACTGGCTGTCCAGATAATCATATACCGGCTGGATAGCCTCTATCATGGCCGCCTGGTCTTCTGCGGTCAGCTCGGTCACAGTCAGCCCTTCCTCTGTCATGAACTGCTTGTCCGCTTCCAGCTGGTCAATATACAGATCCCATGCATAATCTGAGGTCTCACGCGCAGCCTGCTCGAAAATCGCACGGTCAGCCTCGTCCATGCTGTCCCAGAATTCCTGCCCTGCGAATACCTCCAGCGAGGCTATGATATGGTTGGTATCATAAATATAATCCTGTACCTCAAACCAGCCCTCACTGCGGACAGTAGACAGCGGGTTATCCTGCCCGTCAACTACGCCCTGTTCCAGCGCGGTAAAGACTTCGCCCAAATCCATAATTACAACGTTTGCCCCTAGGCTTTCGGCCAGGCGCACGTGGATCGGGTTACTCGGCATACGCAGCTTTTGACCGGCGAAATCGCCCAGCCCCGCAAGCGGTTTGTTGGAGCTGAAAGCACGTGCGCCGTTCGGCAGCCAGCTGAGCAGCTGCACCGGCTGTTCGGCCTCAATGCCCTCTGTAATATAGTCGCCCAGCTCGCCCTGATAACAGCGCCGGGCGTGCTCCACATCACGGAATACAAAGGGGAAGTCCGGGATCGCCATGACCGGCGTTTCTGACCACATAGAGGTGCCGACGACGCACATTTCCACGATGCCGCTGCGCGTGTAGTCATAAACAACCTTCTCACTGCCGAGCACACCCGATTCATACAGCTGGATCGAATAGCGCCCGTCTGTCTGCTCCTCCACCATCGGCTTGAAAACCTCGTGCAGGGCGGTAGCGGCCGGGGTCGTGCCAGATACACAGATTGCGACCTTGACCAGCTTGCCGCCGCCGGACTGGGCGGAACAGCCGCTCAGCAGTCCCACGGCTGCGGTACAGGCAAGAAGGAGTGCCAGCCCCCGCCTGCCGAATTTTTTGCGTTTCATATTGTTATTTCCTCCGTTCTGCTGTAAATATTAGGATTCCCATGCGGCACTGCCTGTGGCCCTACACCCGACTTCCGCCCCCGCTAACTGGTATACTTGGATGTTACCATGTTTTTGAATCGATTGCAACTGGCGTATTTAACAATGATTTCCAGTCTGTTTTGGACACTTCGACAAAAAATGATTTTATGATCTTTTGGATATTGACATTTTCGGCGTAGTGTACTATGATACAAGTATCCAAGTTGCATGCCTGTGGTTTGCAAGGCTCCACCCCCTACACCAGGAGCCGCCCGAACATCAATCAATTATGACACACCACAACATAAAGGAGAAACATCATGAAAGCAGTACAGATCGTATCCCCCGGGCAGCTGAAAGTAATCGACGTAGAAAAACCCACCATTGATAAAGTAAATAACGTGCTGATCCGTATGACGGCAGCCGGTATCTGCGGCTCTGACGTTGGAATCTATCACGGCACCAATGCCGCTGCGACTTATCCCCGCATCATCGGCCATGAAATGGTCGGCGTCGTGGAGGAAACCGGCGAGGGTGCAGAGGGCCTGAAGCGCGGCGACCGCGTCATTGTCAATCAGGTCACCAGCTGCGGGAACTGCTATCCTTGCAGCAGAGGGCGCGGCAACGTCTGCGATCATCTGAAGGTACGCGGCGTTCATATTGACGGCGGCTATCGGGAATTCATTGCCGTACCTGCCGCAGACTGTTACCTGCTGCCCGACAGCATTTCCGACCAGGATGCTGTCATGATCGAACCGACAACCATTGCAATCCAGTCCTGCACACGTGCCGAGCTGGAAAAAAACGATATGCTCCTTCTCTATGGGGCCGGCGCGCTGGGCACTTCGATCCTGCGCATTGCCCGCACGCTGTGTGACCATATCATCGTTGCAGATATTATGGACGACAAGCTGGAGGCCGCAAAGGCCGCCGGGGCGGAATATACCATCAATACCAAAACCGAGGATTTCCTGCAAAAGGTCCGCGAATATACGCACGGCCGCGGGCCGACGGTATCCATTGACGCTGCATGTGTCAGTAATTCGCTGATGCTGCTGTTGGAGGCAACCGGCAATGCAGGGCGTGTCATTACAATGGGCTTTTCGACAGCGCCGGTGGAAGTCAACCAGTTCCTGATTACATCTAAGGAGCTTGACGTGCGCGGTTCGCGGCTGCAAAATAAGATGTTCGGCTGTGCCATCGAAATGCTGAAAGACGGGACGCTCGACCTGACGGGTTCGGTCTCCCATACCTTCCCGCTTGAACGCGCACAGGAGGCGTTTGACTTCATTGACAGCCGTGACCCGTCTATCCGCAAGATCGTGCTCACCTTTGACGGAAACTGACCGGCCCCGGCGGGGATGTCCGTCCGGCAGCTGGTTCTGATTCCGGAAAACGGGCGCAGCACCGCGGAAATGTCTCCGAAAACCCATACTTTGCGGCTGATAAACGGGGCTGATGCAAAATTTATGCTGGAATCTTCCTGCAATCCGTGGTATGCTAGTAGGGAAGTATCTGATAAAGAATGAGGACTGGGTATCATGACGATTCTGGAATGGCTGCCAAAGGAAAGCGCATACGATTATGCGTACCGTGTGCTTTTGCATAATATTATCAATTTAGAGCTTGCCCCGGGCAGCGAGGTCAGCTCCAATAAGCTCGTGGATGCGCTTTCGGTATCCCGTATGCCGATCCGTGAGGCACTGAATGAGCTGAGCCGGATCGGGTTGGTAAACATCCTGCCGCAGCGCGGCAGCTATATTGCAAAAATTGATGACCGCATTGTGCAGGAATCCCGCTTTATGCGCCTTGTGCTGGAGATTGCGGTTGCAAAGCTGGCCTGTGAGGGGATCGCGGAAAGTGATCTGGAGGCGCTGAAAAATAATCTGGAGGAATACCGCAGGGCGGATCAGACCGGCAATTACGACCAGACGCTTGCGCTTGACAATGAATTCCACCGGCTGATTTTTGTTTCGGTAGACAAGGCCTGGGTTTATAACAATCTGAAAACACAAATGATTCATTTTGACCGGCTTCGCAGGCTGGCGATTGGGTACATTGCCGATAAGAGTGAGAATACATTGAAGGATCATGAGGACATCCTTTATGCCATAACGCGCCATGATGCTGAAATGGCTGAAATGCTGGTGACCCGTCATCTGACGCATTATCAGACCGATTTATCCAGCCTGATGAAAGAATATCCCGATTATTTTGTGTTGCGGAAGGATCGGACGGAATGATTCCGCCCGTCCCGCCTCTGCCCAAAACAGAGAAAGGGGCTGCCCTAAAATGATTTTACAAATCATTTTGAGGCAGCCCTTTTTGCAGCGGCAGCTTATGGAGCGAGCGGGTCAGCCCGTGCTGCTGCTTTTCTTAACCGGAATCCATACTTCAAACCTTGCATCTGCAAGATTTGGGGTGAGATAAACCTCTATATCTGGACCGTCTGCATATTCATACCCGGAGGTCGGCAGCCATTCCCGGACAATACGCTGTTCCAGTGTCTGGATGCTTTCCGGGCACGGCCCGGACCCCGGGAAGACGGCCCATGTAAACGCCGGGATTTCCAACTGCTGCATCTGCGCTGGCGCAGCCTGGGTGCTTGCTGCTGCAATCCAATACCGCCAATTCTCTTCTTCATAGCAGGCGCAGATGCCTAAAATGCCTTTGGGGTCGCTGTCCATCATGCCGGCCAGCTGCGGCAGCGTGCCGTCCGTGGAGGCCTGCGCCCAGAGGCTGGGGACGATTTCAAAGTTTTTTTCGATTTCTGCCTCCATCGGTGCGCTCACGCCGACGACGCGGAAGGCTTCGCGTTTTTCAATCCGGTATTCCATTTCGGTCACTCCTTGCACTGTGATTGCAAAGCTGATTGGCGGATAGGCTTTTACTGCGGCTGTGCCTTGCTGCACGGCTGACGGGGTCACGCCATGCACCCGCTGAAAGGTGCGGTTAAAGGCAGTTGGGGAGGCGTATCCATATTTCAGGGCAACGTCAACCACTTTTTCTTTTGCAAGCAGGTCTACAGCAGCCAGGGACATCCGCCTGCGGCGTAGATACTCCGACAGCGGGATCCCTGCCAGATAAGCAAACATTCGTTGGTAATGGCAGACGGAACAGCAGGCAATCTGCGCTGCGCTGCTATAATCAATTTCCTGCGTCAAATGATCTTCCAGATAACGGATAGAAGCATTCAGCCGGTCGATCCATTCCATATTGTATCAGCTCCTTATAGGTTCATCATATCAGGCGCGGCGGGCGCCCGTCCTCTCTTTTCGGATACAAAATTGAGAGGGCGGCGGATACTGGCCTGTTGTTTTTACGGGGTTATGCGCGCGGAAGGGATAAGGGTTTGCGGGCAAAACAACGTAAAACAGAATAAAACAGCATAAAATGGTATTCCGACAAGCGGCGGAATACCATTTTCAAACAAGGCTTAGAGTGCTTCTGCCTCACGGAGCCAGAGGGTGGGGGAAGCATCTGACGGCATCCGCCAGTCCCCACGCGGGGAAAGTGCAACGGTGCCTACTTTGGGGCCGTCCGGCAGGCAGGAGCGCTTAAACTGCTGGCTGAAGAAACGGCGCAGGAAAATTACGAGCCATTTTTTAATTGTGTCATCGCTGTAGGTATCCCCCCATGCGTGTTTTGCCAGACGGTAAAGTTTTTCCGGACGGAACCCGAAGCGAAGCATATAATACAGGTAAAAATCGTGCAGTTCGTAGGGGCCGACCAATTCCTCGGTTTTCTGCGAAATTTCGCCGTCCTTTGGCGGCAGGAGTTCCGGGGAAACCGGCGTATCCAGAATATCGCGCAGGATTGCGGCAAGGCGCTCGCCTGACCGGTCCATTTCAAAGGCGGTGAGATAGCGCACCAGGGTTTTGGGGATTGAGGCATTCACGCCGTACATGCTCATATGGTCGCCGTTGTAGGTTGCCCAGCCAAGGGCCAGCTCAGACAAATCGCCTGTACCGATGACCATGCCGCCGCATTGGTTGGCGAGATCCATCAGCACCAGGGTACGCATTCTTGCCTGCGCATTTTCAAAGGTTACGTCCTGCTGCTCCATGGACTGCCCGATATCTGCGAAATGCTGCTTGACGGCATCGCCTATTTCAACGGTGCGGATACTTGCGCCGTATTCCTCGGCCAGGCGGAGTGCATTTGATTTTGTCCGGGCGGTTGTGCCGAAGCAGGGCATGGTTACGGCAAGGATGCCTTTCCGGTCGAGCCCCAGACGGTCGAACGCGTGCACGGTCACGATGAGGGCGAGGGTCGAGTCCAGCCCGCCGGACAGGCCGATGACTGCGGTTTTTGCGTGGGTATGGCGCAGGCGGGAGGCAAGGCCGGTGGCTTGAAGGTTCATGATTTCTTCACAGCGGCCGGACAGCTGGCTGTCGCCTTCTGGGACAAACGGGGTGCGGGGGACCCAGCGGGTTAATGCGGTATCGTGCAGGGTGAGGTCGAAGGGGACGGTAACCATTTCGGTGCTGTCCATGCCGAAGGTGTTGCTTCTCCGGCGGTCGTGGAGCAGGCGTTCGAGGTCGAATTCGGAGGAGATCATGCCGTTTTCAAAGCGGTCAGATTCTGCCAAAAGGGAACCGTTCTCGGCGATTAGGTTGTGGCCTGCAAAGACAAGGTCCTGGGTAGATTCTCCGAAACCGGCATCGGCGTAAAGGTAGCCGCACAGCAGGCGGCCGGACTGGCCTTTGACCAATTCGCGGCGATAACCGGCCTTGCCGATGAGTTCATCGGAGGCGGAGAGATTGGCGATTACGGTTGCGCCGCATTCGGCGAGCCGTCCGGAGGGTGGGTTTGCGGTCCACAGGTCCTCGCAGATTTCCAGGCCTAGCACGAAGCTGGGAAGTTGGCGGCAGGCGAACAGCAGATCGGTGCCAAAGAGGACTTCCTGGCCGAGCAGGCGGATCATGCGGGTGGCTTGCCCTATACCGGAAGTAAAATGCCGGGCCTCATAAAACTCAGCGTAATTAGGGATATACTGTTTTGGGACCAAACCGAGCAGTTTACCGCGGCAGAGGACGGCGGCGCAGTTAAAGAGGGCGGAGCCATCGCGGACTGGGAGTCCGACGACGGTAAGCATATCGAGTGCGGCGGTGCCGTCGCGGACGGTTTCGAGTGCGGTGAGTGCGCCGTCCAGCAGGGTTTGCTGCAAAAACAGGTCTCCGCAGGTATATGCGGTCAGGGAGAGTTCGGGGAAGACGCAGAGGGCGCTTCCTTCGGCGGCTGCGCAGCGAGCCATTGCGACGATTTCGGCTGCATTATATTCGGGATCGGCCACACGCAAAGACGGGGTTGCGGCGGTCACTTTAATCCAACCATGTTTCATATACATTCCTCCAAATTGACGGATGTCCTCTGCGGACGGCACCAGAGGGCTCTGCCCTCTGGACTCCCGCCCCTCGCCGGGGAGGCCGCCTATGCGGCGGGCACCCCTCGCCGGGGAGGCGTCCTATGCGGACAGCACCAAAGGGCTCTGCCCTCTGGACTCCCGCTGGGGTCTGTGACCCCAGACCCCGAGATGCGTTGCATCTCTATCTCGCCTGCGGGCGGGACGGGGGATTTGGGCTGCTCTCACGATTGTTTATCCGGTACTGACCTGGCCGCCAAAAGGACGGCGGCCAGGTCGGCAGGCTGCATCCGTCAAATGATTTTGTCTGGTATTTTCTGATTTTAGTATAGACGATTTTTCAGGAATTATCAAGATTAAAATAAGGGGGATTCTTCATTCTTATAATTGGATAGGCTGGGGCTAGGTGTCATTAAGTGTGATTATTGGAATGAAAATGGAGATCCTTCTTCTATGGAAAAGGAAAGGGAAAAATGACGAGGCGGACAAAAGAATATTTGACAAGTCCCTGTTTTTTGGGTATTATTAGGAAAAGGGCTTTTACAGCGGTTGACGGAATCAAATGCGAGGTAATTTGCCGGAAAGAGGATTGCAGTGAATATTTATGATATTGCCGCCGAGGCTGGGGTTTCCATTTCGACAGTTTCCCGTGTTCTGAACAATCGGGGACGGGTCAAAAAGGAGACACAGGAAAAAATCGAAGCGGTTTTACGGAAATATGATTATCAGCCGAGCGCGGTGGCACGGGGATTGGTCACAAAATCCATGCGTACCATTGGCATTTTGACGGTGGATATCCGCGTGATGCATTATGCCAATACGACCTATATTTTAGAGCAGGAGCTGAGCCATTTAGGCTATAATGTAATGGTGTGCAGCACGGGCGGACTGATGAGTGAAAATCTGCGCTACCTGCGGATGATGGTAGAGAAGCAGGTGGACGGCCTTGTGTTGGTGGGATCTGTTTTTGAAGAGATTGCGCAGAGTGCGGAGGGGCTAGAATACCTGCGCCATATGCCTGTTGTGATTGCTAACGGCAGTTTGGCGCTGGAAAATGTGTACTCTGTATTAGTAGATGATCCGCTGGGAACTGCACTTTCGGTTCGGCATTTGGTACAAAAGGGACACAAAGATATATTTTACGTGCAGGATTTGGACACTCACAGCGCACAGCGGAAGGTGGAGGGATTCCAAAGGGCAATGCGTGAGAGCGGCTTGCCTTTTGAAAATCGTATTTTGAAGTGTGGACATGGTTTGGAGGCAGGTATTGCGTTTTCGCAAACACTGCTCCAGCGGGAAAAGCGCTTTACTGCCCTGGTATTTGGGGAGGACTTGACTGCAATCGGCACGATGAAGGGGCTGCAGCGGTCTGGTGTCCGGATTCCGGATGATGTTGCAGTTGTTGGGTTTAATGATTCAGAGTATGCGCGGATGTGTACGCCGGAGCTAAGCTCGATTGACAATAAATATCAGTTGGTCGGCGAATATTCTGTAAAACTTCTGACCGGGCTGCTGGAGGGCAGCGGAACAGAAGCGGATATTGTCATCCGTCCTGTACTGGTTGTACGGGAAAGCAGCTGATATTGCGATTAAAGGTTTTGATCGGTATGGATCTTGGTTCCATGCCGATATTTTTGCGCGAAAATGAAAGTGCTTTCTCTTTTTCGGGATTTTCTTTGTATGCTTTTAACAAAAGACACCATTGTGTTTTTATGAATTAAGCTGATTTTTGAATGTTTTGTGAAGAAAGTGTTGACTTTTCCTGCACTGGATGTATAATGAAATCAATGAAAGCGCTTTTACAAATGCGTCAAGAAAATAAAGGAGAGTAAAAGTTATGAAAAAGAAGTTCTTATCGATGATTTCTGCCACTCTAGCCGCTGCAATGCTGCTGACAGGATGTTCTTCTGGTGGTTCTGGGAATGCGGGAAATACCGGTTCATCTGGCAGTGGGAGTGGAAGCGCTTCCGCACCGGAGGGCGCATGGAAGCCTGCTTCAACGGTAACTATTTACTGTGTTTCCGCTGCTGGCGGCGCGACTGACTACTGCAACCGCACGATGGCACAGGCACTTGGCGATTATTGGGGAACCAGTGTGCAGGTCGTGAATCAGCCTGGCGGTTCGGGCGGTGTAGCGGCAGGCACGGTCTGGAATAACACACATGACGGGCTGTCTGTTCTTGGATTTTCCGAGGCGGTATTCAGTCAGCGTGCAATGGGCGTATTTGATCAGGCGCCGACCGCATGGGATCTTATGCCGGTCATGAACACGACTGCTGTGCTGAGTGTTCCGCAGGGCTCGCCTTATCAGACGATTGATGATTTGATTGCAGCTTCTAAGGCCAGCACGCTCAATATGGCTTCCGGCACAGGCGGCAGCGTTTGGAGCCTCAAGGCATCGCTGTTTGCACAGGCGGCAGGCATTACTTTTAATCGTTTGAACTATGAGGGCAGCGTACCCAGCCAGACGGCTGCACTTTCCGGTGAGGTTGAATATGTTGTGACCGGCCTTGCAGAACAGCTGGAATACATACAGGCAGGCAAGCTCATTCCGCTCGCCATGATTGAATCGGAGCCGGCAGAGGTTGAAGGTGTTGGCACGATACCGGCAATCACGGACGCGCTTCCCGCGTTTGCGGATTATGCACAGCCGCTCCAGTGCATTGGGATTGCAATTCCTGCGGACTGCTCTGATGAAATCCGTGCTGCCTATGCAGAAGCTTTTGCGGCATGTATGGAAACCGATACCGTTAAGAACGCAATCGCTGACGGCAACTTTAACACCCTTGGCATTTCGGGTGATGAAGCGCAGGCACTTGCTGCACAGCAGGAACAGGTCTACTCCTGGGCACTGTACGATGCGGAAGTGGCCCCGGAAGACCCTGCAAAGTTTGACATTGCACGCCCGTAAAGCCTCCTTGGGGGACGGCTTCCCTTAAAAACCGCAGGCGGCCGCCCCCAGTCCTGAAAAGACACTGTTTAATATGAGAGAGGTAATTGAGAATGAAAGAAAACCTGACTCCGGAAGAACGCCGCGAGCTACAGCTGAATTTCTGGGGGGCGCTTGCTATGTCGGTGTTCGCGGTGGCCTACTTGGCCGCCTCGGTTGCAATCCCTAATATT
The DNA here is from genome assembly GCA_910589115.1 of uncultured Clostridia bacterium. Classification (GTDB taxonomy): domain Bacteria; phylum Bacillota; class Clostridia; order Oscillospirales; family Butyricicoccaceae; genus QXXE01. The sequence goes on along the minus strand of CAJUSB010000036.1, from coordinate 12,638 downwards.
TCGACGGCGCAGTGGTATGATTCGCCAAGCCTGTTCCCGATCGTCATTGGTATGATGCTGCTCATCTGCTCGCTGATTTACCTTTGGCAGAACCGGCAGGGCTGGAAGATTTCCCCTGACGATATCGAACAGATAAAGAAGTATTTTAGAAGCAGTACCTTTTTGCGCTTGGTGATTGCGGCGGGCACGCTTGCAGTTTATGTGTTTGTCCTGCTGGGGCTGCGGATTGGCTCCTTCCGTCTGCCATATGAGGCGGCAACCTTTATTTATCTGTTTGTGACGATGGCGTATTTCCGCCCGAAAGGATTTGCCATCTGGAAAATTGCGCTGATCAGCGTGGTACTGAGCGTTGTCATTGGCTACGGCTTCAGCAACTTCGCAAAGATCCCGCTGCCGTGAGGAGGAATCTGTTATGACGACTTTATTGCAAATGATACAGTCCCTGATTCAGCTCGCAACTCCGTTTAATCTGATTTTGCTGCTGGTCTCCACCTGCGGCGGCATCCTGATTGGTGCGCTGCCCGGCCTGTCCGCTACAATGGGCATTGCACTGCTGGCCGGTTTGACCTATACCATGCCGCAGGACATGGCAATGATTGTCCTGATTGGTATTTATGTCGGCGGTATTTATGGCGGTTCCATTTCGGCAACGCTGATCGGCATCCCGGGTACGGGCAGCGCTGCTGCTACCACGCTGGATGGTTATCCGCTTGCGAAACAGGGCCTTGGACGCGAAGCGCTTTCCACCGTAACGATTGCGTCCTTTATCGGGACATTGATTGGTATGGTATTCCTTGCTTTCCTGACCCCGACGCTCCAGGATGTTGCACTGATGTTCGCAAGTCATGAATTCGCACTGCTGGCAATTTTCGGTGTCACAATTTGCGGCACGCTTACCACCGAGGGCAGCCCGCTCAAGGGTTGGATTGCCGGTTTCTTTGGGCTTGCGCTTTCCTGCGTTGGCTACGAGGAATTGTTCAGTGTCCCGCGGTTTACTTACAATAACGTTGCACTCTATGCCGGTATTGCGTTCGTCCCGGCGATGATCGGCCTGTTCGGTGTGCCGAATATTTTCGATAACCTTGCAAAAGGCACCACTGCCGAATCTGCCGATGTCAGCGGTGAAAAGAAAATAAAAATAGGCATTATCGGCATGGTCAAAAGCAATCTGGCAAATATCTGCCGTTCCGGCCTGCTGGGTACAGCAATCGGCGCGATTCCCGGCGTAGGCGAAGACGTTGCTGCATGGCTGTCCTACGACACGGCTCGCCGCAGCTCAAAGGAACCTGAAAAGTTCGGCAAAGGCTCATTTGAGGGCATTATTGCCAGCGAATGCGCAAATAACGCGGCAATCGGCGGCGCGCTGATCCCGCTGCTCAGCCTTGCGATTCCCGGCTCGCCCCCGTCGGCAGTGCTGCTCGGCGCGCTGCAGCTGCACGGTATACGGCCCGGCCCGATGCTTACATTCGATCAGCCGGAATTCATCCCCTATATGGCGGCACTCCTGCTGCTGGCGAGCTTCCTGATGCGCTTTTCCGGCTGGGGCATCTGCCAGATTGCGCCGAAACTGCTGCGTGTACCGTTCTTTATTTTAATGCCGGTTGTCGGTGTGCTTTCCATTATCGGTGCTTATGCGCTGAATGTTAATATGTTTGACCTGACAATCATGTTTATTTTTGGCGTGATTGGCTACTTCTTCACAAAGCTCAAAATCCCCGCAGCCCCGATTGTTCTGGGACTGATTCTCGGAAATATGGCAGATTCAAACTTCCGCCGTGCGCTTCAGGCGTCGCAGGGCAGCTTCTCACCGTTTGTTACCCGCCCGATTTCCATTCTTGTTCTGTTCCTTATCTTCTTCACCATGTTCAGCCAGACCCCTGTTTATAAATCGCTGAAAGCGAAACTCAAAAAATCCTGACAAAAAAGAGGTCTTTGATATGTATATCTCTTATGAAAAACTGTTGGAAAAGTTTGAAAGCATCCTGCTTGGCCGCGGTGTTGATTCCGTGATTGCACACGCTGCCGCCGAAAATTTTGCGCAGACCAGCCTTGACGGCGTATACAGCCACGGCGTGAACCGTTTCCCGCGTGTCATCAGCTACATTGACAAAGGCGTAGTAAACGGCAAAGCGGCACCGGAGTGTATTGCTTCCTTTGGCAGCTTTGAACGCTGGGACGGGCATATGGGCCTTGGCAATGCAAACGCCAAACTGGCTATGGATCGTGCCTGTGAACTCGCCCATTCGCATGGGATCGGTATTGTTGCTATTGGCAATACCAATCACTGGATGCGCGGCGGCGCATACGGCTGGCAGGCAGCGGATAACGGCTGTGTTGGTATCTGCTGGACGAATACCATGCCGAATACACCGGCATGGGGCGGAGTTGAGCCGAAAATCGGGAATAACCCGTTTATTATCAGCATCCCGCAAAGCGAAGGAAAACATATTGTCATTGACTGTGCAATGAGCCAGTTTGCTTTTGGAAAAATTGAAATGGCACGCATGAAGGGCGAAAAGCTGCCTGTTCCCGGCGGCTTTGACTCGGACGGCAATCCGACGACTGACCCGGCCGAAATTGAAAAAACCGGACGTGCATTGACAATCGGCTACTGGAAGGGCAGCGGCCTTTCGATTGCGCTTGACCTGGTTGCGGCAGTGCTGTCCGGCGGAAATACAGTAACCGATATCGGCCGGAAATATACCGAAGAGGTAGGATTGTCACAGGTAATGATTGCTGTTGACCCGAACCATATGCAGGGGGCGGCCCTGACGGATGAAATAATTGAGCGGGTAGTTTCCGACATCAAAACTGCGACACCGACCCATGAAGGCGGAAAAATATTGTATCCCGGTGAGCTGGAGCTCGCGACACGTGCGGAAAACCGTGAAAAAGGGATTCCCGTACTGGAAGAAGTCTGGGAAAAAATCGAATCGCTATAATCATTTTCTCTTCCTTATTGACGCCGCCGCGCCGTTCCAGGTACGGCGGCGTCATTGGTTCAGAGAAAGCCTTAAAATCATGTATATACGAGAGTGGAAATGTAGCCCACCCCGTCCGCCGTCCTTTTGGCGGACGGGGCAGTGCGTACATGCGGCTGTAACCGCACCCATTCCCCGCCGCAGCGGTGGGAAAGCTTTTACTCAATTTTTTCTCGAAAAAATTGCGGGTGCAGGGCGGAGCCTTGCCGCTGCCCGCGCAGGGCAGCTTGTGAAAAATTTCCGCATTCACATACATAAAAGGAGGATTTTTAATGTTTCAGGCAGTGCTTTTTGATATGGATGGATTGATGTTTGATACGGAACGGCTTGCAAAGCAGGCATGGACGGAGGTTTGTGCACAGTTCGGCGTGGAGATTAGCGAAACGGTGCTTTCACGGATTCGCGGTGCAACGCCAGAGGCCAGCGCTGCGGTTTTCCGGGAAGCATATGGGGCGGAATTTCCTTATTATGAAGCAAGGGCGGCAAGAAAATCGTGGGTGGAAAATTTTATTGCAAAGGAGGGCGTTCCGGTAAAACAGGGGCTTTTAACATTGTTAATGCACCTGCAAAATGCAGGGATCCGCGCGGCGGTCGTTTCGTCAAGCGCTGAGGCAACGATTCGGCGCTATCTGGAAACATCCTCATTAAGCAGTTTTTTCGAAGTGGTGATAGGCGAAGAACGCCTCGGACGGTCGAAGCCCGCACCGGATGGATATCTGTCCGCAGCGCGATTGCTGCACACCCAGCCGTCAGATTGTCTGATACTTGAGGATTCTGCAAATGGGCTGCTTGCCGCAAAAAACGCAGGGATAACGGCAGTCTGCATTCCGGATATTGCACCGCCGGAGGAAAAAGCACTTCAAACGGCAGCGGCTGTATTGGATTCGCTCGACGATGTATGGGAATGGATGAAACAGATATAGAAAACCGAAAAGTCGTTTTTTGAAGCTGTCCGCTTATATAAAATTGTATACTCTTTTACGCACTTATATATTCTGGAGCATCGTTATTATACTCACATGCGGAAAGACTTGCCGCAGCTCCCCCTTCGGCCCGCCGTTCTTTTGGCGGGCCGAAGCAGCACAGATAAACGAGCATATCCGGCCCTCGTCCCGCCCGCAGGCGATGGAAGGGAGTCCAGAGGGACGAGTCCCTCTGGCGCTGTCTGCGGAAGACCGCCCGCCGCGCAGGCGGATAAAACAGCAATCTCCAGCGCTCACGAGTATAACAGCTTGACGCGCAGGCTGCAACGTGGTATGCTGTAAACAAACGATAGGAAGAAGGAATATAAATGGCGGGGCGTATCATAAAAATAAAACCGGAGGAACTGGAAAACAGCAGTTTTTCGGCTGTTTTGGAGCGCCTCCGGACAGGGGAATCTGATATTGATGGGATGCTGTTCACCGATGCACCGCCCGAGGGGGCAGATTTTTCGGGGATCGACTTCTCGCGCTGTTACTTTCGCGGATGCCGTTTTGCAGGGGCTTTATTGGAGCAATGCAGTTTTGTGGATGCAGTATTTGAAGCCTGTGATTTTTCCGGTGCGGCGCTGCACGAAAGTTTTTGGCAACGCTGTACCTTATCCGGCTGTCGGATGACAGGGGTCCGGCTGAACAATGCGCGTTTACGCCAGGTTACGCTAAAGGACTGCACCGCCCGTTATGCGGGACTGGATCAGGCGGTGTTGAATCGCGTTACATTTACCGGCTGTGATTTCCAGGAGGCCAGTCTGCGCGGATGTAAATTAAAAGAGATAACAGCAGCAGAATGTAATTTCCTGTTAATCAATTTCTATCAAACCCCGCTGGCGGGAGTCGATTTCACGACTTCGGAGATTGGCGGATGGACCTTGTCCGAATCTGCGGAGGAGCTGCGCGGTGCTGTTGTTACGCCTCAGCAGGCGGTCGAACTCGCGGAACGGCTTGGCCTGGTGGTCCGGGACACACAGGGGCAGTGAAGAAGATTATTTATTGTTCTCCATGTCGTGGATTGCTTTTTCAAGCTCGTCGATTTTGGTCTGTTCCTGGGTGATCCAGAGGGTGATTTCTGCCTGTTTGGTTTCATTGATAGTGTTCAGCAGCCGTTCTTGCAGGGTGCTAATATTGGACTGAATACTGGAAATGCGTTTTTTCCGCCGGTCGATGGCTTCCTGCCGCATGGACCGGAAATAAGAATCCTGTACTTCATTGAATTGCTCCCAAAGGGCAGTGTTGCTTTCCTTCCCGGAAAAACCGGACTGCATCCATTCTTTCCAGAGCTGCTTCATGCGCTGCGTTGATGCGCTGCTGTAGTCCTTTGCGTCAAGGATTGCCTCTGCCTCGGCAAGCAGGGTTCTTTTTTTCTTTTCGTTGATGGAAAAACGTTCGATAGATTCCTCATAATGCGCTTTCTTTTTCGCATAAAAGGCATTGCATATCTGATTGAATTCACGCCAAAGCGCTTGGTCAGCCGTGTATCCGGCGCTGCCTGCGGCTTTCATTTGTTCGCGCAGTGCGTCCAGCTTTGCACCGTTTGATTTCCAGTGTGTGCTGCTTGCCGCAATCTGGCCTGCTTCTTCAATCAGGGCCTGCTTTGCGGCCTTGCTTTGCGCCCACTTTTGAGTTTGTTCTTTGAAATATTGCTCCTGATGGTCGTAGAATGCCTGTTTGGCAGTGTGGAATTCCTGCCAGAGCTGATCGTCATATTCTTTGCGTGAGCGCCCGGCCTTTTTCCAGCGTTCCATCAGCTCCTGCATTTTTCTGCTGGTTACTTTCCAGGCAATGGAGCCTGCACAGGCTTTTGCTTCCTCAATCAGTGCCTTTTTTTCATTCAGGCAGCTTTCAAATGCTTCATATTTTGACTGGACTTTATGCCAATCCTGTTCCAGCGCTTGTTCCTTTGGAGTACCGTAGCTGGTGCACTGCTCCCAGCGGCGCCGCAGGGCGGGAAATGCCTCCGGTGAATAGGGGGCGGATTTAATCAGCGTATAGGCTTCATCAATGATGGATTTTCGTGCACGAATGCTTTGCTCTAATGTTTTGAGCACGATTTCCAGCGTAATTTCAGGCTGCCCTGACGAGCCGCTTACAAAAGCCTGTTTTACTTCGCCGTCGGGCAAGCGCCAGTACAGCAGCTGACAGAGGCCGTCGGCCTTGAAAGCGATCCAGCGCCCTTGTTGGCTGTTGTCCTGCGCCGTGGGAACGGATTCCGCCGCAGCAGCGCCATAAAGGACTTCAATTATTTCTGACCCGGAGACAGGATGGACCCGGGTTTCGATTTTTGCACTGGGGTCATCAAAGGTCGGGATTTGTTCCCATTTCTCGTTTATGTTCATATCTGCTGTATCTCCTTTCAGGCAGCATGGCGGAGAGGAACGCTTGGGATACAGCATATTCCGTGCTGTAACCGGTCAGGTGCCGCTCGGACGCCTGTCCTCGTAAATGTATTCATGCAGCTGCCCGGCGGCCTCTTCTTCATCGAAAAGGATGTATGCGCCGTCCTGTGAATATTCCCAGCAGCCGTCTGCGGGCAGCCGGAAGTGTTCGATCTCCGGCTTGCCGAACCGCAGCATTCCAAGCATCAGCGGTGTCAGCTCACGCAGCCGGAGGGAGGTTTTCATATTTGGCAATACTTTGCCAGCCAGGTCTGCCATTTTGCCGATGGACATGCCTTTGACTTCTGTAAGCATTGCCTGAAGCACCCGGCCTTGCCGGTTCACACGGCCCCAGTCGTCACCCGTGCCGTTTTTGCGGATGCGGCCATAGCTCATCGCCTGCACGCCGTTGAGCCACTGATAACCGGCCGACTGGATGTAATAGTCCTCATAATTGGGAATACCGCGCTGTTCAACACAATATTCTTTGATAAAGCGGTTGGTTTCTTTGACTTCGTTGTCATAGACCTCGATATTTATGCCGCCGACCGCGTCGATCATATCGCTCATCTGATCAAAGTTGACCGTGGCATACTCTGTGATATCGAGCCCAAAGGTTTCGTTTAGTGTACGGACGGCCTGTGTTGGCCCGAGGGTATAGGCATGGTTGATTTTGTCTTTTGTGCCGTTGATTTCGACAAGGGAATCGCGCATGATACTGGTTAATTTGATTTTACCGCGCGTATTGTCAATGGTAAGGATCATGATGGAATCCGAGCGCCCGATATCTTCACCGGGCCGCACGTCGATTCCGAATAATGCGATATTGGTGATGCCGTTTGCAGTGGTACCGTGTGTGCCGAGGTCTGCGCTGTCAAATGATGCGTCATAATCGTACTGCATCGCAGCATAGATGCGGTAGGCATACAGCCCGCCGACAACGACCGCTGACAGGACAGCAGCCAACAGCAGCCAGCGCCGCAGAATTCTGGTAAATCGCCTGAATGACAAGCAGGATCACATCTTTTCCGTCGTATTTGCACCCCATCCTCTGGACCCGCGCCTTATCCTTTTCATTGATATGTACCCGGCTTTTGCGGCGGCTGCCGTTCAGCCGGGACGCTGCCCCGGCCCCCGCGCCTATGCGGCGGGCACCAGAGGGACATTGCCCCTCTGGACTCCCATCTCCGCTGCGGCGGGACGGGGGATTTCTGCCGTCCCGCCGCAGTCAGAGTGGTTTCGGGTTTTTTTATTCTTCAAAGGCCATGTCAATATAATCCTGCGTGATGCCCACCAGCCGCAGCGTATTGGTGAATGAGCAGTGTCCAACCGGCATACCAGCCGTGACCGTAATCATATCGCCAATCTTGGCCTGTACGGCGGTGACTGCCGCACGTACAGCCTGGGTATACAGTTCCGTGCCGGAATATGCCGTTTTCACGATGCACGGATGGATGCCCCAATGGATGGACAGCTGATGGAAGGTACGTTCGGAATTGGTCGCGCCGACAATCAGCGTCCCCGGACGGAATGCCGATACCGCACGCGCCGTAACGCCGGACTGTGTGACCGCTACGATGCAGCGAACCCCAAGGTCGGAGGACGTAGTGCAGGTCGCGTGTGCAATGGCATTCGTGCGGCGCTCGCCGTCAAGCTGGATTTCAGTAAATTCGTCACGCGTGATGCGGCGGCGGTCATAATGGATTTTGGATTCTGCATTTTCTGCAATCTGGCCCATGGTGCGCACGGCTTCTACCGGATACTTGCCTACTGACGTTTCACCTGAAAGCATGATGGCTGACGTGCCGTCAAATACAGCGTTCGCAACGTCAGATACCTCCGCACGGGTTGCACGTGGGTTCTTTGCCATAGATTCCAGCATCTGCGTTGCGGTAACGACCAGCTTGCCCGCCGAAATAGCCGATTTAATCAGCATTTTCTGGATTTCCGGCAGCTCGTAATACGGTACTTCAACTCCGAGATCGCCGCGGGCTACCATGATGCCGTCCGTTTCGTGCAGGATCTCGGTGATATTGTTGACGCCCTCCATGTTCTCGATCTTGGCAATGACCTGAACGTATTCCGCATTCTGCTCCTTCAGGATTTCCTTAATCGCACGTGCATCATCTGCGGAACGCATGAAAGAGGCAGCAATGAAATCAATGCCCTCCCCAATGCCGAAAATAATATCATTCCGGTCCTTTTCCGAAAGATAGGGCATGCGCAGCTGGATGCCCGGGATGTTAATGGACTTCCGGTCGGAGAGCGGCCCGTCATTCTGCACCGAGCAGACAATGTCCGTTCCGTTCTCAATTCGCAATACCTCCAGCCCGAGCAGGCCGTCGTCAATCAGAATACGGGTGCCTACGGTAACGTCCTCCGGCAGGCCCTGATAGGTGATGGAGACGATACTGCGGTCACCTTCCACTTCGCGCGTGGTCAGCGTAAATTCATCGCCTGTCGTAAGCTCGATCCGGCCCTCCTTAAAGGTCTTGATCCGGATCTCCGGGCCCTTCGTATCAAGCAACAAGCCGATGGGCAGGCCCAGCTTTGCACGGGCTGCCTTTACCTGGTCAATGCGGACCTTCTGTTCCTCGTGCGAACCGTGGCTGAAATTGAACCGGGCAACATTCATCCCCGCCCGCATCATGTCCTCCAGCACCGTGCCCTGGTCGGTCGCCGGGCCCAGTGTACAGATGATTTTCGTTCTGCGCATCGTTATAAAACCCTTTCTCTTCTCCGCAATTTGCCTGCGGGGTTATTCAGCCTGTCCCATGCCTCGCAGAGCACTGCCCCAAAGATGGGTTTTCCATTGCTTTGCGGACTCGGGAAACAGGCGTGTTTTCTGAATTTCTCATTTGTAGTTTATCATTTTTCGTCCCGTAATGCAATTCAAATTTGTGTTCTGTGCCGTTTTATCCCAATTTCAGCATTTTTGCCGAAAAGCGTTCCTCGTGCGCCGTGCAGGATTGTGCAGTTTTTGAAGTTCTTGCCTCCTGGCAGAATGCTGCGAAGCAGCGTTGCCGGATGTATATGGTTTCTGCTGGAAATTACATTCGGGAAAATATATAGAAAGGGTAGCGGACTTGGGCGGGGGTTGCAGGGCAGCAATCCCCGCCGCAGCGGAGAAAAGCTGCGATAGCAGCTTGGGGTCTGGGGCGGAAGCCCCGGCGGGTGCAGGGCGGGGCCCGCCGGGAGTCCAGAGGGCGGAGCCCTTTGGCGCTGTCTGCGGAGGACATCAGACAGAATGCACGTTAGTATGGATGTGTGGAATAGTATTTCAGAATAGCCGCCGCCAATGCATCGGATTCCTTCTTGATCCCTTCGTCAGTCAGGATGAGCTGTAAATCACTCGGTACATCCATGAAACAATATTCGCTGATGACCGCCAGCAGACCCTGTTCGTATGCCTCGCGCAGCAGATAGAGACGGTCTTTTTCGTTATCCTCTTCGCTGTGCTGGTACTTCGTCGGGCGGATGGTGCGCCCAGCTGCACGGTACTGCTCCTCAATGCAGTGCGCCAGCTCCTGCCCCGGGCCGCCGTTCTCATAGGCAATCTGCACCAGTACCTCACTGCCAGTCGCACGCTGGTTTGCACCGTTGTGATGGATGCTGACCAGCACGTCAACCGGGTATTCCTGCACATATTTGCGAATCCGCGCCTTGCGCTCTTCCTCCGGGATGCGCTCGGTTTCGGCCGGGTCGCGCAGCATCAGTACCTGTACGCCATTGGCTTCCAGAATCGCTTTTACCTGCTGCGCTACCACAATGTTAAAATCCCGCTCAAAATACTTTGCCGCTGCATCGTGTGAGCCGCCGTCCGTGCCGCCGTGCCCTGCATCCAGAAGTACGATCAGCCTGCCGTCAATGTATTGACGCTGTATAGGCGGCTGTGTGGTTGGCTGATTGTCCGCCCCCGGCTGCTCGGGCTGGAACATCGGACCCGGGTTCGGCTGGTTTGTATCGGGCTGAGTGACCGGCGGCTGATCCGCACCGGTCTGGTCGGAAGGAGGTTGCTCCGGGGACGGCTGTGTAGTGCTGTCAGGGTCTCCGGCAGGGGGATTCCACATAATAATGCTGTCGGTTGAGGTGTCATAATCTACTCCAAAATTCAGCACCCCGGCAAGGTCGCGAATTTTATAATATGTATATCCATTGATGGTGTAGCTGTCCAGTTCGACCAGCTTCCCGTCAACATAAATCGGGTTGGTCGTCGGCTTTGCTTCAACGGCACCCGCCGGGGCCGCCTGCAAAACCGTGGCTGCAAGCAGTCCTGCCGCTATTGCCCGGATTGATATCCGCATAAAAGATTCCCCTCCTGCTCTGGTTTCCGGCTTTGTTCCAGAATAACATATTTCCCGATATTTTTCAATGCGCAGGACTAAGTTTTCCGGCGGCGGATAGCTCCGGCAGCTGCCTTGTCCGCAGCGCATCAGAAAAGGCATGACAACCGAAAAAAATCAGTGTATAATAAAGAGAAAAGGAATTACACGCTGCGGACAGGTTATAATAGCCCGCAGGGAGCGGCGTCAAAAAAACGCTGACATAACAGAGAGGGGAAAGCCGCAATGAAATTAGGCATATCAACCGCCTGCTTTTATCCGCTGCCGGTCGAGCAGGCGCTGGACGAAATCGGCAAGCTGGGACTGCATACAGTGGAAGTATTTTTTAATACGGAAAGCGAGTATTTTGATCCACTGCTGTCAGAGATCGAACGGCGTGTGCAGGCAAATGGACTGGAGGTCTGTTCTATCCATCCCTACAGCGCGGCGAATGAAGGAATCCTGTTGTTTTCCGAGTATACACGCCGTACCGAGGACGGCTTTGACCAGTACCGGCGGTATTTCGAGGCGGGGCAGCGGCTGAATGCAAAATATTTCACCTTCCACGGGGAACGGCGCATGGGAATTGATACAGACGGCGGCATTATTGACCGTAAAATCAAGGTCTATCACCGGCTGATTGAGACGGCGGCGGAATATGGCCTGACCTTCACACAGGAAAATGTGGCCTGGTGCCGTTCGGCAGACCCCGGCTATCTGCGCGGGCTGTATGAGGCCGTGCCGGAACTCCGTTTCACGCTGGATATCAAGCAGGCCCACCGCGCAGGACAGGATTGGCAGCGGTTCCTCAATGCGGTCGGCGACCGTATCTGCAACGTGCATCTGAATGACTTTGACAGTGCACAAAGTTGTTTGCTGCCAGGCGAGGGAACCATGGATTACAACGCTTTTTTCAGTGCGCTGGCAGCGCTGGGATATGACCGCCAGGTATTGATAGAGGTATATAAAAATAATTTTGATTCCCTGGATCAGATCCGCCGCGCGGCACAGCGGCTTGCTCCCTATGCACAGCCATAGAAACACCATATCCGGGGCAGGACAGCCTGAATCTGAAAAAATTTAACCATTCTGTAGCTTTTCCGTCGCCGGATGGGATGTTATAATAAAGGCAATAGCAGACTGTCAGGCGGCGCTTTCTGCCCGTCCTGGAAAATCAAAGACCGATACCGCAGGGTACGGAGAAAAGGGAGAGCTGAATCAGCATGAAGTGTCCATTTTGCGGGTTTGCCGATAGTAAGGTCGTAGATTCCCGCCCGACAGATGAGGGCAGCAGCATCCGCCGCAGGCGTGAATGCCTGAAATGTCTCAAGCGCTTCACGACCTATGAGACGGTGGAACGTATGCCGCTGCTGCTGATTAAGCGGGACGGCACCCGACAGCCGTATGACCGGCAGAAGCTGCTCAGCGGCGTAATGAAAGCCTGTGAGAAACGTCCTGTGCCGCAGCAGCGGCTGGAGCAGCTGGTAGATACAGTGGAACAAAAGCTGTTCAGCTCGCTCGATTATGAAATTTCGTCCAAGGTGATCGGCGAAATGGTAATGGAGGAACTGCGGTCGATTGATGAGGTTGCATATGTCCGGTTTGCCTCCGTCTACCGTCAGTTTAAGGATATCAATACCTTTATGGAGGAACTGAATCTGCTGATTCGTGATAAATAGGAAAATTTACAAATCACTCTTGACAAGCAGCGCCATCCTGGCTATAATAAACGTATATTAAATTTGCTGATTGGTTTTATAATTGTTTATATATTATACTGTTTTATCTTTCTGCTTTTCCTTTCAGCTGTTTTCTGGAAATCTATTCTACAATATCCCCTTATTTTTTGTCTGGAGGGCCGACAGCGAAACAACAGCTGTAGGCTCTCTCTTTTTTCATTCGGGTGCATATTTTCAGAAAAAATCAGGCCGCTTCGGAAAAAAAGGTTGCAGAACCGGTCAAACTATGATATGCTATTGCAAG
>CAJUSB010000035.1 GCA_910589115.1 uncultured Clostridia bacterium | reverse complement strand
CTCACGTAACAAAAGCACTTATCGTAATTTTTCGTCGCTATAAGATTTGTGAAGTATTGTTCACATTGCTCATCTGAAAGATTTTTGAATTCGTGAGTTTTTTAAAAAATGAGAAGAGAACTAATGAGGCATATAGATTTTGTGCTGAAGTGGTGAAGTATTTGCCTACATTGAAAAGCTATAATCTTTATCTTACTTGTGCATGTACTTTATTTAAGAATAAAGAGATTTCCGTCGAAGAGTTGAATGGTTTGTTTGAAACTGTTCTGGAGATGTATTTGAAAGAAAAGTATGAAAAGGCTACAGCAAGCATTCTGCTTCGTTGTTGTAATTTATTGATAGAACACGGGAAAGATAAGCGAGAAGAATTTAACAGGGTATTCGAAAATATACCTGCGGATGAACGAAGTAAAAATAGTTATATTATAGTACCATATCTAATTCGACTTATTAACGATAAAATGAATGATACATTATATACTTATGTAAATGGTCTTCCTTATGACGTAAAAACGTACAGACCAATATTACAGGTGTTGAAAAGATCAGAGATTACGAAGCCGTTTGTCCTTCAGCTTGTTAACAAGGATGGGAACGTAATAAGATACAAGCAAATCACCATTATTTCAGATACGTGCAATCTGAATACAATTACATCTTGCTTGAGCGATTTTTCATTAAAAGCTTCATGTGTCGATATACGAGATGCTGAATTAGTAAAAAAGCTAAATCGCGAAACGCATAACTCAATGTTAGCTATTCTTTTTATCACAAACACAGAAAATCTATTGCAAGAAGAAATTCTACTCTGGACTGTTGCTCTTGGGTATTGCATTCATAAATATGGCGAACGCAATATTATCGTCTATTTTAAGGAAAAGGGTCTTGTTCCAGAGTCATTGCTCGCTGTTTTTCAATCATTAGTAAAAGATGTTGGACAATATAACGGTGAATTAGACTTTATAAGAGCTTTGGGTCGTAAAGGCGTGATAGGTGGACAAAAGTTTAATGCGAATTAAAACAATAATTAATAAAAAATTGTGAGCCTATTTGCATAAGCTCACAATGCATCTCCTTATTATTTGTCGTAATTTTGTATAGCGGATTTATGGTGGTCAGTTTACGATTTTTAGGTATTTGTGTTTCTCTCAGCAACTAAAATTGATAACACAAACCTAAGAAATCAAGGTCGCTATACGAATTACATTATAAAATCAAAATAAGGAGGTTAAGGGTAATGAAAAATAATTCCCCCAAAAATAACCTTGTACTTCATAAAGAAATAATTCAAATACTTTGCATATTATTGATTGCTATAATTACAATAACTGCAATGCATTTTGGATATAACATCAATATGAGTATAAATCCTGCGGAATCAGAGTATACGCTTAGTCTTATTCATGATCAGCAGGATCAGGATAATGCAAAAGAAGATAGTGTTGTGGAAGATCAAACAAATCTACCCTCCACTACGGATAACAACTAAAATCAGGTTTCTTATAATTATAGTATTATTTCAGCAGAAAGTAAATTGTTTGACAAAATAGTTGAACATGACCTTAAGTGAATACTTAGTTTAGGATGAACATTTTTATGGATTTTAACAAATTGGTTTATCATGCAAATTCACGACCACCTGATGATGCATCATAAACGGAAGCCAGAAATTGGCTACTAACCGGAGCGGTTTGCATATGAGCAAGCCGCTCCATATTCTTGAAAGTGTCTCGTATCCAGTGGACGGTTGAGTCATTCACCAAAGTGAATACGTGAGTTTCACTTTCTATATATATATTATATGCAGAAAATGATTTTTCTTGCTGGTTTTGAGGGCTGTTTTTGTGAATAAATTGTTAATACTTCGTATCAAGTTTCATTTCGGCTCTGGAAAAACTAGGGTTCGACCAACGAAGAATGAAAAATCACTAGCCCATTGAGCGTGTTGGTCATATAAGATTGTCAGTCATCCTTCTTCCTCTCCAAAACCTTCGCCGCAACACAGCACACAAGAATCGCGATCATGAATGGGATTGCGTATAAAAACGCCGTCTCTGGAGGAGCGCTAAACCCATCATATTTGCCTCCCCATTCCAATGTACAGTAGTTATATGCTACCATAGCAATCATATAATGAGAGAGAAAGAGTGCAAGAAACCACATGAGTTTGCTCAATAAACTCTTCAAAATATTTTCATCCTCCTTACTTTTGAACAAAAACATTGGGAGGAAAGCAGAGCCTCTCCTTCCACAAAGCCTCGTCGATTTGTTTGTGATACATGTGCCGGGGTTTTTCTGATGCTGTTGAGCGATCGAACGGATAATCTCGTTCCATTTTCCCGCAGGATGCACAATAATAGCCGCTGAAATATGAGCTATAATTCATGAGTCCTCCACATTTTGGACAGATTTTCATGTTGGCCATTACAAGAAATCTCGAGGCTGATGACTAAACTGTGTAAACGGGTCGAATTTTGGCACCAGTGAAGGCATTTACACAGTTCATGCATCAGCCTCAAAATCCTCCTTTCAAATATTTTTTCTTCTTATTATATGCAACAAAGCAGGCTGATTTCTTCTTGTTTTATACAGGATGGCCATTTTCAGCACTTTTCACAGACGAAAGTGTATGTCGGATGGAATATTGACATTTTCGACAGCAAGCGCTATCCTTTATCTTGGAACGCTTATTGCCATCTCGGAGCAGTCATAGACAAATCGCATAGGAGGAAAACAGAATATACAATGACCAAACACTTACTGATTGCGGGGCTTGCGGTATCTACACTGCTGGTCCCTTTTGCAAGCGCTGCGAGTTCAGCGGATGTTGTCTCGGTTGCACTGCATGAAGTTGGCTATACGGAAACTGCAGACGAATACACCCAATATGGGAAATGGTATGGGCTTCCAAACTCGTACTGGTGTGATATGTTCGTGTCGTGGTGCGGGATGAAAGGAAAGATCCCCGCCTCAAAATTCCCTCGGAATTGCTCCTGCACCGCTCACGTGAAAAGATTCATAAGCATGGGTCGTTACCAGGACAGTGCGGCTCGTGGGGGGACATATACTCCGCAGCAGGGCGATGTAATCTTCTTCTACAACTATTTGAAGCATCCGTCTGGCGATGTGAAAAACCATACTGGCATTGTTTTGTATGTAGAAGATGGCTGTGTCTACGCAATTGAAGGAAATGCATTGACAAATCGACTGGATATCACATTCGAGCAGGTTGTGGAATTCGAGGACGGCGATCTAGAGCCATTGGATCATGTCACGGTCAATCGCTATCCGCTGACCTGTCCGCGCATCCATGGTTATGGTGTGCCTGATTATGATGATCGCACGCCGCTCCAGCTCAATGGTTTTGTAGATTTGGGAACGTCATTGGATAAAGCAGGCATTTTCAACGCTCTTTGTATCGAAGGAATCATGCATCCAACGAGTACTCATATATTTTCTCCGCATCATGGCATGACACGTGCTGAGTTCATTTCGTCAGTTGTCCAATTCTTCGGATTGAGCGATTATGCCTCCGAAACTATACCATTTTCAGATGTTTCTCAGGAAAACCGCTGCTATAACGCTTCCATGACAGCCCTAAGCGCAGGCATCATCAGTGGCACAGATCAAAACATGTTTCTTCCAGACCAATATGTCTCCCCGGATGCCGCAAAGGCAATTTTGAATCGTGCTCTAATGTATATAGGAATGCCTGAACAAGAGTTCAGTTTTTCGACTGGGGACTACAGCTGTATGGTTACACCATATACTACCCGCGCAGATATCGCCCAGGCATTCTTCTCCCTCGAACAACAACTCCCGCTTTCCAAACCTTTTTTGGGAGATATCATTCTGGAAGAGGAGAAAACGGATTGGAATATCAGACGGCTGCATGGCGTATGCTATGCACCGCTTCCTAGTTTTCAGGCAATTGGCCCTCCTCTTCAGGTGGTTCAGAATGACCAAGTATCTGCTAATGAGATGAACTCAGATATCATTCAAAACGGTAATTCCGAGAATCCAATAGAGCCCAATACTGCGTCGAATCAAAGCGTGGGTGATGAGTCAGTATCCGAGGCGGAAACAGAGTCATCGGTCCAAAATGAAGAGCTGACAGCTGAGGATGCGACAGATATTGCTGATGGAAAATCTGACGAGGTGGTTACCGAGGAGATAGTTGAGGAAACGCCTGCTTCAAATAAGTTGCCAGTCCCTATGGGGAATACAGATAGGGTGATTCCCAATAAGGTAAAACTGAAATGTAACGAGAATATGCTTGAGGTGGATGGGCTATTATATTTTGGTATACAGTATGTTCCGCTCCGCGCTGTTGCGGAGATGATCGGGATTAGTGTAGAGTGGAAGGATGGAGAAAAGCCCCAGGTGATCTTACATGCATCTAATCGTCTTTCTTTGAGTGTGGATAATTGAGTCTGATATTAGGTAGAAACACCCCATCCGGCCTTGGTCGGGTGGGGTGTTCAAGATTATTGCTTCGGATTGTCTTTTGGGTCTGTCGGATGTAGTGATTGTAAATATTCATCATTTTGTGAACCTGAAGTGAAATTTTACCTGACATTTATATAAGATTTGTAGGTTTGACCAACACATACAAATTTTTGAATCGTGCGCGATTACCCGTTATTTTCGACGAGGCTGATTCTTTGGCTGTACGAACAGAGAGAGCATTTTATACAATTCGTGCATCAGCATCTTTGACATTTTCTTGAAATAATATGCGAAATTTTGATGAATTGCATATAATAAAGCGCTTAACAGATAGTTTTTGCTAACTGAAATGATGAGACACAGGAAGGAGGCATTAATATGAATGGATTGCCTATTACAGAGGTTGGTATAAGAAATTTGGGAGTTATTCCATCGTTTCAGTGGGATAATATCCCCAAAATAAATTTGATCGTTGGAGAAAATGGATCTGGGAAAACATTCCTGTTGAAAGGGCTATATTCGGCTGTACGAACATTGGAGGAGTATAAGCGTGGAGATGATATTCGCTCTATAGCAGAGGTGTTGGCAGAAAAACTCCGGTGGACGTTCCAAGCTGAAAAACTTGGTGACCTTGTTCATCGATCATCGGAGAAACCGCTGTCTTTCGAAATGGCTTTGGGTGACAAGAGTATTGGATATCAGTTTTCACGAAGCGCAACGAGCAAAATTGTATCAGTATTCGCTCCAAATGGTGGGAAGGAAGGAAACTCCATCTTTATTCCGTCAAAAGAGGTAGTATCCTTATTTTCTGTCATTTTGAAATCCCGTGAAGTCGATAGATCATTTGGTTTCGATGATACCTATTATGATTTGGTCAAAGCATTATGCATTGCCCCTACACCAGGACTAGATCATCCGGAGTTCGCAAAAGTGAGAAGCATTGTCAGAAATATGATCGACGGAAGAATTGAATATGAAGAGAACACGGGAAAATGGGTTTATAAAAACAACAAAAACCAGAAATTTTCTATTGGTACGACATCAGAAGGAGTAAAGAAAATTGCTATTATTGATCGAATGTTAGCGAATGGATATTTGGATAATCAGTCGATTGTTTTTATTGATGAGGTTGAATCTGCGCTTCATCCAACGGCTATATGTCAGTTCCTCGATTTGGTTGCGTTGCTTGCAGACAAGATGAATATCCAGTTTTTCATTGGTGTTAGTCGGAAACATAGGACTTTTGGCTAGATTGCTGACAACCTGCGTTTCACTTTAGCCGCAAAGGCGGAAATATGGTCTGTTTCCCCTCTTGAAAATTCGCGATATCTACCCTTTTGCCGTAGGTCCTACCATTCCGACTAACACCTTTTCATTACAAGCAACTCATATTTTGTGGTTAAAAAGCTGGGTTTGCTCGCTATGAATAGGCTAGTATTCTATCCGATTAGAAATAAAAGTTTACAACAGGAATTGATTCAGCTATACTAAGGATAATAAACCGACATCGGAGTGAAACGTTATGCCACGCTATGAGGTAACATTGACAGAGGAAGAAATCAAGGAATTGGAACGCCAAATTCAGAAGGGAGGAAAAGGCTATCGAATCAAGCATGCGCAAATTTTGTTGAAACTGGATAAACGACCGGAAAACAAGGAATGGACATATGATCGCATGAAAGACGCATATGGAGCATCGCACAGTACGATAGCCGGGATTGCCAAACGCTTTGTCACGGAAGGGCTGGAAGCGGCCCTGGGGAGGAAGAAGCAGGAAAACCGCTATCGCAAGGTGACCGGAGAAGTAGAAGCCCGGCTTTGTGCGATTGCCTGTTCCGAGGCACCTGCTGGAGCTTCCCGTTGGACGATGCAGGCCATTGCAGATGAATTGATTCGGCTTGAAGTAATTGACTATATTACGGACAGTACCGTTTGTGACGTGATGAAAAAAACGAGATTAAGCCTTGGCTTGTGAAGGAATGGTGTATTCCTGCGGCAGACGCTGAATTTGTATCGAAAATGGAGGACGTATTGGAAGTCTACCAGCGTCCATATGATCCGCTTCGGCCGGTTGTCTGTGTGGATGAAACAAATAAACAGCTGATAGGGGAAAACCGCATCCCTTGTGAACCGGGACAGCCTGAAAAGGTCGATTCCGTATATGTGCGCAACGGTGTCGCAGATGTTTTTATGATCTCGCAACCGCTGGCTGGAAAGCGGGAAACGGTTGTAACGGAGACTCGGACCGCATTGGATTTCGCACATGTCCTTCGTTATATATCGGATGTTTTGTATCCCCATGCAGAAAAGATCGTTCTTGTTACTGATAACCTCAATACACATTCTCCCGCATCGTTTTATAAGGCGTTTCCGCCGGAAGAAGCCCGCAGATTGACGGAACGGTTGGAGTGGCATTTTACCCCAAAGCACGGCAGCTGGCTTAATATGGCCGAAATTGAAATCGGCGTGATGAGTCGGCAAGCTTTAGCGAAACCTCTCCCTGATATGGAAAGTTTCAAAAAACAGGTTCGCGCATGGACAATTCGACGTAATGCAGATGCCGCCAAAATCAATTGGCAGTTCACCACCAAAGATGCCAGAATTAAGCTGGCCAGGCTATATCCCTCTATTCTTTGATTCCTGATCGGATAAAGTACTAGAGGCAGTCCTCAATTCGAAAAATGCACAGCAAGGCATTCCCCTTTTTCGTGGAATCACCAAAAAGCTTCCTTTGAGCCACTCGCCTAGCGAGTGGTTTTCTTCGGTTCAAAAAGAGCCAGCCCTCTCGAACTAGCTCTTCATTCTTCCTGTTTAATATTCTAAAATCATATTTGCGAATCCATATCCAACGTAATCATTATTTGTGAGCTGAATTTTCATGCTATTTGCATATTTTAAGTCGATTGTTAAAGTGACAGGTGGTAAGCTTCCATCCAATGAAAATTCGCCATCATATACACCATTTAAATACACTTTTAATACAGCATTCTGAAGATTACAATCATTTAGCCTGCCCACATCAAAAGTTATCTTTGAATATTTCCCTTGCAAATCGAACAACGCAATTCCGCTATTATAGTTAGGGTCATATGATTTATGATGCAATGTAAAACCTTTATTATATATGCCGCTTCCCATGGCAAATGTCTTCCCATCTGCTGGAATGAATGTTTCAAAATTTTCTCCTTCATACAAGACTTTTGTATCAAATAAATCTATTTTTGTTTCAGCAGGTAAATTTTCACCATTTGCACTATATATGATCACATCTTTATCAGAATCGTATATGAGCTTATTTTCTAAGATTCGACTAAGCACACTATCCAAATAATAAATATGATTGCCGGTTGTTAATACAGCTCTATTAATATTATCTTCAATTTTTAATCCATCTGAGATAAGTGATGGATTTTTGTACGAAACAGTCACGGTATCTTGACCCTGCAATTTCCCAATCTGCTGATTTAGCGAGTTAATTTCCAAATCTTTTTCCTTCATCTCCTCGTAAAGAGATTGCATCGCTTGCTCATATGACATGGATTCATCTACAAAATCAAAATGATCGGATAAGCTTTCTAGGATAGCCTCTTGAGTCGACTTTTCACCTAGCCAATGCGAGTAATAAGCGCATAAAAAAGTGGCAATAATACCACATACAGCAATAATATGCCCCCAATTGATTCGTTTTTCATCCATATCTATCACCCAATCTATATATATTTTCTTGGATATCTATTTTGTTATCATACTAATCCGTATTCAAAAACATTTTCTTTGTAAAATATCATATCATGGTTGGTAGGCAGTGTCAAGAATTATGTGCTCTGAATGAGCAAAACTAACATTTCTTACAAAAATAGATCTACATTTTGCGCTGCGCGACCCTAATAAACACAATATATGGTTTATGGAATGATGGTTTTTGTGCAGTTTTACAAATTTGCTCATTTATAGGAGAAAAAATAAATTGTTATTTTGACGGAGATTTACTTTGGGGAAAAAGGGTGATATAATAGGTTTAGAGTTCTTGGTTCTAACTTTTATTTATACCTTAGGAGGTGTTCTTATGTCACATATCGCGATAAAAGATATCTATGCTGGAATGCCTGATGCTAAAGACGAAATAAATACGAAGCAGGCTGATAAATTTTTTGCAAGTTTTGTCATTCCTCCAGCGTTACCCATTGATGAATTGCTCAATGGGACAAAATTTATAGTCTCTGGGTATAAGGGGGTAGGTAAGACATCTGTACTGTATTATCTACAAGATAGGATACGGACACAGGACAGCTCTGCCTGTACATCTTTTATTTATTTTAAAAGCGATTTTGAAGAAGTAAAAAAAAGCAACATGGAATCAGTTGCTTTAAAATTAACGTCTTTAATTGATTTGAGTGGAGATATTCAGCCCAATAAGGTCGAATATCTTCATATTTGGCGGTGGGTAATTTTTAAACAGATAGTTGATGATTCGGAAACCTATTCTAATAACCTCTTTGAGGAAGACGAAAATTGGGAGAAATTCGTTAAAACGGTCAATAGGATCAGCTTTTCATCGGAAAATAAAAGAGCGATTTCCTTGTCTTCGTTGTGTGTTGAGATGCAGGTTTCGCCAAGCTCAGGGATCTCAGTCAGCGGAAAGGCTTTGTTAGAGCGGGTTTCAAAAAGCGAAAATGCATTTAGAAAATTAATAAATATTGTTGATGAATGCGAACGATTATTTAAAAAATTAAAGCGTACCGATATACCGTATTATATTTTTATTGATGAGATGGAAGCTTATTATGGTGATTCGGATTTATTTAAGAGGGATTTGGAATTAATACGTGATTTGCTTTTTACGGTCCATCGCATTAATGGCTTTGGGCAGGTGCATATTATTGCTGCGACACGAAATGAAATCACTTATGCAATGGATAGGTTCATACAGACAAGAGAATTGAATAAAATATTGGACGGTTTTTCGGTTCATATCAATTGGTCATATAGTAATACCACTTCATATGAACATCCTATCATTAAAGTATTGATGAAACGAATTGCCGTGGCAAACCAAGGTCGTGAGCCAATGTTTGAAGACTGGTTTCCAAGAAAAATATATGGTAAAGATACTATACATTATATACTTGACAATAGTTGGCATAAGCCGCGGGATATCGTTAGGCTCCTTACGGCGGCTCAAAATGATAGTCTACATTGTACTGATACAGTCTTTACGCAAGCTACCTTTGATGCTTTAAAAAAAGAATATTCTAGAAAAAGTCTTGCTGAAATACGCCAAGAATTGCAATCCCTATACACAAGTGACGAAATTGAAATAATAATTAGGCTCTTGAGAGGGGGACCTGGCATTGTAACCCCAGAAGATATAAGAAAAAGAGCACAAAAAGGGAGTATAGCAAGACA
Source organism: uncultured Clostridia bacterium (assembly GCA_910589115.1). Classification (GTDB taxonomy): domain Bacteria; phylum Bacillota; class Clostridia; order Oscillospirales; family Butyricicoccaceae; genus QXXE01. Next base: position 18,690 of record CAJUSB010000035.1, on the reverse strand, counting down.
ACTTTGGGATGAAAGACACGAGGAAATACTTGAAGACCTGTATAGAGTTGGCTTTTGGGGAAATGTCAAGCGAAGCAAATCGGGATATCTTTGGAGATGGAATCACAAAGGGGACACCGGAGTATTGGTTGTAGACGGATGGGAATTGGCAATACACAGCGCCCTTTGCAGCGAGCTGTCGATAAATTATAAAGATCGTTCCTTTTATGAGAACTGAAAATCTCCGATATTTATAAGGCGTTCTCTTTCTTGTCCGGCACAAAAGAATTTTTTTCCGCCAAGTGAAAGCAATCTGGAATAATTTTCCTAACTTTTGCATATGATGAATGGGCAAGGTTACCCTCCTCAGGAATTTTTCAAAAAACCCGAAAAAATCTGCGAAAAAACGGAATAATTTTTGAGGAAATGCATATGATAATATATCACGGAAAGACAAAGGAACGGATTCAAAAAGTTAATGTCAACGATCTATTACAGAGCTGTAAACGGTTCGTAAAACATGAACTTTTGACAGGGTTTTGTTGCAATTCTTTCTAAAATGTGGTATACTATTAACATCGAAAATGCTTAAGAAATATGGAGGAAAATATACATGAATAAAAAGTTTAAGAGAGCCTTTGCGCTGACTATGGCAGTCGCGTCGATCAGTGCGACGACGCTGTCGGTTCAGAATGCAATGGCAAACCCGATGCCGTATGCAGCAACAGCATCTACATCGTTCACTGATGTTCCAAGCAACCATTGGGCGTATCCGTACATTGCGAAGGCGGCAGAGAAGGGCTGGGTCTCTGGCACTGGCAATGGTCAGTATAATCCGACTGGGACGGTGAGTGCCGCAGAATTCCTATCAATGGTAACTCGCGCATTTTACCCAGGTGAGGCGGAACAGTATCCAGGTGGGGCTTGGTATCAGCCATACTTTACAGTTGCCAATATTCATGACTTACTCAGAAACGTAGATGTCTCCAGCGCAACGGCTACACGTCAGCTCAACCGCTATGAAATGTCGGCGATTGCGGCGGAAGTACTCAGTGATAAGAATGTAGATCTTTCAAATGAAGAAAGAATTGCATATCAGGCAAAGATTGCCGACTGGTCAAGTATTCCGTTTGCATATCAGTTCAGCGTCCCTTACACGATGGCGCTGGGCGTCCTGAATGGCGTTGATGCGAATGGTACATTTGCTGGCACGCGGACAATGGATCGTGCGCAGGCAGCGGTTGTCCTTTGTAAGATGGATGAGGTGCTCCAGTCGTATGGCAGCACAAATGTCGAACCTGAGCCTGTAAATCCTGCCGAGCCAGTTGAGCCTGTAAATCCGAAGCCGGTTGAACCAGTGACTCCTGAGGAGCCGGTGACTCCGCCTTCGTCTGGCAACGTTGTTGGTACGATTTCTTCTGAGAAGGTTACGTATTCATATGACACTCATAAGCCGGTTGTTGATTACTGGTCGAATCAGACATCTGAGATTCAGGCGATTTCGGATAAGGATGCGTATAATGCGGCGGTGCAGTCGTTGAAGGATCAAGATAAGATTCGGTATGAGGGTAAACACACAACGATGCTGGGAAGTTATAATGAAAACTATAATTATGCTGTGTATAAAAATGATCGTTCATCAAAATGCGGGAATGTCGGAAATGCAATTTCGAGAATGGCTGCAGGATCTGTGACTTGGAATGGTGTAGTTTTACCGTCCATTGATGGAAATCGCCTCAGTGCATTTGACACAGAAGGGTCCAAGGAATACGCAGATGTCCTCGATCCTATTCTCGACCGTATGCCCAATGGTTCTGATAAGAAAAAAGCAGAGTATATGGTTCAGCAGATTTGCGACCGGTTCGATTACAGCTCTGGCATGTTTTCATGGCTGTCTGGCACGAATGGACGCTGTGAAGCATATGCGAATGCGGTTATGGCGATTTTTAGCCGAGCAGGGATTCCGGTGATTAATGAAGCGGAAACAAATAAGATAAATCACTCATGGAATCTGGCATATTTGGATGGTGAGTGGTATGTAGTAGATGCGACAGCTACCGATACTGGTGGCCAGGCCACATATCAGAAGCCGGAAGAATACATTTCCTTTAACTGGTCTTCAAAATTGAGTGGTTATCCGTGGCGCGATTCCACAAAAGTTGCAATGGCACTGATTGAGGATGCATTCGGCTAAGGAGAAACAAGAGAGAGTCAGCTCGAAAGGGCTGGCTCTTTTTGCGTTGCTTTGTCCTCTTCGATAAATCTTCTTGTGCCGGCATAAAACATTCGAAATAAAATCAAAACGAATGATTTTTAAGGAACTCTTGAAGGAGGGTTCTTTTTTTGCTCATTTTCCTCGTATATAGGTTTCACTCAACTTGCATATAATAATCAGTACGCAAGAGCACCGGTATAGAAATTGTGGCTTTTGCATATAATAATCCGTGCGAGAAAATCTCACACAAATTACGAGCAAAGCAACAGGCGAGGTGAACCCCCATAGAAGCTCACTTTCCGTCTGCCTTTAGCGGCGGACTTTCTTTTTGGGGTTCTGAATCCAAACTATCCTTTGCGAGACACACTTGAGCGCCTTAAGTCTCAATAGACGATTCAATGTGTTTTATAATATATTTGCTGAGTAAGCTTCATTTGCTGAAAGGCTCCTTCCAGTGGGTGGTCGTCTCTCCACAAAAAAGCAGATGGCGGCAGAAAAATTTGAGACAACAATCTACACAAGGAGGTACATTGATGCAAAAAATGCAAACAAAACCTTTTAATCGATGGCTCTCACTGCTGTTGGCGCTGGTAATGTTTTTCGGCTTGTTCCCAGGGGGTGGAGTTGTTCCTGCTCAGGCGGCGGCAATTACAAATCCTGATCATGGTGGGTTTGAATTGCCTGTTGCGGGTGCTACAGGTTATGCTATCCAAGCGGTGACAATGGACGGCACGTCTATACCAGCCGGTGCGCCATTCCGCATTCTGGCAGAAGAAGGTTCAAACCTGAAGATTAAATATGGAGACAAAACAGGTACGATTCCAGCCACGCGTGCAATGGTTAACTTGCCGGATGTTATTCCATCCATTGTTTATAACGCAACAAATGCAACTGGGTCTTTATTTAAGAGCAACGGATTCAATTTAGATGGAATTACAGGCCAGTCTTTGTATGCTGGAAAAACAGAAAATAAACGTTTGGGACGCAGTGAATTTAATATGCCCGTACTTTATGCAATGGCAAAAAAACTTGCTAGGGTACAAGCAAATGCGTTGAAAGACGGCAGAACATTAATTCTGTTTGAAGGATATCGGCCAACTGAGACACAACGCGCTGTTAAAGATTCAATGCAGAATCTGATGGACTCAAACTCAACAGTAAAAAATGATATTTCAAGTTTTGGAGATATCACATGGTTTATATCAACAAAAGAAGTAGGCAATCACCAAAAGGGTTATGCAGTTGATGTCAGTATGGCTGCTGTAGAAGGAACAGAGAATATAACAGTAGGCGATGTGACGGTGCAAAAGCCGTCTGGGTATTCAAGCCTTAATATGCCAACTCAGATGCATGAACTTAGTACAGCGGCTTCCATTTATGTATCTTCTGCAAGCAATACAAAACGCCCTTCTTTTACAGATTCTGAAGCAGGTATTTTGCAGAATTATTGTACGAACGCTGGATTAAGCCCACTCAAGAGTGAATGGTGGCATTTTAATGATGAGGCTGCTCACAGTGCAGCTGGTGATTCCATGCTGGGTGATTTTAAAATCACAAGCAATGTCAGTACAACTCCTGCGGAGGCGGAATCAGGTAGTACCACAACCACACCTGATCCAAGTGATCCTGGTGGTGACGGAGGTGGAGGTACATCCACTGGTGGAAGCAGTACATTCAACGATATGCAGTCTCTTATCAACAATAATGGGGGAGAACTGACACTTGACCTGAGTCTTCAGCATATTGCTGCATCGGATGCCCATAAAATTTATTCTGAGAAAAGTGGAAGCCGACCGATTGGCGGTAATCTTGGCACATGGTCAGGTTATGGGATGTCAGGTAATGGCTTCTGTGCAGACCACACACTTGATGCAAGAATGAACGGCATGAAAGTGACGGTCAAGGAAGCCTATAAAGAAACCGATCCTATACTGGTTAATACGTATTATTACGGATTTACCGGTGAGGAGCGAACAGCGGATGCGATGTACAACAAAGACATCAAAGATAAGGTAAGTTCTCTGCCTGGTTTTACAATGACTTTAGAAGATCTTAATGACGATGAATGGAGAATGGCTACTCAATATGCAATTTGGATGGCGCTGAAAACCCCAACAGGGAATCCACATTTGTCGCTTGAGGGACAGGTCAGCTATTCTGGTGGCAGTATTTCCCCCGGTTTTAACGAGAGTGCACATGATAAAATACGGACGAATTCACCATCCACAAATAGCGGAGCGGGACAGCAAAAGGTGTTAAAAGCTGCGATTGCTTTGAACCTTTGGGCGCAATACGCTTCGCAGACTCCTGAGTTTAATATTTGCGGGCGCACAGTTGGAGCGAATTCTGATGCAATTGAAGGACGTAAGGATGTATTCGACTCAGCTCATTATAATGCAGCTGCAGCTGCTCTGGATTTTACAGTAGAGGGTTCATTGAAAAAGTACGATGACGTTAATCCCAATAAGGGCGTTCACAAACAAACCATCAATGGCAAAGAATACTACGTAATTTACTGGATGTTTACCTCAAAATCGCAATCCCGAGAAAATTACATGGAAGTGGCTTTAGAAGGTAATTATCCGCCAGGTACAGTTTTGGCGAACATTGATCCAACATTAGATGGTGCAGTATTTGCAGATGTTTCTGATACGAATATCTATCAAGGGACTGGCACTCCAGGAACAAATATTGTTGTGTGGAATAAGGCTATTGTAAATCCACCTGCTGGATATACCACGCCAGAAGATCAGTCCTCAGCTGAAAATCCCAACGTATGGCCTGCATACTTCAAGGTTTGTGTGCCAGTAGATGCTGCTGATGCAGAGAACGCGGATATTCAAATCAAGATGAAAAACTTAACTGTTTTCAAATATGATTTATATCGTGCCGCGAATACGGATACAAACTTACAGGCATTTCTGATTGGAGATAATAACGCCGGTGTTGAAACTACGGGACGAATTAAGTGGGGACATACATCACCTGATTTTGGAGAAATTACTATTTATAAAAAGGATGATAAAGGTGCCTTTTTGCAGGGTGCTCAGTTTGAACTGGTTTGTAGCGATCCTAATAAGACGCTTACAGCAACAACCGACGCAAGTGGGCAAGCTAGCGTTCCAGTTCCAGAAGATTGTTTGAAAGATTCTTCTGGAAACCCCACAGTTTGGAAGATCAAGGAAACAAAAGCCCCTGGCGGATACGAACTTAAAGACGAAGAACAAACGGTTACGGTAAATGAATCCGCACCTGTTTCCGTCACCTTTGTTAATGATGGTGGAGATGACGGTGGCGGCGGTGATGCTGTTATTTATAAAGTAGACGCGGCATCTGGTAAGGGTTTGCCGAATGCACGATTCCATATTTACAGCACAGGCACTGGCTGGGATGAATATTTGCTGTCAGATGGCAATGGCATGATTGTTCTTCAGTGGAAGGACCCGGCCAAACCCAACTACATTAAGCCTGGCACCTACACAGTTGAAGAAGTTGATCCGCCCTCTGGATATAATCTGGACGATCATCCGGAATCAAGATCAATTACTTTTAATGAAGACGGTTCTCATACAGGCCCGCTTTATTTTAAGAACTCAAAGAAACCAGGAATTAAGGTTGTTAAAATTGATGGGCTTACAGGATTGCCTTTGAACGGAGCTTACTTTAACGTTTATAAGGACGGCGAACCGCAGGGACAAATCGGCCCAACTTCTAACGGCGAAATCGAATATACCGGCCATGATGGCGCAGGTCTTTCCACCGGCTATTATGAGTTTGAAGAATTGACTGCTCCGGAAGGCTATATCAGAGATCGCGGAAGGAAAGGCGTACATGTCAATCTGAGTTCTTTTGATCCGGATTGGCCAGTTGTCGAAGTGGTATTTGAAAACTATCCTATTTCCATTAAACTGAAAAAGGTTTCAGCAGATGACAACAGCCCATTAAAAGGCGCGATTTTCAATTTCTACATTGACAGCACTTTGGAGGATACGCTCGAAACAGATGATAACGGCGAAATCGTTATTGATATCGAAAAGTATGGCAGATTCCTGAATGAAGATGAGAACGAATGGGATGTCATATTTGAAGAGGTGACACCTCCTTCTGGTTATCTCCTGCCATTGGAGAACAGACACCATGCAAGAGTCAAGCGTGGAGACAAGGAAACTGTAATCACGGTAAGCAACTCTAAATACACAGATTTGAAACTCAAAAAAGTCGATCAGGAATCCGGCGCAGGACTGGCAAACGCAAGATTTGAACTCTTTATTGACGATCAGCGGGTCGACAGTTTTGTGACAGATGATAGTGGTGAAATCACAGTCAGCTACGAGAAATACGGCAGATTCCTCCGTGAAGATGAAAGCTCATGGAACGTGAAGTGGGTCGAGACCGATCCGCCTCCAGGATATATCCTGCCGAAGCAGACAGTTTATACAGCGCAGTTCAAGCGTGACGAAAAAGAATGTATTGTTACAGCGGTTAACTCTAAATATCCGGATATCGAACTCCAGAAGGTATCTCTGGATGACGGGAAACCGCTGAAGGACGCGATCTTCCAGCTGTACATTGATGGCACTCCGGTAGACCGTTTTATCACAGATGAAAACGGTATGATCAAGGTCAGCTATGAACAGTATAAGGAATTTCTGACCAGAAATGAAGACGAATGGGTCGTTCGGTTCGAAGAAATTCAGCCGCCTCCAGGATATCTCATGCCGGAAATCCATTGGCAGGAACAAATCCTTCGTAAGGATGAAAGACTGAAGACGTTTGTCTTTAAAGACAAGAAATATCCGAAGATTTACATTTATAAGTATGACCGCGAAACCGGAGAACCGATTGCAAACACCTCTTTCAAGGTGCAAATCGACGGGACGGAGGTCAGCGGGCCATTCATTACAGATGATAAGGGTATGATCGAAATTGAATGGGAAGATTACGGGCGTTTTCTTGACGAGCAGAACTACAACAACTGGACCATTACGGTTACTGAGGTAGAAGTGCCGCCACCATATAACCGCGACCCGCAGGAGTTCTCAGGGGATTATACCTTGACAGAAACACTGAAATTCGATATGGCAAAGATTGATTTTACGTTTAAGGATACGCATTACCGCCGAATCAAGGTTGGTAAGAAGGATGCCGAAACCAGCTGGATGCTTCCTGATGCGCTGATCGGATTGGAGAGTGTAACGCTTGATGATCCGAACCTGTCTGACGGCCAGGTAAAGATGCAGCAGCATACTGAAGCGGACGGCTACACTACATTCCTTGACCTGCCAAACGGCTTATACAGAGTGTGGGAAATCGAGCCGCCTCCGGGATATCAGAATAACCCAAACAATGACACGCTTGTTCGCGTAACATCGAGGGAAAAGATTGAATACGAGGTCATGTTTGAGAACGATCCATTGACAGGCTTGACGATTTTCAAATATGACGAAGAGACAGGGCAAAAGATCTCTGGTGCGAAGTTCGAAGTCAGTGGCTTTACCAAGACAGGCAAGAGATACGGCCCACTCCCGTTCACAACGGACGGAGACGGCATGATTATAATTGAAGATTTGGAACCTGGAAGATATACGGTTACTGAGACTTATGTACCGTCGCCTTATCAGCTTGATTCAACACCGCATACGGTGGATTTGAGTGACGTGCATCAGTCCGTTGTACTTAAGATTCCGAACCACAAGATGGATAAACTGTTGATCCAGAAATACGATAATCTGACAAATCTGCCGGTATCCGGTGTGACATTTGAAGTCATGACGGCCAGCGGCGATAGTCTGGGCGAATTTACAACAGGTGCAGACGGCAGCGTCGAGGTTACAGGACTTGCTTCCGGTTCATATGTGGTCAAGGAGATTCGTTGCCCTGACAATATGATTCTCGACCCAACGCCGAAGTCATTCACCGTTAAGAACCCGCCAGAGGGCAAAACCCATCGTCTGGTGTTCTACAACAATGAAAAGACAAATTTGCTGCTTGAAAAGATTGATGAAGAGACGGGCGTACCGCTGGAAGGTGCGATTTTCACAGTCCGTGCCGCTTCCGGCAGGATTATTTGTGAAAACAAGCGCACTGACGCAAACGGTATTATCCTGCTTTCAAATCTTGAACCGGGCGGATATATCGTGCAGGAAATTCGTGCTCCGGAAGGGTATATCATCACCGAAGCCGAGAGGACAATCGAACTGAGAGAGAACGAAGTCAACCACATCATCATTGAAAATACGAAGACCACAGGCATTACGATTTGCAAGACTGATGCAGATACCGGCTTGCCGATTCCAGGCGCAACCTTTGAGCTGTACTCTGCGCTGAGCCAGCTGCTGGGGACTTACAAAGATGAAGATAAGGACGGCTATGTTCATATCACCAATATTGAACCGGGACGCTATTTCATAAAGGAAATTAAAGCTCCAGATGGATATCTGCTTGATGACCAAATGCGGTATATCACGGTTCGGGAACGTGAGGCTGCGAGCGTTACGATTGAGAACCATAAGAAATCCCATCTGACCATCACAAAGATTGATGCAGAAACAAAGGTTCCGCTGGCGGATGCTGGCATTAAAGTTATGACAATGGGCGGCGAGGTTGTCCGCACTGGAAAAACCGGTACAACCGGTATTCTGACTTTTGAGGATTTGGAACCTGGCTGGTATAAGGTGCAGGAATATGAAGCCCCGAAGGGCTATATCCTGAACGACGAAATCTTCACTGTGGAGATTAAGGAAGATACTCCCTCCGCAATCGAGATTAAGAATACCGCAAAGAAGGGTCTCCTGCTGAAAAAGCTTGACGCGGAAACACTTGAACCATTGCCAGCGGCAATGTTCGAAATCTATACGCTTCATGACAAGCTGGTCGGTGAGTTTGTAACTGATTCATCGGGTACAGTTGATACCATTCAGCTTGAGCCCGGACATTACAAAATTAAAGAGGTCAAGGCTCCCGAAGGATATCTGCTGGATGATTCGTGGCAGTATTTCGATATGGTGGAAGGTGAAACCACAAAGGTTACATTCAAGGATTGGAAAGAACCCGTCATCCTGATTGAAAAGCTGGACAGCGTAACTGCTGAACACCTTGCAGGTGCGGTCTTTGAGGTAAAGACTGCCGACGGAAAAACAGTGATTGGTATGTATACGACGGACGGAACGGGCATGACTTACACACTGCCTGTGAAGCCGGGCGCATATCAAATCAAGGAAATCAAAGCGCCTGATGGATATGTCAAGAATGAACAGCCGCAGTTTGTCAACGTAGAAGCTGGCAAAATGCCGGAAGTCGTCCGTTTCTATAACGATAAAGATGAAACAACGATCATCAAAAAGACGGACTCCAAGACTGGCGAACCTCTGAGCGGCGCGGTGTTCCGCATCTTCGACCTGGAAGGCAATTCGTTGGGCGACTACACAACGGATGCGGATGGTATTGCTATCGTTCCGCAGCTCCACGCAGGAAGCTATGCGATCCGCGAGGTTCAGGCTCCGGAAGGGTATATGATCGATAATCCCTGCAAACAGACGTTTGTGGTGAAGTCTGGTCAGACAACATATCTGAATTACACCGATACAAAGCGGCCTGGCATCCAAATCATCAAGATGGATGCAACGAACGGCAATCCGCTGGCGGGTGCGCAGTTTACCCTGTACACCATCAACGGCGATATCATTGCGTACAACAATACAGACGAAAGCGGTATGCTGGTCTTTGAGCATATGGAACCGGGCACATATCTTGTGCGTGAGACCATGGCTCCGGAGGGCTACAACATTGACAAACAGAATTATTTGGTTGCCATCAGGGAAGGCTCTACGACAATCATTACCGCAACGGATACGCCAAACTCCAACCTGAATCTGAAGAAAACGGATGAAGCAGGGAACCCGGTAGCAGGCGCAATCTTCACGGTCGTTCGTAAGAGCGATAATAAGACGATTGGCCGCTTCCAGACGGATTCTACCGGATGTCTGACTGTCGAAAACCTTGCGGTCGGCGAATACACGGTAACTGAGGTTCTTGCACCGGATGGCTATATCATTGATACGGCGTCCAAGGATGTTACGATTGCAAAGGGTGAGCAGACCTATGTCTCGTTCATCAATAAGAGGTTGACAGGTATCCAGATTATGAAGGTCGACGCCAACACGAAAGCCGTTTTGGACGGGGCGACATTCGAAATCCATGACGCAAATGGAAATCTGGTAGGAACATACAGAACAAGCCTTGGCGGTATTGCCACAACCGAGCCTCTGATGCCCGGACAGTATACCATTAGGGAGACAAAAGCCCCGGACGGCTACAAGGTGGTTACAGAAACCCGCACCGTTACCGTAAAAACGGGCGAACTGACAAAGGTGACTTTCGAGAATGCCCCTGACACAAGCGTTCAGGTGCTGAAAGTGGATGCAATCACGAATAAGCCGCTGTCTGGTGCGGTATTCCATGTACGCTCCATCAAGGGCGAGGATATGGGCAGCTACACAACTGGCGATGACGGCACATTCCTGCTGAATGGTCTGGAAGCTGGTTACTACATCCTGACTGAGGAAACAGCTCCGGCCGGCTACGTTATCACGACTGCCAATAAGCTGATTTCAGTGAATGGACAGGGTGCGGCTATCACCATTACAAACGAACCGAATCCCGGTCTGACAATCCGTAAGATTGATGCGGTAACAAAAGCTCCGCTGTCTGGCGCAGTCTTTGATGTCGTTACCCGTGCAGGGAATGTCGTGTACACTGGCACAACAGACGAATCCGGTATGGTTCAGGTTCCAAGCATCGAGCCTGATTACTATATCGTTCGCGAGACAAAGGCTCCAGCAGGCTACTCGCTCAACAAACAGGCGCAGCCGGTACAGGTTGTAAGCGGTCGGGCATCTATCCTGACATTCGAGAACCAGCCTTTGGCTACCCTGAATATCCGCAAGGTTTCTGCTGAGTCCGGCGATCCATTGCCTGCGGCGTCCTTCGAGGTACGTTCGGACGATGGTACGATTGTAAGGACGGCGACTACAGATGCAACAGGTCTGGCATTCGTGTCAGGGCTGAAGGAAGGCTCTTACAAGATTCGCGAAATCAAAGCTCCGGAAGGCTATATGCTGAACCCGGCACACATTGATTTCAACATCACCCCCGGCGACAACGTCATTGTTGTCCAGAACTACAAACAGGGCGGCTTAATCATTCGCAAGAAGAACAAGCAGACTGGCGAACTGCTGCAGGGTGCGCGTTTCAACGTAGAAAGCACTGACGGAAATATCGCTTACACCGGCGTTACCGATGCCTCCGGCATCATCCTTACCGGTCCGCTCGATCCCGGCACATACGTTGTGCGTGAGATTTCCGCACCGGAAGGCTTCCAGCTCGACAGCCAGCCACAGATCGTCGAAGTGAAGAAGGATGAGACCCGCACAGTTGAATTCGAGGACAATCCGTTGACCTCGCTGTTGATTGAAAAGATCGACTCCATCACGAAAGACACGCTTGCTGGCGCTCGCTTTAAAGTTACCAGACTGGCAGATGACAAGGTAATTACCGAAGGTGTTACCGATGTTGACGGCTTGGTGCTGGTAGCGGATCTCGAACCCGGCCGCTACGAAGTGCGCGAAATCGTTGCTCCGGACGGCTACATTCAGGAGACTGAACCAATCATTGCAGACGTGCAGATGGGCAAGGTTGCACATGTAACTTTCCTCAACACGCCAAAGGTTGGCATCATTATCGACAGCGTTGATTCCGACAACAAGAAGCCCTTGTCCGGATCAATCTTTGAGATTTACATCCAGAACGGTGTGAAGATTTACACTCTGACCACCGATGATACCGGCAGAGTGCAGACCCCATCACTGGAGCCCGGATTCTATGTAATTAAGCAGACATATGTCCGTGACGGATACACGATCCTCATTAGCGAGAAGACGGTTGAAGTTAAGGCAGGAGACAAACCGGTTTATGTGACCTTTGAATCCAAGCCAAGCTACACGCTCCGCATTGAAAACGTCGACATCAACGACAGAAATGTCACGATTGCAGACGCTGAATTTAAGGTGACAACGATCAACGGCACACTGATTGGAACATTTATCACCGATGTGAACGGGCAAATCATGGTTCCCGGTCTTGCGCCCGGATGGTATGTCGTATCGCAGACATTGCCCGGACAGGGTTATGACATCGTTACGCAAACCTTCAATGTCGAGGTCAAGGCTGGAACGATAGCCACAGTTTTGATTCGCAGCACACCGCTGACAGGACTGCTTATCAACATCAGGGATCAGGATACAAAGGACGGCTTGGAAGGTGCAATCTTTGAGGTTTGGCATCAGAATGGCAACCTGATTGGTTCGTTTACCTCCGACAAGTCCGGTCATATCCAGACCAACATCATGAATGCTGGCTACTATGTCATTAAGCAGATCAAAGCTCCTGACGGATACACCATCATCAACGCGGAGCAGACCGTCCATCTGGATACTCATGCTTCCCAGACAGTCAACTTCTATAACACCATTAACAGCAATGTAACCATCCGTTACGAGGATTCCACTACGGCGGCTGGCATTGCGGGTGCGATTTTTGAAGTAAGCGAACAGAATGGCAAATACATCGGTGACTTCAAGACGGAGGCTGGCGGCGTTATTGCAACCCAGATCCTGACCCCCGGATTCTACGTCATCAAGCTTAAGGCAGCCCCTGACGGATACGTGTTTGTGTCGGAAACCCAAACCATTGAAGTGCGTACTGGTGCGACAACAACGGTAACGTTCCGTGGTTCGCAGAAGAGCGGACTGCAAATCGAAGTAGTGGATGAAAACAACCAGCATGTTGAGGGCGGCGAGTTTGAGGTTCGGACAATCAACGGTGTACTGGTTGGTACGTATAAAGTGGAGTTTGACGGCTGTGTAGTTGTGAGCGATCTTGCGGCTGGCTACTATGTAATCAAGCAGGTGAAGGCTCCGAACGGATATCAGATTGATACAACAGAAAAGACGATTGAAATCAAGGCTGGTGCAGCGGCGAATGTCTCCTTCACCAATATCAAGAATACAGGCGTTGTGATTTATACGTCTGATCTCTCTGGTGGAAACCTTGCTAAGGGTGTACGCTTTGAGATTCGGCAGCAAGATGGAAATGTGATTGGCACATATATCAGCGATGGTACTGGTATGATCAGCGTACCGATTCTGAAATCGGGTTACTACGTGGTGAAAATCCTGAGCGTGCCAGACGGATACGCCATCAGCAAGGCTGAACAGACGATCAATGTTACAGCAAACACCACTGTACGGATCACCTTTGACGTAGCGGCTCAAACCAACATCAAGATCCATGTCACTGATGTGGATACAGGTGCTGTAATTGCAGGCACGAAGTTTAAGGTTCAGAAGATGGACGGCGCTGTGATTGGCGAGTACACAACGGATTCGACTGGCTACATCAACACTGACCTTCTGACGGAAGGCTGGTACACGATTACCCAGATTGAAGCGGCAAAGGGCTACGAAATGGCGAAAATCGTCATGAAGAATGTACAAGTGATTGCTGGTAAGGCGTCTGTCGTTGAGTTTACAAACGCAAAGCGTGCCGCGATGATTCTCAGAAACCGGAATAAGGCAGACGATTCACCGCTGAGTGGCGCAAAATTCAAGCTAATTTCTATCAGAGGGACACTGATTTCAGATTCCATCGAAATCAACCATGAGGGCATTGCAAACCTGCCTGAACTGGCACCCGGATATTACATTCTGACGCAAATCAAAGCACCGGATGGGTTCTCTGTGAACACTGAAAGACTGCAGTTCCGCGTCGATACTGGTTCTGCACAGACTATCACGTTCTACAACACCGCACAGTCGGTTCTCCAGATCATGGCGGTTGACAAGAGCGGAACCGGCATTGCTGGCTTAAAAGTCCTTGTTTCTACCATGGATGGCAAGCGTCTGGGCGAGTACACGACCGAAAAGGGCGGAATGGTTTCCATGCCGAAGGTTGAAGCCGGATATTACGTTGTTACTGTCGTTTCTGCACCAGATGGATATATCGCAAATGAGGAGTCTAAGACGGTTGAAGTCAAAGCTGGAGAACCTGCAAAGGTCAGCTTCGAGCTGGGCAAAGTCTCTGCGCTCCAAATCATCACTACCGGCGGCGTAAATGCTCAGCCGATAGCTGGCGCGACATACACCATCGTGAAACTTAATGGCGAACGGGTAGGCACATTCAAATCGGATACGCAGGGTCTTATCTCGGTAAACCTGCAACCAGATACCTATGTTGTCACTCAAACCTCTGTACCAAGCGGTTACGAAGTAGATTCAACCCCGCGCAATGTGACTGTTGCAATCAATACTGCTACAAAGATTGAGTATTCGCTTGGTCAGCTGGCAAGCATCCGCCTGCATATTGTTGACAGCTCTACTCAAAAGGGTATCTACAATATGCGTTTCCTCCTGAAGGACAGCGCAGGTGGCCTTGTTGGCGAATACACGACTGATGACCAGGGCTATGTACGAATTGAAAAGAACCTGAAAGACGGTTATTACACGATCGAAGCGCTGCGCGCGCCGGATGGATATACCCTTGATAAGATCCCGAGAACCATTCAGCTTATCAGCGGCGAGACGACCGAGATCGACTGGACATTCTCTAAGGATGCTGGTCAGATTCAGGTAATCCTCCGTTCACAGGACTACAATGAAATGCTTGACCTCCAGCCCGAAAGCCTGATTTCCGGTGCGGTGTTTGAAATCGTCAATCCGGACACCTATGCGGTGGTTGATACCATCGTAACTGGTGAAGATGGTGTTGCGGCATCTGCTCCGCTGCCGATTGGGCGTTACATCCTCCGTCAAAAGAGTGGTGCACCATACTATGCGGCAAGCGGGAAGGAAATGGAAGTTAAGCTGAAAATTCCAAACGACGTTGTCCGTGTTGAGTATTACAACCGTTCGATGGTTGTCTCGCTCAAGGCAGAAATGCAGAGCAACAATAATGTCACGGCGGGTACATCAATGCGTATCGACTTCGCATCCATCAACAATGAATCCGATTCCAGAATGGACGATTTCTTCTGGCAGCTCAAGGTTCCGACCGACTGCGCACGTGCTGGCACTCTGTACACCGGTACATGGAACACCCGCGCATGGTATAAGGTTTTCTATAAGACAAACGTAAGCGATTTCCGTCAGATTGGCGCGGAGCTGCTGAGTACGAACCAGAATCAGCTTGACCTGTCTGCAACGGCACTGGGTCTCCAGTCCGGCGAGTATGTCACCGACATCCGCCTGACCTTCGGCACAGTCCCTGCCGATTTCAAGGTCACAGTGAAGCCTGCGTTCTACCTCTATGTGATGCCAACTGTAACCAATGGTTATAAGTGCATTACCCGTACTGAGATTGGCGGAAAGATTAACGACGAGTGGCAGACTGCCACCGCGACATGGACGACAAACGTAATCAGGAAGAATGATCTTCCGAGCACACTGCCCAAAACAGGATTTTAACAGGAGGGGGAGTGGGGGAACCCATTCTCCGCTCCCTCTTCCCTTATTTTGAAAATTTAAGTTGGGAAACCCAGCTTTTCACAAAAAATCTTTATCACTGAAAGGAGAGAAAGATCAGCCTGTGTTATGTCAGGGGCTGGTTGCAGAAAATATGAAAATCACATCTGTAAAAATCAATCTGAGGGATCGGGAGACTTTGAAAGCCACCGTTTCCATTATTCTAAATAATTGCTTTGTTATGCGTGGCATCGCCATTGTGAAGCGGAGGGAGAGTGATGATCTGCTGGTGCGGATGCCGAGCCGCCGGAGAGCTGATGATTCATATCGTTCCTATTTCCACCCCATCAACAATGAAGTGCGCGGCGCAATGACAGAAGTCATTCTGGACGCCTATCGGCAGGTACTGGAGAACCCGCAGGAGAATACTATCTGGTATGACCAGGACGAGCAGGACCCCCTTGCTGTTTCGGATGTCCGGGTTTCCCTGATCAGAGATGACCAGCTGGTTAAGGCGATTGCTTCTATTACACTGGAGGACGCTATCGCGCTCAATCAGGTTCGTGTGATTCAGTATCCCGACAGCGGGAACGTACTGCTGTCCATACCGGCCAGAAAGGTCGTCCGTGAGGCAGCTGAGGAAGGCGGAGAGGACGAGGTACATCACATTGAGTACTTCCACCCGCTGACTAAAGAGTGCCGTCAGGTGCTGACTGATGCCGTAATGGAGGCATATCAGAATAAGCTTGACGAGCAGGCGGCTGCGGAGTAATAGGATTGCCGGATAGTGGATAAAGAAATACCCCTCTTGGCTCTAAGACGAGCTGGGAGGGGCATTTTGTTTTCCGGCACAAAAAGCATTGTTTAAAAAGGCTTGTTGTGCGATGTAATTTTTTCGCCGGTCATATATAACGAGCCTGTCTAAAGTTTCAAGCAAAATCTGATAAACTTGAATTGACAATGCAAATACTTTGCAGTACGCTAAGACTGAAAGGCTGGTGATTGATTATGCCAGGAGATGCCAACTGGTCTACCCGACTGGATTCCACGCTCAAAATGCAGGCAGAAGAAATCCTGTCAGGTGTCGGACTCACAATGTCCGGAGTATTTACAATGTTGCTGAAACAAATCGTGAGGGAGAAGTCGGTGCCGCTGTCGTTGCCGTTGGACTCCAGTAATGCTGTCTACGCCGATCTTCTGGAGGCACAGATAGACCGCATGAATGGCTACGAGGGCCGCAACACACGGGATGTCCTGCGGGATATGGAGCAAGCCATTGCGGAGGTCGAGGCCGGTGTGTAAATAGGGCTTGCTGAAAAAGTAAAAAATATTTGAATATGCGCGTATAATTGACAAAATCAACGAATTAAAAATTCAATTCGTTCGCGATTTTGCGGATTTTAAAATCCAGAATCACCCCAGAATGAGTAGACAAGCGTAAGAACTGCCAATTCTGGGTGAAATTTGCCCTTCTGATAGGTGATACAAAAATGCATACTCTGCATAAATCGGATTTGCGCGAAGGCTCAATAGGCGCAAGATTTGTAATTTTATTCGCAAATAGAGCCTTTTCTGAGTCCTTAATAATATGGGATTGCATATTCATTCAGCCTAAGGGCTTTTTCAGCAAACCCTATTTACAAAAGATGCACAGGAAGATGGCATTGAAGTTCGAGTGCAGGATCACGATGTATGGTTGACACAAAAAGCAATAGGGCAGCTTTTTGACGTCGACCGAAGCGTGGTAACGAAACACTTAAAAAATATTTATGACAGTGGGGAATTGAACGAGGTGTCAACTTGTGCAAATTTTGCACAAGTTGCAGACAACGGAAAAACGTATCAATATAAGTTTTATGCGCTAGCGGCAATTATTGCTGTCGGATACCGCATTAGAGCAATCGGCGAAAAACTACTCACAGGCAGTGAGAAAAGAGGTATAATGAATCTGAGGTGAAAAAGGATGTTAAGCAATGAAACCCGGAATAGCCCGGATCTGAATCCCATTGAGAAGATGTGGGCAAAGATGAAATCCATCCTGCGTAAGTGGCGTATTCGCATCAAGGATAAGCTGATCCCTGCGATTTTACAAGCTCTTAACTTGGTTACTCCGTCTGATTGTCAAGGCTGGTTTGCCTGCGCCGGATACTGAATATTTTTTCACCGATTGCTCTGATCTATGGAAAGCCGGGTTTACGACTTATCTTAGTACCTGAATCTGCGAAACCCAAAATGAGCGTGTAATATCTCAACAAGTTTCACAAATCCAGGTTGTAAAGAAATACTTCGAAAACACCGATACTCTTTACGACGACGAACCACATATCATGTATGTGAAGGCCGCCATAAACGACGGCACCGAAACGGCGAATCTGATTCAGTATTTTAAGACCGCAGATTCCGATGATATGAATCATAGTGACTTATTCGAACGTATGAACATATACGGAATCATTACAAAATACCTCTAAAAAGAAGGAGCCGCCTCTTCAATGATAGATCATAAGAGACAGCCCTTTTAGCTCTATCAGAGACACCCATACACCGGGTTAGCCTTCATCCGGGATATAACCGCCCTTTTCATATGCGCGTACGCGTTCACAGGCCTCCTGACATGGTACGGCAGAGTACCTGTTGCAACGGCTAAGCCTTACTGTGGAGCGCGTGGGGTGAAAAGAAACAGCGTTCTCACATTCCTTCTGGCGCAAAGCCCGCTCACCCTTGGGCAGATTTATTTTGTAAACAGCATGCATAGATACTTCTCCTTTCACTCTTATCTTTTTATAGTATACACCAGAATCGTCCACTGTCAATTCGTTAAATCACTAAATTCTCAAAAATGTTTCTGGCAGTTTGGACGCCGCTCACGGATTCGATAGGTTCAGCGGCTCATCCTTCACATCCTGCTTGTATTCATCAATGTGCTCCTTGACACTCCCCACGGCTGAAGCCGGGGGATTCTCGGTTCATCCACTACCGCCT
>CAJUSB010000034.1 GCA_910589115.1 uncultured Clostridia bacterium | reverse complement strand
CCCTCTGGACTCCCGCCCCTCGCCGGGGCGGCGTCCTGCGCGGACAGCGGCAGGGTTCTGCCCTGCACCCGCGCCTTTGCGGCGTGCACCAGAGGGCGCTGCCCTCTGGACTCCCGCTGGGGTCATTGACCCCAGACCCCGGAGATGCTGCGCATCTCTGCTTCGCCTGCGGGCGGGACGGGGGTTTGGGTACTGTGCTGATTGTTTATGCAGTGCTGACCGGCCCGCCAAAAGGATCGCGGGCCGGTCGGGATACTGCATAGAAATACCGCCGGTATGGTTTATTTTTTATTGAATTCAGGGATTGATAATGCTATTTATCAAACGTTTACTCCGCTGCATACCCCTTCTCCTGCTTGCAAATGCCGTCTGGCTGTGTGGCGCTGTAGGGCTTTGGGGTATTTTTTTATTGCTGCCTGCTGTGGCCGGTACACTGGCAGTCCATCTGAAACCTGCCCCTACCGAACCATTTGCAACCCGCAGGCTGCGCATCCTTCAGGGCGGCTATGAATTGCTATATCTGTTTGCACTCTGCTTTCTGCTGGAATGTGGATTCTGGGGACTTACCTTTACCCTAAAATCAATAACTTTCTGGGTGAATGCATTGGTTTCCATATTGACCCTCTTTTTGCTGCTGATGAATGGCTTACTGCGAATCTTTTTTTCATCGTCACAGGTTGGGATTCTCTGGCGGATTCTTTTATTACTGTTTTGGTGGCTGCCCGGTTTCAATTTCTGGCTCATATGGAAAGCCTGCTCTACTGCAAGACGGGAATACCGCTTTGAACTGGCACACCTTGAACGGACGGCTATACAGGCTTCCTCCGGCCGGTGCCGAACGCGCTATCCGCTTTTAATGGTACATGGGATATTTTTCCGCGACTGGCAGCTGCTGGATTATTGGGGACGCATTCCCGGCGCCTTACAGGCAAACGGCGCCAAGGTTTTCTATGGCAGGCAGCAATCTGCCGATGCAGTATCACGCAGTGCGCAGGAGCTTTGCGAACAAATCGTACATATCATAGAATCCGAAGGTTGTGAAAAAGTCAATATTATTGCACATTCCAAAGGTGGTTTAGATGCCCGTTTTGCTATCTCTCATTACGGCATGGATCGGTATGTTGCATCACTGACTACAGTCAATACGCCTCATCGGGGCTGCAACTTTGTTGACCTTTTACTGCGAATCCTACCCGGCGGATTACTCCATTTTCTGGCTGGACGGTATAATGCGCTCTTCCGCAAATTAGGCGATATCTCACCAGATTTTGAAAAGGGCGTGCGTGACCTGACCGCCGCCCGCTGTGCGGACTTTAACAGGGAAACGCCAGACTGTCCCGGTGTTTATTATCAGAGTGTGATGTCAAAACTCCAAAGTGCATTTGGCACAATTTTCCCGTTGTGTTTCAGTGCGCTGCTGATTCGGCGGCTGGATGGCGAAAATGACGGTTTGGTTTCGACTGCTTCCGCAGTTTGGGGCAATTTCCGCGGCGTAATCAGCACCCCCTATCGCAAGGGCATATCCCACGGCGATGTCATTGACCTGCTCCGCGAAAACCTGAAAGGCTTTGATATACGGGAATATTATGTTCAGCTTGTGGAAGATTTGAAAAACAGGGGGTTTTGATACGCTTGCATGAATCATATGCCGCAGCCCGGCGGCTTAATAAAAGGGAGTGCACGGCATCTGCGTGCACTCCCTTTTCAATTCTGGCAATCCAGCATATTTACCGCAGCGGTATCTCGGTGCCGCAGACCGTAACGCTTTCCATATCCTCCAGCGGGATCACTTCGTTAAACATGCTGCTCTTGGTAAAGACGGACTTCCCTTCATCTGCTCCGTAGCTTCCGCCGGCCCAATATCCAAGGTCAATTTCCCTGCCGTCCTTCAAATTCAGCACAATATCCAGCTGATCCATTGCTTCCGAAGTACCGTCCAGGTATTTTTTGTCATCCATGAGCGGATATTCCGTGCGGTTCTGTTCAACAGTCACACTGAATGAAATCGGGGAAAACATCAGCTCGGTAATCACTGCGGGTTCTCCAAGGAATTCTACCGCCTGCCCGCTCGGGAACTGCTTTGAAGTGTCTTCAAAATCCAGATCAAAACGCAGGGTCCATTTTCCTTTTACCAAAGTCTTTGTGCTCTGTGACGCCTCATCCCAAATACACAGATTTTTAAGCGTTTCCTTTGCATGTCCCGACGGCGTCCCGTCCTCGATGGTGCACTGCTCCACAAAGCGGATCACACGATTCTCCGGGTCATCGGAAATAAACCAGCTGCTCCCGTGCGCACCCAGAGCGCCATCACCTGCATCGGTAATGCTGAAATCAAAGGTGCTGTCCTCAAAAACAAGATCACGGCTGTCCGGGACTTCCGTCCACGGCGTACCGTCATCCTTTGTCATGGAAAAAATAACACATACACTGCTGTTATCACCAATGACTGCGTCCGCTGTCACGGTCACGCCGCCCGCACTGTCAGAAGCGTTTACCGGATACCCGATATTATCAATAATTTCCGTATGTGCCGTACCCAGCAGCGGCGCAAAAATATCGCTCACAATGCCAGTCGCTGCCTCTGCTGCACCTGCGCCAATCGTCAGGCAGGCCGCTGCCGCCACCGCTGCAAGGCCAAGACGGTGTGCACGGTGAATACGCTTTTTCTGTGCCTTTTCTGCGTTCAAAATCTTCTGTATCATGTCGTCCTCCCATTCCCGCGAAACGTGGATACTATCCATTGCTTTCCTATATTCGTACTGATGCTTGCTCATATGGGCTCCCTCCTAACAGGCTGCGCAGCTTCTTTCGCCCGCGGCTTAAATGGGCGCTGACTGCATTCGGGCGCTCGCCAGTCATTGCCGCAATTTCCTGCACCTGATAACCCTCATAATAGTGCAGATAAATAGCATTCCGGTATTTGAGCGGCAGCGACTGCACCGCCGCCAATACCGGGTTATCCTCCAGCTCGGGCATGGCCACCGGTATCTCCGGCGCGTCCTCTATACTGCTGACCTGCCTGCGCCAGAAGCTCTTTTTCAGGTCCTTGCAGGCGTTGAGCGTCATACGGATGATCCACGCACGCTCATGCTCTGCCGTCTCAAAAGTTGTATTACCTGTCAGCAGCTTCAAAAAGACGGTCTGGCTGATATCCTGTACATCTGCCGTGTTGCTGAACCAGGTGTAGCTGATGCGGGCAATCAGGTCGGAATAAGTGCGCACCAGATGTTCCACCCGCTCTGCATCAAAGTTTGTCTGCATGGCTTCTGACCTCCTTTCACCTGTAAAACGATTGTACGATAAAAAATCTGACAGCCCCGACAAAAAATTTTATCACAAATCCTGCACCGCCGCTATCTGTCCACCAAAATCCTGTCTCGATATCCTTCCGTCCCCTCCCGGTCTTGGTCCGCAGCCACCTCAAAAATACACTTTTTCAGGCCAACAGCTTGCTTTTCATGCGCGGAAATGATATGATAGAAACAGAGGTGGTTAAAATGCCCGCAAAAGCTGAAAAAGATTTTAATGCAATGCTGCAAAACAGCAAAGACATGCCTAAAATACAAATCATAACCGATCCAAAAACCATTTGCCGGTACGGCGGAACACGTATGCTGCTGGCACCGCCATTGGCCTATGACGCACTGATGAAGCAAGTCCCCGCCGGAAAGCTCACTACAACAGCTGCCTTGTGTGAAGTGCTTGCGCGGGCATATGGCGCTGATTTTACCGACCCTATGACAGCCGGAATTTTCACACAGATTGCAGCATGGGCCAGTGAACAGCGCAGCCCCGCCTCAATGCCCTGGTGGCGCACCCTGAAATCAGACGGCGAGCTGAACCCGAAATATCCCGGTGGTATTGAAATGCAAAGGGCATATTTAGAAACCGAAGGGCATATTATTTCTGTAAAAGGACGCAAAAACCTCAAATATTATATATCTGCATATGCGGAAACGCTGTTCGACGGCTTTTCTGAGGATGAAGCGGGCCTTCCTGTTTTCATGCCAGACTGTGAAAATTCCCAGAAAAATTTTTGAATCAGCAGTTGACAAACCACGCCGGAAGGCATATAATATCGCATGTAAACCGATGATGGAGATGAGTACATCGGGGCCTTTTTCTCCGAAGCGAGCTGCGGGCGGTGCAAGCGCAGTGTGAAAAAGCCGGTAGAATGGACTCCAGAGGGCAACGCGAACAGCAGTATTCCTGCCAAGTAGCCGCGACGGGGCACTCCGCCCGTTATCAGCCGGAGCGCGTATTGTTGGATATGCGAACAGAGTGGGCGCTGTTTTTGCGTCAATTTGGGTGGTACCGCAAGAGAAAGATTCTCCTGTCCCAAAAATCCCATTTCAAAGAGGGGTTTTGTGACAGGTTTTTTTGTCGCCTGAAACCCCGTCAAAAGGAGTGTATATACAATGCCTAAAATTCCACACAGACTGTATCTGACCGAAGACCAGATGCCGACACAGTGGTATAACCTGCGCGCCGATATGCCTGAACAGCCCGATCCGATGCTGAACCCCGCCACCGGAAAACCGCTGACCGAAGAAGCGCTTTATCCGATTTTCTGCAAGGAATTGGCCCATCAGGAAATGGACGGCCAAACCCGCTGGGTCGATATTCCCGAGGGTATCCTGGAAGAATTCCGCATCTATCGTCCCTCTCCCCTGATCCGCGCCTATAATTTGGAGCAGACCCTGGATACCCCGGCAAAAATTTACTATAAATACGAAGGAAATAACACCTCCGGCTCACATAAACTGAATTCCGCGATTGCACAGGCCTTTTATGCAAAACAGCAGGGTCTCAAAGGCTTGACCACGGAAACCGGCGCAGGCCAGTGGGGCACTGCCCTGTCCGAAGCGTGCGCATTCTATGGGCTTGATTTGCAGGTTTTCATGGTCAAATGTTCCTATGAACAGAAACCCTTCCGCAAAGCCGTAATGGGTGTATTTGACGCCAGCGTCACTGCATCACCGTCCACCACGACAGAAGTTGGACGCAAAATCCTTGCAGCTTTCCCGGAATCAACCGGTTCGCTTGGCTGCGCAATCTCCGAAGCCGTTGAAACAGCGGTTTCATCCGAAAATTACCGCTATGCACTGGGTTCCGTGCTTAATCAGGTGCTGCTGCATCAGTCCATCATCGGCCTCGAAGCCAAAACCGCTATGGATCTTCTGGATGAATATCCAGATATCATTATTGGCTGTGCGGGCGGCGGCTCCAATCTGGGCGGCCTGATTGCCCCCTATATGCGCGATAAGCTGACCGGCAAAGGCAATCCCCGGATTGTCGCAGTGGAACCCGCCTCCTGCCCCTCCCTCACACGCGGCAGATATGCCTATGACTTCTGTGATACCGGGAAGGTCACTCCACTTGCAAAAATGTACACATTAGGAAATGGTTTTATGCCCGCTGCCAATCATGCAGGCGGCCTGCGCTATCACGGTATGAGCCCTATTCTCTCAAAACTCTATCACGATGGCTATATGGAAGCAACCTCGGTCAAACAGCTGGAAATTTTCGAGGCCGCTACACTGTTCGCCAAAAAGGAAACCATCCTTCCGGCACCCGAATCTGCACACGCCATCTGCCAGGCAATCAAAGAAGCCAAAATATGCCGCGAAACCGGAGAATCCAAAACCATCCTCTTTGGCCTGACCGGCACGGGCTACTTCGATATGACCGCATATGATGCATACCGTAATGGTACGATGAGTAATCACGTCCCGACAGATGATGAGCTTGCCGCAGGCTTCCAGTCACTGCCTCAGCTGGAATTATAACCTCCCCTTTTTCTTACTCAATCCATAAATAATCCACTCCGTTTCCCGACCAGCCTGCCCTGCTTTTGGCAGGCTGGTCTGCACTGCACCAACACCCGATGACGCACCAAAAGCTCCCGTCCCGCCCGCAGGCGAGATGGAGATGCGTCAGCATCTCGGGGTCTGGGGACTTGTCCCCAGCGGGTGCAGGGCAGCGCCCTGCTGCTGTCCGCATAGGACGCCTCCCCGGCGAGGGGTGCCCGCCGCATAGGCGCGGGTGCAGGGCAGCGCCCTGCTGCCGTCCGCATAGGACGCCTCCCCGGCGAGGGGTGCCCGCCGCATAGGCGCGGGTGTCCAGAGGGCAGAGTCCTCTGGTGCCGTCCGCAGAGGACATCCGCCTTTTGGCGTTTCATCTAGGTTTTGAATCCATTTTTTCGTGTGGAAAATTCTGGACGATTAAGGCTCGCAAACAGGCTAAAATAACAATTTGGTGACAAAAAAACGGTTCACCAGCCTCCAAAATTTACGTTTGTAACAGGGAATCGGTTAAATTCACAGATTTTTTACCTTGTCCCCCTTCCTTTTTTGGAAAAAAGAATATTGACGAACCGCCCAAAAACGAGTATTCTATAGTTAAGTTGGATTATTTATTTGAAGTAGGAGCGATGTAAGTATGTTTTCTAAAGAGGTACAGGTAACCAATCAGGTGGGCCTTTACGCCCGCCCGGCAACATTCTTTATCCAGAAGGCAAACGAATTCAAAAGCACCATCCTCGTTGAGAAGGAAGAGCGTCGCGTAAACGCAAAATCTCTGCTCGGCATCCTCTCACTCGGCATCACCAAGGGCACCACGATCAACCTGATCGCTGACGGACCCGATGAGGAGGAAGCAGTCACTGCACTCGTCGAACTGATTACCTCCAATTTCGTCGATTAAACCATCCCCCCAATCGCAAAAGGGTGCAGGCTGGCGCTACCAACGGCCTTCTCCCCCTCTTGGCAGTGCCTGGCCGTGCACAGCCACCGTTCGGGCCGCACCTTTGGTTCCGGACGCAAAACCAAGCCGAAGCACCGCGAAAGCGGTGCTTTTTTCAACCAGGCCTGACGGCCCCCCTCGGAAAGGAGCGCGATTATGTCCCGCAAGGAAGAGCTGAAAACACGCGTGCTCAGCCTGCCGCGTGAGCCAGGCGTCTACCTCATGAAAAACAAAGACGGAGACGTGATTTATGTCGGCAAAGCAAAGGCCCTCAAAAACCGCGTCACTTCCTATTTCCAAAACGACAGCCGTCTCAATCCCAAAACCCGGCGCTTGGTCTCCCTGATTGATGACTTTGAAATCATCGTCACCGAAAGCGAATTCGAAGCACTCGTGCTCGAAAACGCTATGATTAAAAAATATAAGCCCAAGTATAATATCCTCTTAAAAGACGATAAGGGCTACCCCTATATCAAAGTCACCTGCTCAAAGCCTTATCCCGGCTTTCAAATCGTCGCCCGCCCCGCCGCTGACGCCGACCGCTACTTCGGCCCCTATCCCGGACGCATTGCCGCCCGCCGCGCAATCGACACCATCTGCGAGGCCCTCCGGCTGAAAACATGCAGCCGCGTTTTCCCCCGCGATATCGGCAAAGAACGCCCCTGCCTCAACCATCACCTGGGCCGCTGCGTGGCCCCATGCACCGGTGAAGTGCCCGCTGAAGAATACGCCGCGCTGGTCGGTGAAGCGATGCACCTGTTAGAGGGCAACTATAAAGGCCTCCGGCGTGAAATCGAACAGAAAATGCAGGACGCTGCCGAAGCGCTCCAATTTGAACGCGCGGCCATCCTGCGTGACCGCCTGCGTGCGGTCGATGCCATCGGCCAGCGTCAAAAAGTGGTCGCAGGTGCTTTTGCAGATCTTGACGTGCTCGCTTATCATCAGGGACAGACACGCGGCTGTGTCGTCGTGCTCCACTATCTCAACGGCGCGCTCCAGGACAAGGAATACACCCTGCTCGATGAGGCGGCCGAGGCTGACGGTGAAATCCTGTCCGCCTTTCTCAAGCAGTATTATGCGATGCGTTTGGCCGTGCCGCGCACGGTGCTTCTCTCCGAACCGATTGAAGAAAGTGAGGCCGTTGCCGCCTATTTGTCCGACATTGCAGGACGAAAGGTTGAGCTGGCAATACCGCAGCGCGGGAAACGCCGCGAGCTTATCAATCTGGCGCGAAAAAATGCTGCCGAGGAAATCCTCCGCATCGAAACCGCCCACGAGCGGCGTGTCAAATCACTTGAACTTTTGCAGAGCATGACCGGCCTTGAAAACCTTCCCGTACTGCTGGAAAGCTATGATATTTCCAACCTGGCGGGTACGAATACCGTCGGCTCGATGGTCGTTTTTGAAAACGGCAAGCCGCTCAAAAGCCGTTACCGCAAGTTCAAAATCGAGTGTGCTGCGCAGGGCCAGGACGACTATGCCTCCATGGCAGAAATGCTCACCCGGCGGCTGACCCACTGGAAGGACGGGGACGAAAAATTCTGCCCTCTGCCGGATGCGTTTTTAATTGACGGCGGGCTCGGGCATGTGCGCACTGCGCAGAAGGTGCTTGACGGCTTCGGTGTGACGACCCCATGTTTTGGCATGGTGAAGGACGACCATCACCGCACCCGGGGGCTGGTCGCCCCGGACGGGCGCGAATTCGGCATCTCCACCGTACCGGCGGTGTTTGCACTGATTGGGCGCATACAAGAGGAAACGCACCGGTTTGCGATCACGTACAACCGCACGCTTTCCGGCAAGAAACTGCGCGGCTCCTCGCTTGACCGCATTGACGGGGTAGGTGCAAAGCGGCGTGCGGAGCTGCTGCGCCACTTCGGCAGCATTGAAAACATCAAGGCTGCCCAAATCAACGAGCTTGCCCGCATTGTACCCGCAGGGGTTGCCGAAAAGGTGTATGCCTTCTACCACAGCGAGAAATAATGTACCCAGTGCCCGACAGCTATTCTACCACATCCCCCCGGTCGAAAAACCGTATCTTGTGCGTTGTTAGTGCTCGTCTGCGCTGACGGCCCTGCGCGGGCTGCGGCAGGGCGCTGCCCTGCACCCGCGATTTTTTTGTAAAAAAATCGAGTAAAAACTTTTTCTCCGCTGCGGCGGGGATGGGTGCGGTCATTGCCGTTTTTGCATCCTGCCCCGCCCGCCAAAAGGACGGCGGGCGGGGTGGTTTCCTTCTCCGCCTACTGTTATTTGTTTTATTTTTAGAGAGGTATTTTTATGCGTGTAATCAGCGGCTCAGCACGAGGTAAAGCCCTATTGCCCGTGCCCGGTATGGCCACTAGGCCAACCACCGACCGCGTGAAAGAAAATATATTTAACATTATCCAGTCCCATGTACGGGATGCAAAGGTTCTCGACTTGTTCGCCGGCACCGGGCAAATGGGTATTGAGGCGCTCTCCCGCGGTGCTGCACACTGCGACTTTGTCGATCATGACCGCTCCGCCCTTGCTGTTCTGCGCAAAAATATCAGCGCTGCCCGCGTCGCGGACCGTGCGCAGGTACATGCGTCTGACTTTTCCCTTTTCCTGAAACGTCATGCCGGTGCGGGCTATGACCTCATCTTTCTCGACCCACCCTACGGCGGACAACTGCTGAATGATGCGCTTTTTGCGGCAGAAAGGTTTGACATTCTGTCGAGAAATGGTATAATGGTATGCGAGAGTGCCGCAGCCGATGTGCTCGCACCCTGCTTCACAGGCGGGCGGGAATACCGGTACGGCACAATTCGAGTAACCGTTTTACAAAAAACGGCTGAAATGGAATCATAATACGATGAAAACTGCAATTTACCCAGGCTCCTTTGACCCGGTCACCGCCGGGCATCTCGATATCATCCGGCGCGCAGCCGGGCTGTGCGACCGCCTGATCGTCGTGGTAATGCACAACCAGGCAAAAAAACCTGCATTCTCCCCGGAGGAACGCTGTGCCCTGCTGCGCCGCGCAGCAGAGGGGCTGCCGAACGTGGAGGTTCAGATGTTCTCCGGCCTGCTCGCCGACTATGCAGGCCAGCAAAACGCCGATACCATTATTAAGGGCCTGCGTGCGGTGTCTGATTTTGAATACGAGTTCCAGATGGCGCTCGCCAACCGGAAGCTCAACCCAAACCTTGATACCGTGTTTTTAATGACCAGCGCCGAGCATATGTACCTCTCCTCTTCCATTGTGAAGGATATCGCCGCACATGGGGGCGATATCACCGGCCTTGTGCCCGACTCGGTGAAAAATGAGATATTACTGCGGATCAGAAAGGATGGAAATACATGGCAACATTAGAGGAACTCATCAACAGCATGTACGATATGGTGCAGGACGCCAAAAATATGCCGCTCTCCAGTGACAAGTGTGTCCTCGAGCGCGACCGCCTGCTGGATATGCTGGACGAGCTGCGTGCCCAGCTGCCTGCCGATATCAAAATGGCACAGGACATCGTAGAGAAGCGAAACGAACTGATTGCCGCAGGCAAACGCGAGGCCGAAACCCTGCGTAAAAAAGCGGAGGATGCTGCAAGGCAGATGATTTCGGAAACAGAAATCGTAGTCGCCGCACGGAAACGTGCAAAGGAAATTGTCGGCAACGCAGAAATCCAGGCGCGGGAGCTGCGGCGGGTGGCAAACGAATACTGCGAAGACGCGCTCAAACGCACGGAAGAGACCCTTGGCGGCACGCTGGATGGTGTACGCAAGGCGCGTGTACAATTCAAGTCTCTGGCAAAGGGCTAGGAAGGCGCTGTCCGGGCTGCCCCGTGCCGCCCTTTGAAATGATAAAAAAAGACTGTTTCAAGGCTTTCTGCCGCTTTGAAACAGTCTTTTTTCATAAAGTCGAGAATGCCACGACTACCCGGCTTTCGCCGGACCGCAGAAAAAGGGGTCCCGGAGGCCCTTGCGGACCCCCGGGAAAACCGGTAGGATATCAAAACGGCGCTGGGAACGACCGTTCCGTTTACCATTATAGCAGGCAACCGGCAAAATCCCCGCCGCCGCCCTGAAATGCCCTATTTCTTGCGTGAAATGCAGATTCCTCCGGCCATCCCGTTCACACCTGGATGTTTACGCTGGGCGCTGGCGCCGGGGCGGCTGCCTGCGCTGTATACTGCTGCGCAGCGGCCTCCGGGGAAACGCCGCCATAGGCTGCGTTCAAATCCTCCATTTGCTGGCGCAGCTCCATACGCGTCTGCTGAAGCTGATCCTGCAAACGGTTCTCTACCTCGCACTCGCGGAGATAGCCGCGCTCACGGATGCTGCGCATGGTCTTCCTGCGGCTCAGCTCGCGCCGCAGGTACTGTTCCTTACGCTTCTGCTTGCGTTCGGCTGCCTTCCGGCGCTGTACCTCGGATAAATGCTCCTGCTGTAATTCCCGCTTTTTCTTATTCGCCCGGTTGACCGCCTTTTGCAGCGAACTGATCGTGGCGCGGATACGCGCCGCATTCTCCGGGTCCTGCCGCAACGCCGCCTGGCACTGCAATATCTTACTCCGGGCAAAGCCTGCTGCTGCACCGGCCTGCGCCTGTGTCCGCGCCCGCGCAAGGCGTGCATGGGCCTCCATCGGCATATCTCCATACCGCGTATTCTTTGGCAGCTTGAAGCGCTCCCGCTGTTTATCTGCACGCTCCTTTGCTTCCTTCATCATCTCTGCAAGACTCTTGACCTCGGCTTCCTCTGCCGCATAAGCGTCATGTGCCTGCTTTGATGCATCCTCCCAGACCGCAGCCGCCTGCTCGGCGGCATCCTTCACCGTCTGCGCCGCATCCGGCTTCTGCTGTCCGGCCTGCTGTGGACGCTGTTCCGGCTGCTGCGGACGCTGTGCGGCTGGCGGCTGCGGTGCAGACTGCTGCGGCTTTTCCGTCTCCTGTACAGCGCCGCCCGGCCGGGTATCCACGTCCGGATGGTGCCCGTGCCCTGCGGCCGGACAATACACGCCATGCCCCGCAGCCGGACAGCCAGCCTCATCCCCGCGCCGGCGTGCCTGCACAGCCCGCACCATATGGGCATCCTGCGCCGCCTGGTGCGCCGTGCCGGACTGGGTAATTCTCAAATGGACCATTCCTTTGTCCCCCCTCTGCTTCCCTGCAATTTTAGGGCAGTCTGGTGCACCGCACCGGACCCGCCCCAGAACCTGTATACACAGGCCCCTGTTATGGGTTTTGTTTTTATTATAGCATATTCGCCCGGCAGTGTCAGCCGGAAATTTTACTTTTCGGCAATTTGCCGGACGGATTTGGAGATTCCTACAAACCCCCAGCTGCATACGGGTATAATTATTCTGGAAAATTACGGAAAGCACAGCTTTTCTACTTATTTGGTTCCTCCCCGTACCAGCGCATGGATTTGTGAAAAATGCCAGCATCCGCTGCTCAATTCTTTTCGGAAAAGGACATTTTCCGCGCTTGTATTTTTTACCCCCCTATGATAAAATATAGTCGGTATGCTGTGAGCACTGCTCCGGCAGCGACAGGATAAGAAACAAAAGTGGGAAGTGGTCATTCAGCTATGAGCAAAGAACAGAAAATTTTAATCGTCGATGATTCCGAAATGAACCGCGCGATCCTCACGGATATCCTGGGCGGCGAATATGAGATTATTGAGGCGGAAAACGGCGTAGAGGGCGTTGCCAGCATCCAGAAATACGGCGTAGAGCTCTCTATCGTACTGCTCGATGTTGTGATGCCGGTTATGGATGGCTTCGGCGTACTTGATATGATGCATAAGCATCGGTGGATCGAAGATATCCCTGTCATAATGATCTCCTCTGAAAGCGGCTCGGCCTTTGTCGAGCGCGCCTATGAAATGGGCGTCAGCGACTTCATCAGCCGTCCTTTTGACGCATTGATCGTCCATCGCCGTGTGGTCAACACCATTTTGCTGTATGCAAAGCAGAAAAAGCTGATCAGTATGGTGGCCGACCAGATATACGAAAACGAACAGCAGAGCAATCTGATGATTGACATCCTCAGCCACATCGTGGAGTTCCGCAATGGCGAAAGCGGCCAGCATGTACGGCACGTGCATATGCTGACCGAGCTGCTGCTCAACAGCCTGATGCAGAAAACCGACCGGTATCCGCTCAACCACCGGGATATTTCGATGATCTGCACGGCTTCGGCCCTGCATGATATCGGCAAGATTGCCATTGATGAAAAAATCCTCAACAAGCCGGGCCGCCTGACCAACGAAGAATTTGCCGTGATGAAAATGCATTCACGCATCGGCGCCGATATGCTAAAGGAGCTGTCCTATTATCAGGATGAACCTCTGGTCAAGACGGCATATGAGATCTGCCGCTGGCACCATGAACGTTATGACGGGCGCGGTTATCCGGACGGGCTGAAAGGGGAAGAAATCCCAATCTCCGCTCAGATCGTTGCGCTTGCCGATGTATATGACGCACTGACAAGCGAACGTGTCTATAAAAAGGCCTTTACGCACGAGACGGCCATCCAGATGATCGTCAACGGGGAATGCGGCACCTTTAACCCTCTGCTGCTCGAGTGCCTGCAAGATGTAGCACCCAGCCTGCAAGAGGAACTCAGTAAGGAAGAACCGGACGCCTTTGGCAGCTCCGCCGACATGAACAACCTCACCCGGGAACTTCTGCGCTCAGAAGAGCTGACCGTTTCCGGGCGTACCCTCCAGCTGCTGGAGCGGGAGCGGGAAAAATACGCCTTCTTCGCCGCCATGAGTGAAGAGATCCAGTTTGAATACAATACTTCTCCCCCCATGCTGACACTGTCACCCTGGGGTGCGAACCGGCTGC
Source organism: uncultured Clostridia bacterium (assembly GCA_910589115.1). Taxonomy (GTDB): domain Bacteria; phylum Bacillota; class Clostridia; order Oscillospirales; family Butyricicoccaceae; genus QXXE01. The sequence continues at coordinate 15,417 of CAJUSB010000034.1, read as the reverse complement.
AAATCAATGAGCTCGTAAAGGACCCCGCCACTGACCCAAGTATCCAGCGTCTGCTCGGGCCGCAGGTATGGCCAGAGGTATCCGACCTGCTGCGGCACACCGATCCTGAAAATCCGGTGATCCAATACGAATTCAAATTGAACATCGGCAGCGGCTTCCGCTGGCACCGGGTAATTGCCCGCGCCATGTGGTCGCCGGATGAGCCGCGCCAGTATCAGGGTGCAATCGGCAAAGCCATTGATATTCATGATTCGCTTGTGCGTCTGGAAAACCTGGAACGCGCCGCAACACACGACGCTATGACCGGGCTGCTCAACCGTGAAAGCGCAAAAAAGTTGATTGACGACCGGCTCAACGACCGCCGCTATAATTATGCACTCGCAATCATTGACCTCGACTATTTCAAATCAGCAAATGATACCTACGGACATATGTTTGGTGACGAAGTCCTCAAACACGTAGCGGAAAAGCTCAAGCAGAGCGTGCGCGGAAGCGATGTTGCAGCGCGGGTCGGCGGTGATGAATTCCTGTTTTTCGCCCGGGTGGACGAAGACATTAAGCCGATCATCGACCGTATTTTCCATGCGCTGATCGGCCAGTATCAGGAATTCACCATCTCCGTCAGTATGGGGGTGGCCTGCTCGCGCGAGATCAGCCAAAATTATGAAGACCTTTTCTGTGCGGCTGACCGGGCGCTTTACTCGGTCAAGCGTGCCGGACGCGGGCAGTACCAGTTCTATGACGATTCGATGAGCCAGATGCTTTCCGTCATCTCACCTATTGACAAAACAAGCGATATCGTAGACAATAAATAACAGCAAAATAAAAAAGCAATATCCTCACCGCAGTTAGCCGTCCGGCCCGCTGACCCTATGGCGGGCCGGACGGCAGGGCCGCAGCGGCAGCCGAAGCCCCGTCCCGCCCGCAGGCGAGGGAGGGATGCGCAAGCATCCCGGGGTCTGGGGCAAAGCCCCAGCGGGAGGCCGGAGGGCAGCGCCCTCCGGCGCGCGCCGCGCAGGCGGCCCCTCCGGCGAGGAGGTACGCACGGACCCGTATCAAACAGGCGCTCCGGCGCCGCCTGAAAAGTAAGGAGTGAAGCTTGCACTATGACATTGCAGGAATGCTATGCCGCCCTGGGCGGTAACTTTGACGACGCAATCGGTCGGCTGCGCAGTGAAAAGCTGGTGCAGAAATTTGTACTTAAATTTCTCAATGACGGCAGTTACGACCTGCTGTGCCAGTCCGTAGACAGCGGCAACTATGCCGATGCTTTCCGTGCTGCGCACACCATCAAAGGCGTCTGCCAGAATCTTAGTTTTGTGCGTCTTCAGGATTCCAGCGCTGAGCTGACCGAAGCCCTGCGCGACGGCGTATGGAGCGACCAGGTGGCCGCACTGTATCAGCGCGTCTGTGACGACTATCATATTACTGCCGAAGCCATCCGTGCGCTTGCGGGGCAGTAACGGCAGCGGAGACAAAAGGGTATATGAAGCAAAAAAATAGGACTACGCAATATCTTACCGTCAGCCTCGGTATCCTGTGCATCGTCTGTGTCTGCATCTTCTCGTTTATGGCCCTCTTTATGAAACAGAGCAGCCAGGATACGATCAGCGAGGTCGGCAATATCTACATGGCTGGCATGAATGAGCGTATCGCCATGCATTTCTCGACCAGTATCGAATATCGCATGACCCATGTGCAGAGTATCATCGACTCCATTCGCCCGGAAGCGGTGCAGGACGAGCAGGAAATGCGCACCCGTTTCGCATATGATGCAGAGAGCCGCGGCTTTCATGACCTTGTGATGATTTCGGAGAGCGGGGAAATTGATGTGCTGTATGGGGACGGCTTGGAGATCTCCGATCCGGAGCCCTTCCTTGCCTCCCTCCGTAACGGTGAACGCAAGGCCGCCGTTGGCGAATGCCCCAACAACCGCAGTGAAAATGACCGCCTGCTGCTGCTGGGTATCCCTGTCGCTTACCCCATGGCGAACGGGGGAAACAGTATCGCATTGGTTGCATCCATGCCGGTTGATGCACTGAAAAATATACTTGCGCTTGATTCGCAGGAAAACCTGGTATATTCCCATGTGATCCGCCGTGACGGCTCGTTTGTTATCCGCTCGGGCGAGGCTTTCCGCGAAAGCTACTTTGAACGGCTGCGCGCCGAGCTCGGCCAGGAGGCGGGCGAACAGCAGGTTTCAAACATCCGGGCTACGATCGAGCAGCGCAAGGATTATTCGGCTGTCGTCTATCTTGGCAAGGAACGCAGGCACCTGTATTGCAGCAGTCTGCCTTATACCGAATGGTATCTTGTCACGGTCATGCCCTTTGGCGTGCTGGATCAGGCGCTCAATCATTTCAGCCATGACTGGACTATGGTCACATTCTTTTCCTGTGGCACAATTCTGGTGCTGCTGCTGCTTGTTTTCATTGGTTATCTGCGGCAGACGCGGCAGTATATCCTTGCGCTTCAGCAGGCGCGGCACGAAGCGGAGCACGCGAATAAGGCAAAAAGTGAATTCCTTTCGAGCATGAGCCACGACATCCGCACACCGATGAACGCGATTGTTGGCATGACGGCGATTGCAACCGCCAATATTGACAGCAAGCAGCAGGTGCAGAACTGCCTGAAAAAGATTTCCCTGTCGAGCCGCCACCTGCTGGGGCTGATTAACGATGTATTGGATATGTCGAAAATTGAATCGGGCAAATTGACGCTCAACATGGATCAGGTTTCGCTTCGCGAAGCGATGGAGAGCATTGTCAGTATTGTCCAGCCGCAGGTCAAGGCAAAGAATCAACAGTTTGACGTGGTAATCAGCGACATCCTGTCAGAGAATGTATATTGCGACAGTGTCCGTCTCAATCAGGTGCTTTTGAATTTCCTGTCGAATGCGGTCAAGTTTACGCAGGATGGCGGGCACATCCAGGTGCGGCTCACACAGGAGGCGTCGCCGAAAGGGGATGATTACGTCCGCTGCCACCTGACGGTAAAGGACAACGGCATCGGCATGTCTGAGGAATTCCAGGGGAAAATTTTTGATTCGTTCAGCCGCGAGCAGACCGACCGTGTCAACAAGATTGAGGGCACCGGGCTGGGCATGAGCATCACGAAATTTATAATTGATGCGATGAAGGGCGAAGTACATTTGGAAAGCAAGCCTGGCAAAGGGACGGCTTTCTATGTAACGCTTGACCTGGAGAGATCCACAGTAAGCGAGGTTGACATGATTCTGCCCAGCTGGGATATGCTGGTGGTAGATGATGACCGTCAGCTTTGTGAGACAACGGTCCGGGCGCTTTCGGAGATTGGCGTAAAAGCGGACTGGACCATGGACGGCAAGAGTGCGATAGAGATGACCGTGGAGCGGCACGACCGGCACGAGCCGTATCATGTAATCCTGCTGGACTGGAAACTGCCGGATATGGATGGTGTTACGACGGCGCGCCGCATCCGGGAGTGTGTTGGCAATGACATGCCGATCCTGTTGATTTCGGCGTATGACTGGAGTGATATTGAGCAGGATGCGCGTGCGGCAGGGGTAACGGGCTTTATTTCAAAGCCGCTTTTCAAATCGACGTTGTACCATGGTTTGCGGGAGTTTGCGAGTGACGATGAGATACAGGCCGTGCAGGAGTCAGCAGAAGAAGAGGCTGTGGAAAATCTCAGTGGGCACAGGGTGCTGATTGCGGAGGACAACGACCTGAACTGGGAGATTGCGGAGACGCTGCTTTCCGACCTGGGTCTGGAGATGGACCGAGCAGAGAACGGCCAGGCGTGCATAGAAATTTTCGAGCAATCGGAGCCGCATTATTACGATGCAATCCTGATGGACATCCGTATGCCGGTAATGACGGGATACGATGCGGCACTGAACATCCGGGCATTGGATCGTGACGACTCAGACCTGCCGATTATTGCGATGACGGCGGACGCATTTGCGGAGGACATCCAGCGTTGCCTCACGTGCGGCATGAACGCCCACATATCCAAGCCGATAGACATCAACGAAGTTGCGCGCCAGCTGCGCCGCCACATACGGTAGCGCCTGTGCGGCGGGCACTCCTCGCCGGAGAGGCCGCCTGTGCGGCGGGCACCAGAGGGCGCTGCCCTCTGGACTCCCGCTGGGGCTTTGCCCCAGACCCCGAGATGCTAACGCATCTCCGCCTCGCCTGCGGGCGGGACGGGGGCTTGGGGGCATTCATTGTTGCTGGTACTGTGCTGACCGGCCTGCCAAAAGAAGGGCAGGCCGGTCGGTTTTTTTCGGTCAGGTTTATAGTTTATATAAACACGTACTTTTAGGCTGTAGTAGATTTTGTCAGCTTTTCTGTTGAAAAGGATTTTTTATGATTTGTTAAATTTTTATGCACTATACTTCAAATTTCCAGTCTTTTTCCCGATTTTTGTTTGGCTGTTTTGCTGATTGACAAAGACAGCTGTTTTATGGTATCCTCACACTAAGGAAAATTTATGGCATATTTGAAAGGAGTCCCCTTCCCATGAGCCTTGGCTTGTCTCTGATGGATTATGTTTTATCCGGCCTATTTGCCGCAGCATTTTTAATCGTCGCAATCTATTGCGCTGCAATGGCAGTCACAACGATAAAACATTGGAAAAAAAACAGTCACTCCCCCATTCAGATCGTCCGGGCAGTCGTCGTTGACAAACGCGAAGCCGCCGCACGCAATCTGGAACGAAACACCGGCCACTTTGCCACCTTTGAGTTTGATGGCGGCAAACGCTTAGAACTTTCGCTCATCGGCACAGAATATGGAATGCTCGCAAAAGGGGCTCGCGGCCGTCTTACTTTCCAGGGGTCGCGTTACCTTGGATTTGAGCACATTTGAACGTACTCAGAATTGAATATAAGTCATCAGCACAGGCTGTCCCTATTCAGACTGCAATCCGTAAGGCCTTTTATTCATATCGGATTGACAGGCGGGGCAGCCTGTGCTATTCTTAATAGGGTATTGAAAAAACTATATTTTCTAAAGGGGGAAAAGTGTATGATGATGGGATATGGTATATCGCAGTTTGAAACACCTCTAATTGTCCGTTTGTTCATCGTTGTATTTGTGATTATTTTTATCCTGTTTCTCACCGTCTTTGTGCTCACACTGGTCCGGAGTGTACGCCAGGCTCACCGGAACAATCAATCTCCGGTTCTGGTGATTGAGGCACTCGTTGTCTCCAAGCGGCAGCACATATCCCGCACGCATGAGCACCTTTCAACCAGCTATTATGCAACCTTTGAAGCCGAAACCGGCAGCCGGATGGAACTGGAGCTCTCTGCCACAGATTACGGCCTGCTGGCCGAGGGCGACCGCGGCCGCCTGACCTTTCAGGGCACACGCTATCTTGGCTTTCAGCGGCGCTGAACTGTTGTATTTTCACAGCATCAGGGCCTAAAAATTACATCCGTCATTTGCTAAAATTATCTTTGTCACTTTTTACCATAACCTTGCCTGAATCTGCCCCAAAAACTTTGGTTATAAAGCGAATTGCATACCGGCCTGTCCTATGGTACGATTAGATTAACCATTTAAGAGAGTTTCAGCAAGATGGGAGGCGGCGGATATGCTAGGCAGCATGACATCGGTGTTTTTATTCGGACTGCTGTGCGTTGCAGTGGCAATCGCGGTCGCAATGATGTGGCGGCGTCTTTGATCGACGGAAAGCATACTTCCCGTCGATTTTTATCTGTAAAATAGGATTGACAAAACGGGTCCGGCGGCGTATAATATACCGTAGATGGTACCATAGCCAAGCGGTAAGGCGTGGGACTGCAACTCCCTGATCCCCAGTTCGATTCTGGGTGGTACCTCCAACTTAACGCTCCATCTGCCGAGATCCTTTTGGCGGGTGGGGCATTATTGTTTGCCTGCATCGGGCAGACAGTCCCTGTTTACGCATACAGAGTTATTCATTGATTTTTTGATGACGTTTCCCCTGTCGGGTGCGTCATCCCTGTAAATTGGGAGGAATATTCATGCAAATGACATTGACCGAAGCCAACCGCAAGGCCCAGCAGCTCCGGCTGGAAGCGGCCCGCATCCTCAGCGAAGAGGAAAACATCCGTACATACGCGCACAGCGAGGGTGAAAAACCATTGCCGCAGTCTTACGACTTTGCGGCGACACAGGCCCGTCTGAACGCAATCAATAACAAGGTAGCCAGGATACGCCATGCAGTCAGTCTTTTTAATGTGACCCATCAGGTCAGCGGAATGGAGATGACGATTGATGAAGCACTGGTGCGCATTTCCATGCTTTCCGAAATGAAGCGCAGGCTCGACCAAATGGCCGTCATACCGGAGGTGGAGCGGCACGGCAGCTATCGGGTCGTTGAATTCGTTCACCGCAATTTCGATGTGGACGAAGTACGGGCCGAGGCCGAACGCATCACTGACGAGCTGAACCGTCTGCGTGCTGCACTCGATTTGACCAATCTGACCTCCACCATTGAAATCACAACCGAATAAAAACATGTTCCTTCCGGGGCATGATACGATAGCTTTCTTTAGACATGCAATGTCAGGGCCAGGGTTATTTTTGTTATTTGGTTTTCCGGTTATTCGTCAAAGAGAAGGTCAACGCACGATCATATTGGAATGCGTAATGCATTACTCCGCCCCGGTAAAAACGCCCCGCAGCTGTGGGGGACGCGCCTCGTCGGTTACGGCGCAAAAAGCCCGGCAGTGGTAAGGGGATTCCCTTTCGCTGCCGGGTCTTTTCGTTTGCCGTTTTATTCTGCCGATGCGCCGGAAGATTCCAGACGCGGGCTGTTAATAACCATTCACAATCGGATCAAGCACCTGTGCCGCTACCGCCCCGGCAACAGATGAACCGCCGCCGCCGTTTTCAACCAGTACGACAAAGGCATAGGGATGTTCCGGGTCACGGATAAAGCCGGTAAACCAGGCGTTGGGCTTCTTTCCGCCGCCTACCTCCGCCGTGCCTGATTTGACGCAAATATCAATATTACCGAAACGGCTTTTCCCGGTGTATTCAGCGGTGTATGCCATTGCGTCGGCAAGCCGTGACGCCGTCATGGGTTCAATCAGAACGCCGGTCTTCTTCTCCCGATACCAATGGGTTGACATGCCAAAACCGGTTTTAACATCCATCACCAGTTGGGGAACCGCCGCCTGTCCTCCATTCGCAACCGCACCCATGAAAACCATCAGCGAACATGGATTGACCGCATCGTTATATTGCCCGACACCGGCCCATCCCAGCTGGTTTGCACTCGTCCCGCTGAACACGAATTTGCTCGGTACGGTCGAAATGCCGCTGACCGAATAGGTGCTCGTCAATCCCGCTTTATCGAAATATTCCTGCATTGTCTGCGCACCCAGCTCATTGGCCAGCAGTGCAAAGACAGCATTACAGGACTTCGCCAGCGCTTCCTCCACGTCAATGGTACCATGCGCGTCTATGCAGGTGATAGGCTGCCCGCCTACTTCAGTCGAGCCGGTACATTCCCAGGTGCGGGCGTACAGGTCAGGGATTTTTTCAATCGCTGCCGACATGGTCACCGTTTTCACCACGGAACCCGGCGTAAACGTTGATGACAGGAACCGGTTCAGATAAACCCCTTCCCAACGCTCGCTGTCACTGGAAACATCCGGCGGGTCAAGCGGGTCAAAAGACGGGTTTGACATCATGCACAGGATTTCGCCCGTTTTGTAATTGTACACACCGACCGTACCCTTTCGCCCGTCAAGCGCGTTATATGCGACATAATTATAATGCGCGTCAATGGTCAGTGAAAGGGTATTGCCGCTGCCAAGGGGCGAATATGCACCCGTAAACAGGTTATAACCCGACAGCTTGTCTGCAAACGCGGACAACGCGCCTGTCCCAATATTGCCGGAAGGATCACCCACGACGTGCAGCGTCGCGCAACGCACCGTAGAAGAGTCATAATAGGTCCGCCGTCCGTCCTCATTCACCTGCGTTAGAATATCCCCGTCACGGTCAGTTACCGTCCCGCTCGCCAGCTGACCCTGGCTGTTGTACAGGTGCCGGTTAGAAGGGAATGACGCCCAGCTGGCACCGTGCCGCACAAAACGGTACAGATAAATCCCCAGCCCCAGCAGCAGGGCTGCCGCCAGTACAATACACAGAACCGCGCGTTTCTCAATCTTCTTCATGCATCTGCACCTCCTGCACTTCCGCCCTCAGCTCACGCCGGGACGGCAGGCGAATTGCAAAGCTGGCATTTTGACGGGTATCAGTTGCCTTTAGGAAAGCCAACAATCCCCAGGCCGACAGCATAGACGAACCGCCGTTTGAAAGGAACGGGAAGGTCACACCCGTCAGCGGAAGCAAATCCACTGCGCCAAAAACATTCAGGCAAGTCTGGAATACCAGCAAGCTGGTTGCCGCACACGCCGCTATGATATAGAAGCTGGAACGCCCTGCACTACATGCGCGCACCGCAAACACGGCCAGCGTCACGATAGACAGCACCGCCAAAACACCGATCAGCAGGCCCCATTCTTCACAAAGCATCCCGAATACGAGGTCAGTATCCGCCGCACCGATACGGTGCAGCCAGCCCTCCCCGCCGCCAACGCCGACCAATCCGCCGGAAGCCGCCGCACTCATGGTGCGGGTCTGCTGATATCCTGCGCCGGAGGCATCCTCCCAGACGTGCCCCCAAACTGCAAAGCGTTTCAAAATATATGGCTTAAAAGATAAGATCATCACTACGCCGAAAACTGCCGCGCCGCTAATCAGCGACAGCGTAGCGAAATCGCCTGATCGCAGATACGCAATGACAAGGAAGGTCACAAAAAAGATTGCCGCCGTACCGAAATCACTCATCAGCGCAAGACAGCCGAGACAAACACCGGTCAGCACAATAAACAGCCCAAGGTTACGCTTTCGGAACAGACGGTCAAGCGTCGCCGAACCCGCAAAAATATAACAAATCTTTGCAAGCTCCGAGGGCTGGAAGGACATCCCGCCGATTGACAGCCAGTTTTTCGCGCCGAATTTGGAGGCTCCCAGTACAAGGGTAATGCCTAGCAGCCCTATCGCACAGGCGGCCATCATCCAGCGTATTTTCTGCACGCGGGACAAATCACGCAGGAACACACCCAGCACCACAAACAGCGCCAATCCAAGACATACGGCTAAAAACTGCTTAAACAATGCCCCCGGCGCACTGGACGCCGTTATGCATAGGGAGAGCGTAGACAGGAAAAACGCAATAATCTCCATTTCAAACCCGATCCGGCGCATTGCCCGCATAAAAAGGAAATACAGCCACATCACACCGCACAGCCCGGCAAAAGCAAGCGGAATCTTGACGGTTGCATTTTCGCCGGTGGCAATGATAATCTGTAAGCAGGCAAGCGCCTGCCAAAGTGAAAGCACAATCAGCGACCCCCACGGTGAAACCGGACGTCCGGCACGGCGGCGGCGTTCCCGCTGAGCAAGACGCTCTTCAGCGGTGACCGGTACGAAAATGCACGGAACGCCGCCGAACGCAATCGAATCGCCATCCGAAACGGCGGCAACACCGTCAACCGGAAGCGTATTGACCGTTGTACCTGTGGTAGAATCCAAATCATACACCGCCCAGCTGCCATCTTTGGCCCGCATGAGCGCCGCGTGCTGCCGTGAAATGGATGGGTAGGACAATACCACATCTGATGCAGCTGACCGCCCGACGATATTCTCCCAATGGGTGAGCGGAACCATTTCCCCGCCGGGAAGCGCCAGCTTGCCCCAGACCTCCGGGCTGTGCGGCACATTCAGCAGCGAACGGATCATACCCGCAAGGATCAGCACCGCAAGAATCGGAAATACAAACCGAACAATCGTTGTATACCACGCCTCGACCAGCGGATATGTATCCAGAAAACCCGTTACCTTATCCAATATTTTTTGCAGGATATCAGTAATTTGCTGCATGGAAAACCCCCTCCTTTTCTGCTTTTTCCATATCAATATAGCCTTTTGAACCACCAGGGAATCACATCATCCCTGATATGATAACTGCCCTGCTATTATACCACAAATATGTGAAAAAACAATGAATAGTTTGCAAACGTCATATTTCTGAAAAACTTTTCCGCCCCAATACAAACAAAAAAAGCCCCCTTGAAAAAGGAAAGCCAATCCATTATATCCTAACCCAAAAACAACCTCATCCGCAGAAAACCGGCCTGTTCGCCCTGCTTTTGGCGGACAGGCCATCAGGGCATAATGAAAATACGGTGCACCCAGGCTCCCGTCCCGCCCGCAGGCGAAGCGGAGATGCGCAGCATCTCGGGGTCTGGGGGCCTTTGCCCCCAGCGGGAGTCCAGAGGGCAGCGCCCTCTGGCGTGCGCCGCGCAGGCGAGCCCTCCGCCGGGGAAGCGGCTACCCTTCCCAGGCACAGCGGGAAAGATCGACGCTGCCGTCCGCGCAGAAAGGGATGCCCTCTGCAAGGAGCAGCAGGCGGTGTGTTTCTTTGCCGCCCGGCTGGAATGCGTCCGACAGCCCGCCCGAACGATTCACTACCCGGTGACAGGGCACATCTGGCGGCGCTGCCCGCATCGCATAACCGACAACCCGTGACAAATTGACATTGCCTGCAAGGCGTGCAATCTGGCCATAGGTCGCTGCGCGCCCTGCCGGAATCCGGCGTACAATATCCTGAATTCGGGTAAACGTATTTTCACTCATTTCGTTTCACCACATGATATAAATAGGCGAGCGTACCCATTTGAAGCACAGCATACAGCAGGATACAGAGAACCACGGTCAGCAAATATCTGACATCGAACACCCACAGCAGTATCGCAAACAGAAACATTGCCGCAGCTGCCGCATAATAAAACGGCCTCGCAAGCTGCTGTGCCAAATGCTCCATCTGGCGCTCATCCAGCCCCAAAACCGACAGGTCAAGCCCCGACGGACTGTGCGGATCATACCCCGAAATCGCCCTGCCGCAGCCCAGCAGCATCAGCGGCAGCACCAGCACCGTAAAAATTCGCATTGCAGCCTCCCTTGATTGTCTCGTGTGTGCTCAGTTTTCCATAAGTGCCCTACGCGGGCAGCGGCAGGACTCCGCCCTGCACCCGCGATTTTTTTGTAAAAAAATCGAGTAAAAACTTTTTCTCCGCTGCGGCGGGGAATAGGTACGGTAGCCGCCGCTTATACATACTGCCCCGCCCGCCATAAGGACAGCGGGCGGGGCGGGTATCTGCGGCACGGTTTTTTTGTATTACATATGCAGCCGCAAATAAGGGCTGGAAATTTAATGGGCTGTTGTATATCTGCCGTTTATCCCCGCAGGAATGCAGCAAGGGCATCCGCAAGTGCCGCGTGTCCCTCTGCCGAAAGATGCACGCCATCCGCGCCCGCGCCGGTCGCCTGTCCCGCATCAAAGAATGCAGCCCCCATACGCTGTGCCATTTCCTGATAAAACTGTGACAGCAACCGTGAAGTCTCCACACTCTCCGCACCGAACATAAACCGCATATCACCCTGTGCAAGTGCTTTCCCATCAATCGGCGGCGGCGCTACAACCAGTACGTCCGGTGCACACCGCAGGTGCAGCAACGCCGGTGCCTGGACAACCTCGACCAGTGCCTGCATCCCTTCCGCAATCTCAGCAGCATGAGCATGAAAACGATTCTTGCAGTCATTCGTCCCCAACATCAGGATCACAAGGTCTATCGGGTCATGCGTCTTGAGCGCCACCGGCAAATAATCCAACCCGCGCCGTCCGGAACGCATTCCATCATCAAATACTGTCGTACGTCCGCCCAGGCCTTCCTCCAAAACATAATAATCCGGCAGTGCTTCCTCTAAACGCGAGGTCCAGCGCACGCCGCGCGGATAGCGTTCCGCAGTCTCTGGATTATAACCCCACGTGTTGGAGTCGCCATAGCAAAGAATCGTTTTCATATTGTTTCCCTCTCAATGATAAAAAATAAATATAAATTTTCAACTAACAGAAATCCTCTCACCCTACCACCCGGCCCGCCGTCCTTTTGGTGGGCCGGGCAGCAGGCAGAATCGACCAGCAGCGCACCCATTCCCCGCCGCAGCGGGACTAAAGTTTTTACTCGATTTTTTTACAAAAAAATCGCGGGTGCAGGGCAGCGCCCTGCCGTCCCCCTGCCGCACCACCATACCGCCGTACCGCCGCACCGCCGTCAGGGGCGGATCCCGAAAAGGCAGCAGGCGTTTGATGTAGTCGCCTCCGCAACCGCTTCAAAAGGTAAACCCTTGATTTCGGCGATTGCTTCGGCCATACGGTAAACGTACAGAGATGAATTGCGTCGGCCACGGTATGGCTCCGGTGCCATGTACGGCGCGTCCGTTTCAATCATCAGGCGGTCAAGCGGCACATGACGCACAACCTCAACCGCCTTTTTTGCGTTTTTGAAAGTCAATACGCCAGTAAATGAAATATAATAGCCAAGCGCCAGCAGCCGGTCAGCCGTCTCAGCGCTGCCCGCATAACAGTGAAAGACACCGCGTACCTTCGGATACTGCTCAGCAATCGTCAGACAGTCCAGATGCGCGTCACGGTCATGCACAATCACCGGCAGCCCAAGCCTCCCAGCCATGCGCATCTGCGCCCGGAATACCTCCTGCTGCCGCCTGCGTCCCTCCGGCTCCTTGCACCAGTGGTAATCAAGCCCGATTTCACCAATCGCGCACACCTTGGGATGAGCCGCAAGCGCTTCTATTTCCGTTAAACCGGCCTCTACCGCCGCGTCGGAAATACCCTCAATGTTCTCTGGGTGATATCCGACCGCCGCATAAACATGCGGGTAATCCTCCGCATAAGAAACCGCTTTCCGGCTGGATTCCGGGTCACAGCCAGGGTTCAGCACCAGCCCTACACCATGGGCTGGCAGCGAACCCAGCAGTTCGTCACGATCAGCGTCAAAACGGCTGTCATCATAGTGAGCGTGTGTATCAAAAAGCAATTATTTTATCTCCTTTTCAAATACAAGGTCAATCGTCTCAAGCATCCCGTTTGTACGGCCCTCCAGCGGTACGGCAGTGACAAACCGCCAGCCCGCCGCCGCACGGCGGTCAACGATCTCTCGGTATTTTTCCGCAGTCAGGCCAAAGCCCCCAATCGGACTCCAGCCTCCCCCGCCCATTTCAAGACGCTCATAATCGTAACGATACATAAAAGAATCCTTTCCCGCTCAGCAAAGTTTGCAGCCCGCCGGTACTTCATCTCCAAGCATGATCAGGTGCAGCTCTTCCCCGTCCGCAGTTTCGCGCACAGCAGACAGCAGCATACCATTAGAAAGCTGGCCCATCATCTTGCGCGGAGCAAGATTTGTGCAGGCTACCAGCGTCTTTCCGACAAGCTCCTCCGCCTTATAATGCATCGCAATGCCGGAAAGGATCTGCCGGGGCTCGCCGGAACCATCATCCAACTGGAATTTCAGGAGCTTTTCACTCTTTTTGACGTTCTCGCAGGCAAGCACCTTGCAGACCGTCATCTCGACCTTTGCAAAGTCGTCTATCGTGATAATGCCCGGGGTTTCCGTCTTCTTTTCCACTTTTTTCTCTGCCTTTTCGGCTTTCCCCGCTGCTTTTTCCTTCTGGTTTTTGCCCTGCCCGTCTTCGATTTCCTTCAGCATTTTCGGGATATCAATACGCCCGAACAGGATAGAGGCTTCGCCGACCTTGTGCCCGGCCGGTATGCCGCCAAAGGTTTCCAGCGATTCTACACCGCCGTTTGCTATATTCAGCTGTGCAAAAATTTTGTCGGAGGTTTCCGGCAGATACGGTTTCAGCAGCACTGCCGCAAAACGGATACTTTCCAGCAGATGATAGAGGACAGTCCCCAGCCGTTCCCGTTTGCTTTCATCCCGTGCGAGTGCCCATGGCATAGTCTCATCAATATATTTATTGGATCGGCGCAGCAGCGTGAAAATCTCATCGATCGCATCCGCGACTTTGAGCTCGTTCATTTTCGCTTCCACCCTGCCGGGCAGCGCCAGCGCCAGCTGTTTCAGCTCGTTATCGACAGGCTCACCGGCGGTAGGGCTGCACACCTCGCCGTCAAAGTATTTATGACTCATCGCGATAGTGCGGTTGACCAAATTGCCGAGCACGTTTGCCAAATCGGAGTTAATGCGTTCCATCATCAGCTCGTGCGTAATTGTGCCGTCCTGTGCGAACGGGATTTCATGGAGCACATAATAGCGCACGGCATCCACGCCGAACCAGCGCACAAGGTCATCTGCATAGATCACATTGCCGAGCGACTTGGACATTTTGCCGTCACCGACCAGCAGCCACGGGTGGCCAAACACCTGTTTGGGAAGCGGTTCGCCCAGCGCCATCAGGAAAATCGGCCAGTAAATGGTATGGAAGCGGATGATATCTTTTCCGATCAGGTGGACATCAGCAGGCCAAAAGCGTTTATAATGCGCATCGTGGCAGCCGTCCGGATCATAGCCACAGAAGGTGATATAGTTGGAAAGGGCATCAAGCCAGACATAGGTAACGTGCTTGTCATCGAAATCGACCGGCACACCCCAATGGAAGGAAGTGCGGGAAACGCACAAATCCTGAAGACCCGGCTTGAGGAAATTATTGACCATTTCATTTTTACGGCTTTCCGGCTGGATAAATTCGGGATGTGCCTCAATATGCGCCATCAGCCGGTCAGCATATTTGCTCATACGGAAGAAATAGGCTTCCTCCTCGGCCTCGGTCACTTCGCGGCCGCAGTCGGGACATTTCCCATCTACCAGCTGGCTTTCGGTCCAGAAGGACTCGCATGGCGTGCAATATTTCCCCTTATAAGCGCCTTTGTAGATATCGCCCTGGTCATACAGCTTGCGAAATATCGCCTGCACTTTTTTGGTATGCACCGGATCGGTTGTACGGACGAAAAGGTCATAGGTGGTATTCATGAGGTCCCAAATCTCTTTAATTTGAGATGCCACACCGTCAACGTAGGCTTGAGGGGTAATCCCTGCGGCCTCCGCTTTTTGCTGAATTTTCTGTCCGTGCTCATCGGTTCCGGTCTGAAAATAGACGTCATAACCGGTCATACGTTTATAGCGTGCGATTGCATCTGCCAGGACGATTTCGTAGGTATTGCCGATATGCGGCTTAGCAGAGGTATAAGCAATCGCAGTAGATATATAGTAGGGTTTCTTTTCCATACAACTTCCTCCATTTTATCGGGTACGCATTTGCCTCTTATTTATGATATCCAAAAAACGATGGAAAATCAAGTGCTTTGCAGAAAAAACAACCTCACCAGAGGGCTCTGCCCTCTGGACTCCCGCCCTCGCCGGGAGCGCCCTTCGCGGACAGCGGCAGGGCGCTGCCCTGCACCCGTGCCTTTGCGGCAGGCACCAGAGGGCTCTGCCCTCTGGACTCCCGCCCTCGCCGGGAGCGTCCTACGCGGACAGCGGCAGGG
>CAJUSB010000033.1 GCA_910589115.1 uncultured Clostridia bacterium | reverse complement strand
GGCGGGTGCAGGGCAGCGCCCTGCCGCTCCCCGCGTAGGGGCGGGTGCAGGGCAGAGCCTTGCCGCTCCCCGCGCAGGGGCCTCGCGAGCGCTAAGGCAAGGGGGATAGAATCGCAGCGCCCTCGAAACGGTTTTGGCCTCCAGCTTCGCCGAATACGTAGTTTATGCCGTCTTCTTCGCCGGTCAGCACGCGCAGCCGGTCGCCGAAACGGCTTTCAGCGGTGTAGTTGACCTGGAGGGCGGACACAAATCGGTCACTTAGATTGAGGTCAAGGCCGTCAGAGAGAATATCAACAATTTTTACGTTGTTTACGTGGTTGTTGACATCCAAGTCAGAATAACAGACCGGGTGGACATGGTGCTCGCACAATGTGCCGCAGGCCAGCCGACCGGGAATAACCGCAAGACCTGGCGTAAGTGCAAGGTACTGCTTCGCCTGTTCAATGGCGGAAGGGCGGAGGATGCGGTGCGTCTTCTGATCCAGGACGGCCCAGGAAGAGATTGCTGCGCCGACCATTTCTTCCCCAACGAGGAAACGGAAGGAGCGCAGCCAAGCTGCGCCCTTGATGCCAGAGCACCAGGTCTGCACAGTCAGCCGTTCATACGGCAGCAGTGGGCGGGAAAGCTCCGTCTTCATCCGGGAGAGCACCCAAAGTGCGCCGATTGATTCCCGGCTGAGGCCGAGCTGATAGGCGTGCAGGGTGGCAGCATCCTGCGCAAGGTCAAACAGGCAGGACGGACGGGCAATGCCACGGTTATCAATGAATCCAAAATGGATTTCATAGCTTTTTTCAAACGTGTCGATGGGTTTCAGCGTGTCAGGATACAACGGAAAGACCTCCTGTCTGGTATGTCAGTCCTGCGCGGACAGCGCCAGAGGGACTTGTCCCTCTGGACTCCCTTCCGTCGCCTGCGGGCGGGACGGGGGTTTTGGTGCGCTGCCAGCCGTTTAGACGGTGCTGACCGGCCCGCAAGAACGATAGCGGGCCGGTTACGTTTTTGCGCAGGATGGCCGTTTGTTCAGAATTTAGATTTTTTTTGATGCTTTAATGCGTGTGAGGTTATGCGTGAGTTATGGAATAAAGGAAAAGGGAAAACAGGTCAAACAATGAGCCTGCATCCGCAGGAAGCTCAGGCGTATTCACTGTTGGCTCGGTGTAGCTGGGCGCGGAAGGTGTAGAAGGCGCCGAAGCGAAATGCTGCCGGATAGCAGCCGACAATGCCGGGGAACCGGCTACCGAACCATAACGGAACTGTACCGAACCATCCGATTTTCCGGTGCTGTCAATCAGTGCAAGCTGACGTTTCAGCTCGTCCGCGCCATACCAAACGCTGTCCTGTTTTTCGGTTTCGGCGGAGCGGTAAGCGGCCATGCCGATATAGAGCTTAACGTCGGTGCCGCGTGTCATGCTTTCCCACCAGTCGAGCAGAGTGGAAAAATCTGCTGCATCAAAGCCGATTTCCCAATAAATCTGCGGACAAATATAATCGACAATACCGTTTTGTATCCAGAAAAGGCCGTCTGCATAGGCCTGCGAATAGGCAGAATATCCATGGGTGTCGCTGCCGCGGGGATTGGCGTTTTTATTCTCCCAGATGCCGCTCGGGCTGATACCGAAGGCGATATCCGGGTCAGCAGCATGGAGCTTTTCGTCCAGCTCGGCAACCAGCAGGTTTACATTGTTGCGCCGCCAGTCCGCGATATCCGCATAGCCGGTGCCATATCGCGCAAAGCTCGCACTGTCGTCAAAATCGGTGCCGGGATAAAAATAATCGTCCAGATGGATACCGTCAACGTCATAATTCTTTACGATTTCGACCGCGCCGTCAATTACCAGATCACGCACCTCCTGAAGGGCGGGATCGAAGTAATAATTGTCACCGTGCTTGATGACCCATTCCGGGTGTTTGCTGGCCGGGTTGTCCGGGGAGAGGGTTTCATAGTCGCTTTGGCCGCCGCGGGTAATTCGATAAGGGTTGATCCAGGCGTGCAGCTCCATACCGCGTGCGTGCGCCCCCTCCACCCAGTAAGAAAGCGGATCGAAACCGTTGTCAGGGGCTGTGCCCTGTGTGCCGGTCAGGTATCGGCTCCACGGGAAGATTTCCGAACGGTAGAGTGCATCCGCCGTAGGCCGCACCTGTAAGAAAATGGCGTTGAAGCCAAGCTCGGCGCATTTATTCAGGATAGCATCCGCTTCCGCGCGAAGGGTGTCGGAACTGGGCGTACCGGCAGAGGGGTAATCCAGGTTATATACGGAAGAAACCCAGACCCCGCGCATCTGCGTATCCACCGGTACAGCGGCGCACGCAAACGGCAACAGAAGGGCAAGCAGCAGCAAAGCTGCAAAAATTCGTTTTCGCATGGGGGAGAACTCCTTTCCTAAAGAGGGCAAATTTATGAAAACAGCTGGTTTTATGGTAACACGAACGGTGGAAAAAGGCAAGACCGGTTGACGCATTGACATAAAAATGATATACTGTAATTACTTGGGCCGGGCATGGTGCAGAGGAGCTTCCAGGCCTGGTGATTTAAGGAAGGGGCAGCGATGCCCCTTTTCTGCTGGATACCGGCGGAACGCATGGAAAGGAGCTGTGGAATGCAAAAGAAAATATTAGCGTTGCATGACCTTGCGGGGCTGGGACGCTCGTCGCTGGTGCCTATCATTGCGGTATTGAGTGCGATGGGACACCAGTGTGTGCCGCTGCCGACCGCTGTTTATTCCAGCCACCACGGGCTGCCGGGCTGGCAGGGCTGCGGCCTCACGGACAGGATGCGCCCGGCGTTGGGACAGTATACATCGCTCGGACTCCGGTTTGATGCTGTATACTCTGGTTTTTTGTCGTCAGGGGAACAGATCGCGATTGTGGCGGAGGCTGCCGCACGGTTGAATGCAGGCCTGCTGATTGTTGATCCAGTGCTTGGCGATAACGGGCGGCTGTACAGCAGCATGACGCCTGCGCTCTGTGCGGAAATGGTAAGTTTATGCCGCCGCGCGGATGTGATTACACCCAACAGCACAGAGGCCGCTGTCCTGCTGGGACGCAGGCCGGATGTTTCGCCGGAGGACGACAGCGAAGCGCTTGAATGGGTCTCACAGCTGCACCGGCGTTTTGGCGCGGCGGTTGTCCTGACTGGGCTTGCACTGCATGAGGGGCAGCTGTCCATCGCCTGCTGTGAAAATGGTAATGCGTCCCTGCTGTGTCATCCGCGCATAGGGGCCTATTATCCCGGCACGGGAGACCTGTTTGCGGCGGTGCTGACCGGCTGCATGGCCTCCGGGGAAACGGCGGCGGAAGCCGCCCGGCGGGCAGCCGGTTTTGTGCGGGAATGCATTGCCGCAGCCGTGCAGGAGGGCGGCGATCCGCTGCTGGGCGTTCCATTTGAAGGGAAGCTCCGGCAGCTGTGGGAACCGCCGGACGTTTGAGCCGCATTCCCACTCGCGAAAATCTACAAAACACCGCTCGAAAATGCCTGCAAAATTGCAGTACAATGAGAATTTACAAAATGTTTTAAGAATCTGTTTGGCAAATGGCAGATTTGTGATATAATATGCTTTGGATATCCCTCCGGTGCGGACTGCGCCCGAAGGTTTGAGAAAGGCTGATAAGCAACTATGGCAAAGTTTTTAGATAGGATTTTTGGCACCTACTCCGAACGCCAGCTCAAGGCGATCTATCCCGTCGCCGATAAAATATTGTCACTTGAGAATGAATACCGCGCACTGACCGATGCACAGCTGCGTGGAAAAACCGATGAATTCCGGCAGCGCTTTGCAAACGGCGAATCGCTGGATTCCCTGCTGCCCGAGGCCTTTGCGACTGTCCGTGAGGCTGCCGACCGTGTCCTTGGAATGCGCCATTACCGCGTCCAGCTGATCGGTGGCATTGTGCTCCATCAGGGCCGCATTGCCGAGATGAAGACCGGCGAAGGCAAAACGCTTGTAGCGACCCTGCCTGCGTATTTGAACGCGATTGCAGGCAAAGGCGTGCATATCGTCACCGTGAATGATTATCTTGCCAAGCGTGACTCGGAATGGATGGGCAAGGTCTATCGTTTCCTTGGAATGACGGTCGGGCTGATTATCCATGCAATTCCACCGCAGGCCCGCAGCGCAATGTATGCGGCGGATATCACCTACGGTACAAATAATGAATTTGGTTTTGACTACCTGCGTGACAATATGGCGATTTATAAATCGGGCATGGTACAGCGCGGACATGCTTTTGCGATTGTTGATGAGGTAGACTCAATCTTGGTTGATGAAGCGCGGACACCGCTGATTATTTCCGGCCAGGGTGAAAAGTCCACTGATCTTTATAAGCTCGCCGATGCGTTTGCCGCACGGTTGACCTCAATGCGTGTAAAAGAGGTCGACGCAAAGGAAGAACAAGACGACCTGGATGCAGATTACATCATTGATGAAAAGGCGCGTACTGCGACCATGACGCCCAAAGGCATTGCCCGTGCGGAACAGTATTTCAAGGTGGAAAATCTTTCCGATCCTGAAAATACAACGCTGCTGCATCATATCAACCAGGCGGTCAAGGCACGCGGCATTATGAAACGGGATGTTGACTATGTTGTCCGTGACGGACAGGTAATTATTGTCGATGAGTTCACCGGCCGGCTGATGTTTGGCCGCCGTTATAACGAAGGGCTTCATCAGGCGATTGAGGCAAAGGAAAACGTTACGGTTGCCCATGAATCCAAGACGCTCGCAACTATTACCTTTCAGAACTTTTTCCGTCTGTATGGCAAGCTCTCCGGCATGACCGGTACTGCCCTGACCGAAGAAGAGGAATTCCGTGAAATCTATAAGCTGGATGTCATTGAGATTCCGACAAACCGGGGGATTGCCCGTAAGGATAACCCCGACCGGGTCTACAAGAACGAAAAAGGTAAATTTATGGCAGCGATTGAAACCATTGTGAAATGCCACGAAAAGGGCCAGCCGGTGCTGGTCGGTACGGTTTCGATTGAGAAGAGCGAGCTGCTTTCCAGTATGCTGAAAAAGCGTGGCATCCCGCACACGGTCCTGAACGCGAAATACCACGAACAGGAGGCCGAAATTGTTGCGCAGGCGGGCAAGCCCGGAGCGGTCACCATTGCGACCAACATGGCAGGCCGCGGCACCGATATCAAGCTCGGCGGCAACGACGAGCAGATGGCCGAAGCAACGCTGCGCAAGGAGGGGATTCCCGAGGAAATTATTGTGGAAGCGACCGGCTATGCCGATACGGACAATGAGGAGATTCTTGCTGCACGTGCCCGTTATCATGAACTTCTCGAAAACTTCCGCAAACAGGTTGAGGCAGACGCAGAAAAGGTCCGTGCGGCAGGCGGCCTGTTTATCCTTGGCACCGAGCGGCACGAATCCCGACGAATCGACAACCAGCTCCGCGGCCGTGCAGGCCGACAGGGCGACCCGGGCGAATCGGCATTCTATATTTCTATGGAAGATGACCTGATGCGGCTGTTCGGTTCGGAGCGCATACAGAAGATGATGGAAACGCTCGGCATCCCGGACGATGAACCGATTGACCAGAAAATGCTGTCGGGCGCAATCGAAAATGCACAGAAAAAGGTTGAGGCACGCAACTTTGGCATCCGCCGCCACGTGTTGGAATATGACGACGTAATGAATACCATGCGAAGCACTATCTACAGCCAGCGCCTGAAAGTGCTGGAAGGAGAGGATATTCGGGAGAATATTATTTCCATGATGGACAGCTCGATAGACAGCGCGGTGTATGGCGCGATTGGCGAACACAAGGTCATTGAGCCGCACATGGTGGAAGAGGCTTGCCGTCCGTTCCGGGGGATTTTCCTCCGCCCGGATGATTTGCAGTTCACACCTGCGGAATGTGATGATTTGACGATTGCTTCACTCGGTAATCTGATGAAGGATCTTGCACACGAGGCGTATGCACGCAAGGAAGCCGAGATCACGCCTGGCATTATGCGCGAGCTTGAGCGCGTTGTCCTGCTGAAAAATGTAGATGCAAAATGGATGGATCATATTGACGCTATGACCGAGCTGCGCAACGGCATTGGCCTGCGGGCGTATGCCCAGCATAACCCGGTTGACGAGTATAAGCGGGAAGGCTTTGACATGTTCGACGGTATGATTGATGCAATCCGTGAGGACACGGTGCGTATGATTTTCCTGGCGCGTATCCGTACCCAGGAGGAGCCGAAGCGGGAACAGGTCGCGCGTGAAACCAGCGCAGCAGGCGCCGATGACGGCGCCGTCCAGAATCAGCCGGTACGCAAGGCGGCAAAAAAGCCTGGCATGAACGATCCCTGCCCCTGCGGCAGCGGAAAAAAATATAAAAAATGCTGTTATTTGAAGCAGAATACCCCCCAATAAACAGTTGATTTAGGAGGAATATATATTATGGTTATTAAAATTCGCGACAACATTTATGCGGTTGGGGCACGTGATCCACAGGTGCGCATTTTCCATGGATACGCAACGCCTTTCGGTGCGACCTATAATGCATATCTGGTGCATGACGATTCCAGTGACAAATGGATTTTGATTGACAATGTTAAGGCTGCGTTTACCGATGAATTTATTGCAAATATTGAAGAAATTATCCCGGTGGAGCGGATTGACTATGTCATCCAGAACCATATCGAGCCGGATCATTCCGGTTCCTGCCCGGCTGTTTTCGGCCGTATTCCGAATGCGCCGGTTTACTGCACCGCAGGTGCACAGCGCGGCCTCAAAGCCTATTATAAACAGGACTTTAACTGCCAGCTTGTCAAGCTGGGGGATACGCTGGAAACCGGTAAATATACCTTCCGTTTTATCCCTGCGCCGATGGTGCACTGGCCGGATTCCATGCTGACTTACCTGGAAGAGGAAAAGATTTTGTTTTCAAATGATGCATTTGGACAGCATATCTGCCCGGAGAATGCATTCTATGATGATGAGCTTGGTTATGAGCGTTTGATGGACCGTGCCTCTGACTATTACGCAAATATTGTACTGCCTTTCGGCGGACAGGTACAGGGGCTGCTGGGACAGGCTGCGCCGCTTGAAATCGAGTTGATTTGCCCGTCACATGGCGTAATGCTGCGTAAATATATCGGCGAAATGGTAGCTGCATATGGCCGGTGGAGCAAAAACGAAGTGCAGGAAGACAAGGTTGTGATTGTCTATGATTCCATGTGGGGATCGACTGCGGAAATGGCAGACAGTATCCGTTCAGACTTTGAATCGGCAGGTAAGAAAGTGAATGTACACTGCCTGCGGGATGAGCATTATTCTACAGTAATGGGCGATTTGCTGGAGGCAAAGTTCATCTTTATCGGCGCGTCTACGCTGAATAATAACATGATGCCGACCGTTGCTGCATTCCTGACCTATATGCGCGGCCTGAAACCGAAGGATCGTGTTGGTATGGCCTTTGGCTCTTACGGCTGGAGCGGCGAAGCGGTCAAGCAGACGGAAGAAATCCTTTCCGGGCTGGGCTGGACGATTCTCCCGATGCGTAAGCAGCTTTACCGCGGGTAACCGTCCGCCCCGCCGTCGTTCTGGCGGGGTGGACACGGCGGAGCAGCGATAATGGAGGCCCCGTCCCGCCCGCAGGCGATGGAAGGGAGTCCAGAGGGACGAGTCCCTCTGGCGCTGTCCGCGCAGGACCGCCCGCCGCGTAGGCGAATTAAAAAAAGAGGGCTTAAAAGCCCTCTTTTTTTAATTCACGGACAATTTTTACATAGAATCCTCTAGGCTTGAAATGCGGCAAATCATGTTTCCAAGCGTCTGCCAAATCTTGGTGGCCAACCCGCTCCAAAGTGCCCCGGTATAACCCCCATTTTGCCGATTCAGGAGATACAAGCCCGTCCGTGTCTCCGTCAAGCCAGCGGCAAACAGAAGCATACAGCGCCATAACCGGGTCGTGAAGGCTGCCAGCCAGCCGGGCTCCCCAGCTCTGATAAAGAATGCCAGGCATATCCGGGCATTCGCGGTTGAAGGTTTCGGCCCAATCAGAAGACAGATTGCGCAGGGTTTCCTTAAAACAGGGGGCTTCGTCCCCAAGCAAGCGCCAGAATACATTGGAACAAAAACCGTATGGCGCAAGAATCCGCTGTGCACCAAACCATTTTGCAGTGTGTGAGCCATGATGAGGCGTTGACAATGTGGTCAGTGATGCAACATGCTCCGCCATTCCCAGACAGGAGATCAGATAGCGTGCCTCAAGCCCGCCCTTGGAGTGTGCGATTATATTGATTTTTTCGCATTGTTCGCATTCCAATATCCGCAGCACGGTTTTCCGCAGTTGTTCCGCGTTTCCGGCGACTGTACCCCATGCGTCCTGCCCGCCCAGATAAACGGTTGCCCCACGTTCACGCAGGGTATCCGGAATGCGCCCCCAGTAAAAGATAGGGCGTTCATCCCGGCAGTTCATCCCGTGCACCAGCAGGATCGGATATTTTGTTTTGCAGCAGTCAGTCCGCATTTGCCTTCTCAAATGCAGCTCTAACCCCGCGCGCAAGCTGGTCGGAACATGACGTGCCGCGTCCGCCGCAGTCGATCCCGCTGAAATAGCCCTCCAGCTGTTCAACGGTCATCCCCTCTACAACTTTGCTGATGGCCTGCAAATTACCGTTGCAGCCCCCGTGAAACGTTACGTTGTGAACGACATTACCTTCCAGGTCAAAGTCGATCTGACGGGAGCAGGTCCCGTTGGTCTTGTAAGAATAACGCATATTAAAAACCTTCCTTTTTCAATATTTCAAAAATACATTTTTTTACGCCTGGGATATCTGCTGCTTCATAGTGCGGGCTGGCATACCGGGCGTATGGTTTGCCTGTCCAGTTCAGCCAGATACCGTGCAGTCCGGCGGCAAGTGCGCCGCCGATATCGTGGTCACGGTTGTCGCCGATCATAACTGCTTCCTGTGGTGCACAGCCGCATTTGCGCAGGCACAGTTCAAAAATCTGGGGGGAGGGCTTGTCCCGTCCGGCTTCTTCACTGGATACAAACACGTCAAACTGACCGGCAAGTCCAAGCACGCGCAGTTTTTCCATTTGTTTATCAGCCATCATATTCGTGCAAACAGCGGTTTTGAGGCCCAGGTGATGCAGTTCATCCAGCAGTGCAGGCGTACCGGGGCGCAGGGCCATTCCTGAAATCAGTGTATCCCAATAAATTTCGTGCAGGCGCTGCGCGTACAGGACTGGATTTGCGCCGAAATATTCGAGTGCACGCTGCATCTGAAGAACGCGGTCATGGCTTTCCGGCTCGGCGTGCAGCACGGTATGGTAATACCGGCGGGAGGCGACTGCCTGTGCCCGGAAAGCTGCGGCGTTGATTCCCAGTTCCTGCTCCACCCATGCACTGACGGCGTCATAGCCCTGGCTGTTCAGTGCATCAAAGGATGTGTACAGGGTATCATCGAGGTCGAATAAAATCGCCTTAATCAAAGCGGCGGCCCTCCTTTTTACAAAAGATTTTCGTTGTATACTGCGCGGCATCCGCCGATAAATTTGGGGCGGGTACGTGCGGCGATAAGGATTGCATGTCCGATGTGGCTGGTATGCAGCCGGACGGGCACGGCAACGGGGCGCAGGTGCATACCGATCAGTGTTGCGCCGATATCGAGGCCGGCGGCGGCGAGATTTTGCAGGGTTTCGACTGCTGTTGGAGCTGCAAACGCCTGGTATGCTGCTGTGGCAAACGCTCCGCCGGCTTTAGGCTGTGGGACGACGTTGACTGGTGCAAGGCCGAACTGTTTGGCCGTTGAGAGCTCTACGATCAGCGCACGGTTCAGGTGTTCGCAGCACTGTGCGGCCAGCAGCACGCCGCGGGGCGCAGCTGCTTCTGCGATAGCGGAAAAGACGGCACGGGCGATTTCTTGGTTTGAGTGCGTGCCGATATGTTCACCGGCGATTTCGCTTGAGGAGCAGCCGACTGCGAGCAGCTCACCGGGCTGCAATTTTGCGATGTGGCAAAGTTCGTCAGCGGCATCATATGCCTGCTTTCTGATTTCGTCCAGCATAATGTTTCCCTCCTTCGTGGTTTCTGCACTGTTATTATAGCATTATTCTGGCCCATATGCCACAAAAATTTTCATCGACAGGGACGGTGCCGCCGCATACGCCCCTGCGCGGGGAGCGGCAAGGCTCCGCCCTGCACCCGCGATTTTTTTGTAAAAAAATCGAGTAAAAACTTTATTTCCGCTGCGGCGGGGAAATGGGTGCGCTCATAATTGTTTCTGCACACTGCCCCGCCCGCCAAAAGGAGGGCGGGCGGGGTGATATCATACGGTGCGACAACGGTTAACAAAAACCATAAAATGTATGTTTTGACGGGTTTTGTTAGGAAATGATGTTTTTGATGGATTTTGTATTATCATAGGATTATTCTGACGAAACGAAAGGTGATGCATCATGGAAACGATTTCTCTGATTTACAGTATTTTGGGGGCGCCTAGGGGCTGTGTCCTTCCCTTTGCATATGCGGTTGATCTTACGGCAGATTGCCTTTTCAAACAGCATATGTCAATGGAGAAGTTCAAATTGAGTGACGTATGCCGTCAGGTTGCGGAACGACTGCCCTATCAGCTGGACCCCCGGTCTGTAGAGTCCGAGGTTGGGCGTTGGGCAAATCGCTGCCTGAAAAAAATTGTGAAGGAAGGCTGGATGGAGGAATATTTAGGCAAGCAGCTTTCCGACCTTGGCGGGCCGCGGATGATTGTTATTTATTTGGCTACATTTGCGCATTTTGAAAAGCCGTTTTTTGAAATGATTATCCAACATCCCGAAGTTTTTCTCGGAAAGGCGATGGATATATCAATGCAGCAGGAGGCCTGCGAATAGGTATTGTACGCCTTTATTTAACCGCATTTTGCAGCAGCTGATCCGTGCCGGGAAAAATTTGTTTTTTTATACAGCGTTGTTTTCTATCTGTTCAGTCGGGGAAATTTGTGGTATACTGTAGGATGTATCCATAGATACGTGAGGAAAATGGAGGGAACTACATGATCCGATATGGATTTATCCGCACAAAAGAGGATATTAAATTTTTGATTCTCTATGCAATGGGATTTCTGACCGAGCCGGTGAGTTTTGACGCAGTGGTCGATATCTGTACCTGGTGTGACGATGGATTTGGATATTTTGAGCTGAGTGAAGCATTTCAGGAGCTTGTGGGCACTGGTCATCTTCGGGCATATGAAGAATCAGAAGGTGCACAATATGCCATTACACTGCGAGGACGTGAGGCAGCGGAGGTGTTTGAAAAAAGGCTGCCATTCACCGTGCGCGAGGCGGCGCAGAAATCGGCTTTGCGGGTTGTGCGGAAGCAGCGGCGGGATGCTGCAATCCGTACAGAGGTAACGGAAGCGGCGGAAAATGATTTTATCGTTACATTGACGATGGAGGAGGTTTTTTCATTGGATATGCATGTTGTCAGCCGGGCGCAGGCGTCTCTTCTGGAAAAAAACTTTCGTGGAAATGCGGAAAAAATGTACCAGACTATTCTGAATGCACTTATTCAGGATGGTACGGAAAGCGAGGATGACGCAAAATGAACCTGCTGCGGCAAATTGCGCTGTTGTTCACCGTTTGTGTTGCGGGGGAACTGATTTCGGTACTGAGCGGCAGGCTGCTGCCCGGTAACGTGCTGGGCATGGTTCTGCTGCTGGTGCTGCTGCTCACTTCGCGGCTGCGCCCGGAAGCGGTAGAAAATACAGCGGATTTTTTTCTGAATAATATGGCATTTTTCTTTTTGCCGTCAACATTGGGCATTCTGCGGATTTACGAGCAGATTCAAAGCGAGTTGGTCAAGCTGGCGGTAATTTGTTTGGTAACGACATTGTTGACTGCGGCCAGCGTTGGCTGGACGGTTGTACTGGTGCGCCGTCTGCAACAGAAGGGGGCGAAAAAATCATGATAGAGGTTTTCACATCGCCGCTGGCGTGGCTTACGTTGTCGCTGCTGCTGTTTGAGCTTGCGAAAGCACTTTCTGCCCGGATAAAAAACCCGGCAGCCAATCCACTGCTGATGACCGCGCTGATGCTTGGAACCATCCTGGTCACGACCGGCACGCCGCTGGAAGACTATGAATCCGGCGGTGCATTTCTGACGCTGATGCTTACCCCTGCAACGGTGGCGCTTGCCATTCCGATTTATCGTCAGCGCGAAACGCTGAGGCGTAATTTATTACCGATCCTGGCTGGGACGCTGGTTGGTTCGGTTGTGTCTGTTGTGAGTGTTTTTGTCCTTAGCCGCACTATGAATCTGGACTGGACCGTGTTGGCGGCGCTTCTGCCGAAGTCGGTCACACTTGCTATTGCAATGCCGCTGGCTGAATCGCTGGGCGGGCTGTCTGCTGTAACCGTTGTTGCGGTTAGCATCACCGGAATCGGCGGTGCGGTGATACTGCCGCCTTTTCTCAAGCTGCTGAAAATCCGGGATCCGATTGCGACAGGTATTGCGATTGGGACGGCTTCCCACGCTGTCGGAACCTCCCGCGCGCTGGAGCTGGGCGAAACAGAGGGGGCAATGAGCAGCCTTGCGATTGGTATTACAGGGCTGATGACTGCTGTAATCATTACGATTATTTCTGTTTTTCTGTAAAAAAGGAGTCTTAAAATGATTTATGATGCTCGTCTGGATGGCGGTGCAGGCTTTGACTGGGGGCGGACTGCCGCAGAATATGCAAAATACCGTGATATTTACCCGCCGTCATTCTGGGAACCGCTGTTGAATGCAGGGCTTTTCCGGGAAGGGATGCGTGTGTTGGATATCGGTACCGGAACCGGCGTACTGCCGCGTGCGCTGTGGAAGTCCGGCGCACAGTTCACCGGTACAGATATTTCACCGGAGCAGATTGAGCAGGCGCGGCAGCTTTCGGCGGGGATACCGGTTGAATACCGGGTTTGTCCGGCGGAAGCGCTTGATTTCCCGGATGCATCTTTTGATACGGTGACAGCCTGTCAGTGTTTTTTCTATTTTGACCATAGGATCGTAGTGCCTTTGATTGCGCGGCTGTTGAAGCCGGGCGGGCATCTGGCGGTGACATATCTCTCGTGGCTTCCGGAGGAAGACCCGATTGCGGGGGCCAGTGAACAGCTGGTGCTGCGATTTAATCCGCATTGGACAGGCGGCGGCGAATACCGTCGTCCGGTAGATTTGCCCGCGATAACGGCGGAATATTTCACCATTGAGCATGAGGAGCAGTTTGAAATGCTGCTGCCCTTCACGCGGGAAAGCTGGGCGGGACGCATTCATGCATGTCGCGGTGTAGGCGCATCCCTGCCGCCGGAAGCGCTCGAACATTTCGACGCGGAACACCGCGCTATGCTTCTCGGAATTGCACCGGAGCGCTTTGAGGTACGGCATTATGCGGCATACGCCATACTGCGCGTGAATGATATGTAGTGAGCGGTTTCGTCCGTGCCCCCGTGATTTCTTGGGATGCACCTGACAGGCGTTCACTCTAACGGATGAAAGCCCCTGGCAAAGTGGCTGGACGATGGCATCCGGGAGCATATTTTTTCTGAATTGAATAATTAAAAAAAGCGCTTTCCGCAAACTTGGGAAAACGCTTTTTTTCGTATTCAGCAGGCTGTTTCTGTCCATTTATGCAAAAAGCGGCGTGCTGAAATAACGTTCCGCTGTGTCCGGAAGAATGGTAACAACGGTTTTGCCGGGGCCCAGTTTCTGGGCCAGCTTTAACGCTGCCGCAACATTGGTGCCGCTTGAAATACCGCACATCAGCCCTTCCAGCCGTGCCAGGTCTTGGGCGGTTTCAATGGCTTCCTCATCCGAAACAATGTAAATATCATCGTAAATATCACGGTTCAGGTTCTTAGGGATAATGCCGTCACCAATCCCCATCTGCAAATGTGTGCCGATGGACCCACCGGCCAGAATTGCAGCATTTTTCGGCTCGACCGCCCATATTTCTATGTGGGGATATGCGCTTTTCAGCGTTTCGCCGATGCCGGTAATGGTTCCGCCGGTGCCAATGCCCGCACAAAAGCCGTCAATCGGACGGCTCGCCTGCCGCATGATTTCAAGCGCGGTTGATTGGCGGTGCACCTCCGGGTTTGCCGGGTTTTCAAATTGCTGCGGAACAAAGACGTCCGGGTCCTCTTTTGCCATGCGCAGCGCGGTTGCCAGGCATTCGGCAATGCAGTCCCCGATGTTGCCGTCATCATGGACAAGGATCACCTCTGCACCATAATGCCGCACCAGCTTGCGCCGTTCCTCCGACACGGAATCCGGCATGATGATAATGGTACGATAGCCTTTCACCGCGCCGATCAGCGCTAACCCAATGCCCTGATTGCCGCTTGTCGGCTCCACGATCGTTGTGTCCCGTGTGATTGCACCGCTGCGCTCGGCAGCCTCAATCATGTTCAGCGCCGTGCGTGTTTTAATCGAACCGCCTACGTTCAGGCCCTCGAATTTGACCAGTACCTCCGCACTGCCCGCCTTTACCATACGGGATAGACGCACCAGCGGTGTATCCCCCATGGCGTCCAGAATGTTGCTGCAAATCATATGAATAAGTGCCCCCTTCGGGAAAATTTTTTACAGATTACATATCAGATACCATTATAACAAATCGCCGGATGCATTTCTATCAAAATTATGCATCATACTGGAAATGATTCCGGGATAAAACTGTAGAAGTATACAAAATCAGCCGATTTTTCGCCGGATTGAAAAAGGAAAGCCGAAACGGCTTTCCTTACAGGTAATGTTCAGTTTGGCGGGGTGGTGATACATTGGCGGTTAAATTTTAGAAAGCGCCTGGTCGAGGTCGGCAATGATATCCTCCACATTTTCCAGGCCGACCGAGAGACGGACCAGCCCCGGCTCAATCCCGGCAGCGGCCAGCTGTTCATCCGTCAGCTGACGGTGGGTCTCGCTCGCGGGATGCAGCACGCAGGTACGGATATCCGCAACGTGGACTTCATTGGAGGCGAGCTGGAGGCTGTCCATAAACAGCATAGCGGCCTCACGCCCGGCGCTGATATTGATGGACATTACGCCGGAGCAGCCCAAGGGCAGGTATTTCTGTGCCAGCGCATGGCAGGGGTCGCCCTCAAGGGTGGGATAAATAACACGGTCGATTTTATCCGATTGCAGCAGATGACGCGCAACCGTTTCGGCATTTTTGCAGTATTGCGGCATACGGACGGGCAGCGTTTCCAGCCCCAGGTTCAGCAGGAACGCTGAATGCGCCGCCGGATAACAGCCAAAGTCACGCATCAGCTGCATACGCGCCTTGATAATATAGGCCAGTTCGCCGAAGTCGCGGCAGTAAACAACACCGTGATAGCTTTCGTCCGGCTCGGTAAAGTCCGGGAATTTCCCGCTTGCAGCCCAGTCGAATTTGCCGCTGTCCGCGATGACGCCGCCGCCCTGTACTGCATGTCCATCCATGTATTTGGTAGTCGAATGAATAACGATATCTGCGCCCCATTCAATCGGACGGCAGAGGATCGGCGTTGCAAAGGTATTATCCACAATGAGCGGCACGCCGTTGCGGTGAGCGATCCCGGCAAACTTCTCAATGTCGAACACCGTCAGTGCAGGGTTTGCCAAAGTCTCGCCAAACACAGCTTTTGTGTTGGGGCGGAACAGTTTTTCAATTTCCTCCGCCGGTGCGGAAGCATCCGCCCAAATGCATTCGATCCCCAGCTTTTTGAGTGTGACCGAAAACAGGTTGACCGTGCCGCCGTAAATCGTGGTGGCCGCGATAAAGCTGTCGCCTGCGCTGCAAAGGTTCAGGATAGCAAGCAGGGAGGCAGCCTGTCCGCTGCTGGTCAGCATTGCTCCGGCGGCGCCTTCAAGGGCTGCAATTTTCTTTTCGACTGCGTCGCAGGTCGGGTTTGCAAAACGGGAATACATGTACTCGGTCGGCATATCGAACAGCGCCGCAATATGGGCGGTCGAATCAAAGGTATAGGTGGTAGATTGGACAATCGGCACAACGCGGGGTTCCCCGTTTTTAGGCGTATATCCTGCATGAAGCGCCTGGGTTTCGATTTTCATAGAAGCATCCTCCTGTCGTTTCCGGCCGCAGGCACGCGGCCAGCCTGGAAGTTTAGGGTTTGTGAATACAGGCTCTTATACTCGTGTGCGTTAAAGTTTGCCGCTCGGTTCGCCTGCGCGGCGGGCGGTCCTGCGCGGACGGCGCCAGAGGGACTTGTCCCTCTGGACTCCCTTTCTCCGCTGCGGCGGGGAATGGTGCGGCGATTTTCGCTGCTGCACCCTGCCCAGCCCGCCAAAAGCACGGCGGGCCGGGTGGGTGAATGCGGCAAATCTTTTCATTCGCGAGTATAATTATGGCAGCATCCGGCAATTACACTCGTCAAAGAATGAAAGATGGAAGAACACAATCAGACATTGAACCGGAAAAGGACAACGTCACCATCCTGCATGACATACTCTTTGCCCTCTGAACGGACAAGCCCTTTTTCCCGCGCGGCGGGCAGGGAACCGCACGCCATCAGATCATCATAGGAAACAACCTCGGCGCGGATAAAGCCACGTTCAAAATCCGTGTGGATTTTCCCGGCTGCCTGCGGGGCTTTGGTGCCCTTGGCAATCGTCCATGCACGCACCTCGGGTTCACCGGCGGTCAGATAGCTCATCAGCCCAAGCAGGTCATAGCAGATGCGGATCATGCGATCAAGCCCGGACTCTTCCAGCCCAAGCTCTGAAAGGAACATCGCTTTTTCATCGGCTTCCATGGTAGCAATATCTTCTTCCAGCTTGGCACAGATGGGCAGCACCTGTG
Organism: uncultured Clostridia bacterium; assembly: GCA_910589115.1. GTDB lineage: Bacteria > Bacillota > Clostridia > Oscillospirales > Butyricicoccaceae > QXXE01. Next base: position 12,351 of record CAJUSB010000033.1, on the reverse strand, counting down.
CGCCCTCGGCGCCGGCGATTTTGCGGACGGCTTCCAGCCGTGCGTTTTCGGCAGCATCGCCGGTAAAACCCGCCTCGTCAAGATTCGCTGCATAAATCACTTTTTTTGCGGTGAGCAGGTCGCTTTCGTGCAAAACACGCTGCACGTCCTCATCATCGGCCAGGCCGGGGAAGGTACGGGCCGTTTGTCCAGCCTCCAAGTGGGCTTTGAGCTTTTCCAGAATATCGACATCAGCAGCCAGCTTTTTGTCTGCTTTCGCGGCTTTGCGGGTACGGTCGAGACGGCGTTCAAGGTGTTCGATGTCGGAGAAAATGAGTTCCAGATTGATGGTTTCGATATCACGGGCGGGATCGACCGAGCCTTCGACATGAATGATGTTGTCGTCCTCAAAGCAGCGCACCACATGGACAACAGCGTCAACCTCACGGATGTGCGCAAGGAATTTATTCCCCAGGCCTTCGCCGCGGCTTGCACCGCGGACCAGCCCGGCAATGTCAACGAACTCAACTACGGCAGGCGTTGTTTTTTTCGCGTGGTAGAGTTCGGTCAGCGGCTGAAGCCGGTAATCAGGCACGGCAACCATACCAACATTCGGATCAATGGTGCAGAAAGGATAATTCGCACTTTCGGCGCCGGCATTGGTAATGGCATTAAACAAGGTGGACTTACCAACGTTTGGCAGCCCGACAATCCCTAATTTCATCTATAAACAAACCTCCAATTTTCTGCATTTCGGCTTTATTATCATACCAGATTCCAAATTTTTTTGCAACTCTTTTTTCCAAAGGGACGCTGCGCCGGTGTTGTACCAAAAACTGTGCAGCTGAAAAATTTTCTCTCCAGCTCTTGACATTTTCTCCCGCCCGTCATATACTATAAATAATCCAATAACGCAAAAGCGATGAAAAGAAAAGTACGGTCTGCCCGATGGCACAGAGAGTCTCCGGTTGGTGGAAGGGGACGCGGAAGGCACGCCGGAAAATGGTCTTGGAGCTGCGCACCGAGCGCCGGTTTTTCCGTGCGTAAGGCTGCGATGGGTGCGCCCATTACTGCGCCAGAGTATCGAAATTAGATTTCTTTTTTCCGTACTTGCAGAGGTCCGCTGCCGTGAGGGGCGGATAAATTCAGGTGGTAACACGAAGCATTACGCTCTCGTCCTTGAAAATTTATTTCAGGGAGGGGCGTTTTTTTCATATGTTTTTGGGCCTGCCGCAGGCCTGTCCAACGAATCAGAATGGTTTTTGTCTTATTTTTTGAAAGGAGTATTTTCATGGCAATCGAACTGAGAGACTGGCAGGAAACCGATTGTACTGCACTTGCACAAATTGCTGATGACCCGCAGATAGCGGAACAGCTGCGAGATACGTTTCCTTCACCTTATACGGAAGAGGACGCTTTATTCTTTATCAATTTGGCCCGCCGTACCACCGACGACAGGGGATGGCTGTATGCAATCACAAAGGATGGCGCTGTGATCGGCGGTATTAGCTTAACCTTTGGCCAGGATGTTTATCAGCGGTCCGCCGAACTTGGCTACTGGGTCGGGCGCGCCGAATGGGGACATGGAACCGCATCAGAAGCCGTCCGTCAAATTTGCGATAAAGCATTCCGTGAAACCGATGTGATCCGGATTGAGGCGGAAACCCTGACCACCAATCCCGGCTCGATCCGGGTGCTGGAAAAAAACCTCTTCATCCGTGAAGGTTACTTTTGCCAGCGCGTCTGCAAAAATGGCCGTTTGCTGGATAGCATTTTATTCGCCTGTTTCAAATAAAACACGGTTCCAAACTTCATCAATCATCGGTTGGCGGCTATTTTTCCGCCAGCCGGCACTCGCTTCCGATACAGAACAGGACGATGCAGAACAGGACTAAGTTTTTTCAGTTATTTACAATTCATCCCTATACTTTAGGATGAAAATGTGTTATACTAATAAAAGCATATTTGAAAAGGAGGTTTTCAAATGCTCCTGCTCAGTTTTAACCCCATTATGCTTTGGGTTGCGGTTATCCTGATCAGCGTTCTGCTGGAAGCGGTCACTTTAAGCCTCAGCGCGATCTGGTTCACAGTCGGAGGGCTTGCAGCGCTTGTCGCAGCAAGTATCGGTTTCGGCTTTGGCTCTCAACTGACGGTTTTTACACTTTTTTCAGCGGCGCTTCTCGTTCTGGTCCGTCCACTCTGCCGTCGGTTCCTCCGGCCAAAGGGTGCGGCAACCAATGCGGATCGGGTCATCGGGCAGACTGCGGTTGTGACCGAGACGATTGATAATATGCAGGGGTCCGGCGCAGTCAAGGTTTTTGGACAGATTTGGACGGCCCGTTCTGTCGGAGGAGAAAGCTGCCCGGTAGGTGCGCTTGTCCGTATCAAAGCCATTGAGGGCGTCAAGGTTATTGTGGAACGGGCTGACCAGCCGGAGGAAAACGGTTAAACAGCACATCCCCGAAACGGAAAAGGAGGAAGATTCTATGCCTTATTTTATTCTGTGGTTAGTATTGTTTGTGGTGCTGATCGCATTCATTGCGAGCAATATTGTGATTGTCCCGCAGGCGCGTGCCTACGTAATCGAACGGCTCGGCACCTATCAGGGCACCTGGGAAACAGGCCTGCATTTCAAAATACCTCTTTTTGAGCGCGTCGCCCGGAAGGTTACGCTCAAAGAACAGGTCGTTGATTTCCCACCGCAGCCGGTTATTACAAAAGATAATGTCACAATGCAAATTGATACCGTTGTGTATTTTCAAGTCACCGATTCCAAACTGTTCACCTATGGTATCGAAAGCCCGATGGCGGCAATCGAAAACCTGACCGCAACAACACTGCGAAACATTATCGGCGATCTCGAACTGGATCAGACCCTGACCAGCCGCGATATCATTAACACAAAAATGCGGGCGATCCTGGACGAAGCGACCGATGCATGGGGCATTAAGGTCAACCGCGTGGAACTGAAAAATATTATCCCACCGGCAGCCATTCAGGAATCCATGGAAAAGCAGATGAAGGCTGAACGCGAACGCCGTGAATCCATTCTGGTCGCGGAAGGCAAAAAGCAGTCTGCCATCCTGGTTGCCGAGGGCGAAAAAGAGTCCACCGTCCTGCGTGCAGAAGCCAGCCGCCTTGCAAAAATTAAAGAGGCAGAAGGCGAAGCCGAAGCACTGCTGACCGTGCAAAAGGCGCTTGCGGATTCTCTTGAAATGCTGAATAAAGCGCAGCCGACCGACCAAATTATCCGCCTGAAAGCCTTGGAGGCCTTTACCAAAGCATCTGACGGCAAAGCAACTAAAATCATTATCCCGAGTGAGATTCAGGGACTTGCCGGGCTGGCAAGCGGTTTGACCGAGGTCATGAAATCCGCTGACCAGAAGTAAAAATTGTATTTTCAAATCTGTGACATGCTCCCAATGGGATTCCGCAAAGCAAATGCCTGCGAAATTCCATTGGGAGCTGCTTTGCTATGTGACCGGTGTATAGAGTGCGTAAATGGATTCATCTTTATATTTGCAAAAACGGCAGACCGGACGGCCTGCCGTTTTTATGCGTTTCAGTTTAGTCGGGCAGCTTACAGTGTTTTTTCATCCACCGAGCTGCATAGATTACCGGCGTATCCGCAAGCGAGGTAAAAATGAAAATCACATAAGTGGACAGCACAATGGAGATCAGTGTATCCACTGAATATACACCAGCAAAGGCAAAAATGCTGTAAAGCAAAGTATTTAGCAACTGTGAAAACAATGTTGAGCCGTTATTCCGTACCCACAGGAAGCGCTCGCTGCTGCCAAAACGATGGGTGGTAAACTCCCACCACTTATGATAAAGCCATACGTCAAAGGTTTGCGTAAATGCAAAAACAACCAGTGAGGCAAGCAGCAGGCGCGGCGTGTTCGTAAAAAGTGTTTGGAAGGAGGGCATTGCCCAATCAGACGCAGCGGGGACATACAGCAGCCATGACTGACTGACCAGAAGAAATAAAACCGAGCCGAAAATACTCAGATTAACCGCTTTCTGGGCATATTGTTTCCCGTAAAGCTCACTCAAAATATCGGTAACGAGGAAAGTCGCGGCAAAAAGGATATTTCCCAGCGTCATTTCCATACCGAACGCACGGACTAAAATCATAACCTCAATATTAGCGAGCACTGTAGCAACCGCTGAAAAAATATATAATCCAGCCCGCCCAAACAACCGCAGCACGAACAGCAGGCCTCCAAACAGGATTACCAGAGAAATTATTAACAAAAGCTCATTTTGCATGGAAACAAATCCTTTCATCCAACTCCAAAATCGGTATTTTTAAGTAAAATGTCTATACGCGGGTGATTTTTATAAACCGGGTACAGTTCATGAACAAATTGTCCGCAGACCGCCGGATCGGGCTGGAGCGGCGCCGAATTGGGCGTCATAAGATTGACATATAAACGGTCGAAACAGCGCAGCCCAGTTTCCAGATCGTACTGCATTGACTGCAAGGTCTGCCCGTTGAGGCCGAACAGCAGATTGCATTCATCAAAGCCCTGCGCAATCCGTTCCGGGTTATGTTCCGGGATCCCTTTGTGAAGCGTATTTTCCCGAAATTCATTGTCAAAGGTTTCAACGCCAAGACGGACGCGGACGGATGCGCCGCACGCGGCGAACCGCTCTCGTAAAGCAGGAATTTTGTCCCGATGCATCCAGTGGCATTCAAAATGCAGCGTTTTGATTTCCTTCTCACGGCAAAGCTGTTCCAGCAGTGCCATCGTCTCGGAATCCAGCTCGCAAAAGGAACCGGAATTGATTACTTCCAAATGCCGGAATTCTCCGGTTACACGGCGGAGTACCTGCCGGTTCAGTGCAAAATTTTCAGATTGACTGGCGGATTTGTCCAGGTGGTAATCGCAAAAGGTACACCGTCCCCAACTGCACCCACAGCCGCGCAAAAGCACAATCTCCCGGGGCAGTGCGCCAGAAATTACACTGTAGCGTTCCAAATCTTGCATGTATTACCTCCCAAAAGAAAAAGGCACACAATATTTTGTGCACCATCAATAAGCCCATGACCTCCGCAGTGCGGCGCATGGATGTCCTAGTTTTATTTATAGACAGGATGGTTACGAACTGTCTTAGAACCTGCTTTACGACTTTTCAAACACAGACTCTTATATATATAATTGTCGAAGAAAAGTATATCCTATTTTTTACGGCCTGTCAAGAAAAATTTTTCGCATTTACCCACCCCGCCCGCTGTCGTTTTGGCGGGCGGGGCACTTCACAGGAACGATGATTGCCGTACCCATTCCCCGCCGCAGCGGAGAAAGGGAGTCCAGAGGGACAAGTCCCTCTGGCGCTGTCCGCGTAGGACCGCCGTCCGCGCAGGCAGAGCATTCACAAACGGCACCGGAGCCAGAGCGCGTTATGGTCTGAAAGCTCCTCCGCCGTACAGTGCGAAAGCGCACCAGCCGGGCATCCGCTGCGGATGCATCCGTCATCCAGTTCATTGGCAAGCATTATATCCGTCCCCTGCATTTTTCAGCCCTCCTTTTCTGCCAGACGATCCAGCACCGTCAGGATTTCAGGCAGCCGGTATATCCGTGCATCCGGCGTATAGCCCATATCCCGGAACGCCGCATCCCGATGATAGGTCAGCGGATTGTCAATCTGTATGATTTTCCAACCGGCAGCATTTGCGCCGCGCACATCCCGCGAAATCGTATCACCTACATAAATGACCTCTTCCCTGGTTAAATGCATATCCGACAGGCAAATGTCAAAAATACGAGGGTCCGGCTTTCGGATCTTACACTCAGAGGACTGCAAAATATATGGAAATGCATCCGCAATCCCATGCCGTATCAGGATTTTGTGAACCATGGTGCGGCTCATCACATTGGAAAGTATCCCCAGACGCAGCCCCCGGGACTGCAATGCCTGTATCGTTTCCTGTAAGCCTTCCCGCGGGATGATCTCCTTTTCTTCCAGGTCAAAAATACAGCAAAGCGTTTCGCCAGCCCCGCTCAGCCGGGATTTTTCAAAGGCAAAGGGCGACAGGAAATAATCCTGCCAGATAACGTCCGGGTCAAGCTCGGTCATATGATCCTCACTAAACTTTTTATACCGCCGCGCCCCTTCATCAATCGCCGAGAACAAGGTTTCATCATCCGTTTCCTCCAAAACCCCGTGCTGTGACAACACCTCACGCACCAGCGCCCGGAACCGCCGCGTACTTGCATCCGTCTTTACCTGCGTGTGCAGGGTGCCGCCTACGTCAAATATAACTGCCTTTATCATACCCGCAATCCTCCTAACCCGTCTGTGCAAACGTTTTCTATATTGTAACAAAGCACCCCTTAAATGTCAATGGCCGGGCCGCGCTTACCGGCCTGCCCGGAAACCGCCCAAACAGCCCTAATAAAATTTTACCGCTTCAGATTGCCTTTTTTGTCGAAATCGGTTACAATAAATACAAAGGTAAAAGAAACAGGAGGAAACATGAAATGACCGAAGAAAGCATCCGCCCGATACAGGCCGACTGTAGGGTAACCGCAAAGACGGCACTCACAGGGCAGCTGTATCTGCTGGAGCTGTCCGCGCCCGCGCTTGCCGTCCGGGCGTGCCCCGGCCAGTTTGTCCATATCGCATGTGGTGAAAAAAATTTCCTGCGCCGTCCGATCTCCATCTGTGACGTGGTCGGCGGAAGCCTGCGGCTTGTCTTTCAGGTGAAGGGCGAAGGCACCCAATGGCTGAGCGAACGCAGCCCCGGGGATACACTGGACGTCCTGGGAACGCTGGGGAACGGCTTCCGTCTGTCCGGGCTGGGCGCACAGCCCGTATTTATCGGCGGCGGAATCGGCGTGCCCCCGCTGCTGATGGCGATGAAAGCAGCAAAGGCACAGGGCGCTGCGCCGCGTGCAATCCTGGGTTTCCGCAGCCGCGATGCGGTCATACTGGAAGACGATTTCCGCGCACTCGGCCCTGTCGAAATTGCCACGGATGACGGCAGCTATGGCGTGCACGGCTTTGTGACCACGATTCTGGAAAACAACCTGTCCGATTATTCCGCCGTATGCGCCTGCGGGCCGAAAGGAATGCTGCGGGCCGTTGCCTCAATCGCCGAAAATGCCGGGCTTCCGTGCCAGGTCTCCATGGAGGAACGTATGGGCTGCGGTATCGGCGCGTGTCTGGTCTGCGCCTGCGCCCTGAAAAATGGAGACGGCGGCCTGCGTTACGGCCACGTCTGCAAGGACGGTCCTGTATTTGATGCAAAGGAGGTCATCTGGGAATGAAAGAGGCAGTACGCATGAACCTTGCCGTAGATTTTTGCGGCGTTACGCTCAAAAACCCGATCACAGTTGCCTCCGGCACCTTTGGTTTCGGGCATGAATACGGACAGTTTTTCAACCCTTCCGCGCTCGGTGGCATTTCCGTCAAGGGCCTTACCCCGCTGGAACGCCCCGGCAATCCGCCTCCACGCATTGCCGAAACCCCCTCCGGTATGCTGAACTGCGTCGGCCTGCAAAATCCCGGCATCGACCGCTTTATCACCGAACAGATCCCATATCTCCGCCAATTTGATACGGCTGTCATCGCCAATGTTTCCGGAAATACTGTGGAGGAATACTGCGGCATGGTTGAAAAAATTTCTGACGCGGACGTAGACCTCATTGAAATGAATATTTCCTGCCCCAATGTCAAATGCGGCGGCATGGCATTCGGCACACAGCCGCAGATGGTGGAAGAGGTCGTCTCCGCCGCAAAAAAATATGCGAAAAAGCCGCTGATCGTCAAGCTCTCCCCCAATGTGACCGATATTGCCGAAATTGCCCGTGCCGCCGTCAGCGCAGGCGCGGACGCACTCTCCTTAATCAATACCATCCTGGGAATGCGTATTGATACCGAAACCCGCCGCCCCGTGCTGTCCAACACAATGGGCGGCTTATCCGGCCCGGCTGTACTGCCGGTGGCCGTGCGTATGGTCTATCAGGTGCGCCAAGCCGTTGATGTGCCGATTTTAGGGATGGGCGGCATTCGCACGGGCCGCGACGTTGTGGAAATGATGCTCGCAGGCGCAAATGCAGTTGCCATTGGTGCAGCAATGTTCCGTGACCCGCTGTGCCCGGTCAAAGCACTGGCGGAATTAAAAACCTATCTGGCTGAACATCAGATCAAGGATGTAAATGAACTTTCCGGAGGCGTGCTCGTATGACAACACTCTATTTGATCCGTCATGCCGAAGCCGAGGGCAACGTCTACCGCCGGTGCCACGGACAATATGACGCATTGCTGACCCACCGCGCACCCGCACAGCTCGCATGTCTGGCAGACCGGTTTGCAGAAGTGCCGCTGGCCGCTATTTACGCCTCCGACCTATACCGTGCCCGCCATACTGCAAAGGCTATCGCTGACCGGAAAGGAATGCGGGTGCGTATCCGTCCAGAACTGCGCGAAATCAATATGGGCGATTGGGAAGATAAACCGTGGGCCGAACTGCCGCGCATTGATCCGGCGCATTATGCCGACTGGCAGCACCATCCGGGACAGTGTATCGTCCCCGGCGGGGAAAGCGTGATCGGCGCAGGGGAACGGGTATTTCAAACATTACGCGAACTCGCTGCCGCCCATGACGGGCAGTCCATTGCCGTTGTGTCGCATGGTTCTGCCATTCGCGGCTGCCTGTGTATTGCGCTGGGGCTTCCTGCCGAACAAATCGGCGAAATCGGCTGGGGTGACAATACCTGTACTGCAAAGTTTGAATTTTCACAGGACGACTGCAAAGCCGTTTACTGGAATGACGCTTCACACCTGACCGAGGAACTGTCAACCTTTGCATCCATCGGTTGGACAAATGTCAAGGGCGCCCCCTCAACGATGCAGCTCTGGTTCCGGCCTTATGCACCGGAATCAGATCAGCCCCTTTTTCTGGACTTCATGCAGGAGCTGCACCGGAATGCATATGGCACCCTCTCCAATTTCGATGCAGATGCACTTGCCGCGCAGGCGGCAGCATGTGCATCGGCCGATCCCCGCGCCGTTACCTTCGGAATGCTGGATGACACCCCCGCCGCACTGGTTTACTTAAATATCCTGGAGGATGCCGGTCCGGGCTGCGGCATGGTGGGCGGCTTCTGTATCGGCAGCGAATATCGCGGAACCGGACTAAGCCAGCAGATCCTTGGACAAGCAATCAGTGTTTACCGCGCGCGCGGCGCTGAATATCTATGCGCCCGTGCAGCCGAAAATAACGTACGCGCCCAGGGCTTCTACCATAAATTCGCATTTGAAAACCTCGGCCCAGTACAAAACGACTGCGGCAAGCATTTCCTGATGTCCAAACGCATCAAAGTTGATTCATTATCTGAAGAACAGCACCTGTTTGATTAAGCCCTGCTGTAAAATTATCCACACACCCACTATCTATTCCCCTACCCAGCCCGCACAAAGTACATGGAAAACCTCTCGACATCCATCACCCGATTTGCTATAATAGGTAAGAAGAAATAAATTCCCACCGCACCTGACCACCCGGCCTGCCCTGCTTTTGGCAGGCCGGGTACACTGCAAAAACGGGTACGGCACCCGCCGTCCCGCCCGCAGGCGAGAGAAAGCTTTTACTCAATTTTTTCTCGAAAAAATTGCGGGAGTCCAGAGGGCAGAGCCCTTTGGCGCTCCCCGCGTAGGGGCGTTCCCTTGGAGCACCCCATATTTACCGACTTTCAGAAAGGGGCCTTCCTATGGCCGATATTGAGCGTATTAACTTCCTGGCGAAAAAAGCAAAAACCACCGGCCTTACCCCAGAAGAGGCAAAGGAGCAGAAAAAACTCCGTGAGGACTACGTCGCCGGGTTCCGCCGCAGCCTTCAAAGCCAACTGGACAATACAATCGTCCTCCGCCCAGACGGCACCGCCCACCGCCTCCAACGAAAGGATGGCAAAAAATGAGAGGTTTCCTGCTGCCCGACTGCGTGCACCTCGCCCTCGCCCGCCTGGAAGCCGCCGGACACTCCGCCTACCTCGTCGGCGGCAGCGTGCGCGATACCCTGATGGGGCGCAGGCCCCACGATTTCGATTTGTGCACCTCCGCTACCCCGAATCAGGTGAAGCTAGCCCTCGCCGGTGAACGATTCCTCGACACCGGCCTGCGGCACGGCACCGTGACCCTGCTGCCCCAGGACGGCGGCCCTATCGAAATTACCACCTACCGCGTAGAGAGCAGTTACTCCGATGCACGCCACCCGGACGGCGTGCGCTTTGTACAGGATATCCGCTTCGACCTGTCCCGGCGCGACTTTACCGTGAATGCAATGGCATATTCCCCCACCCGCGGACTCGTCGATCCCTTCGACGGCCGCCGCGACCTGCGCGCAGGCCTCCTGCGCTGCGTCGGCGTGCCCGCAAAACGTTTCGATGAGGATGCTCTGCGAATCCTGCGCGGGCTTCGCCTTGCAGCAGAGACCGGTTTCTCAATCGAAGCAGATACCGCCGCCGCAATGCGCCGGAAATCCCACACGCTGCTCCATCTCGCACCCGAACGCGTTTTCAGCGAGCTCAACCGCCTCCTGCTCGCCCGCTATACCGGCCGTATCCTCCGGCAGGCACACGACGTTCTGTCCAGTGTCCTGCCCGAAATCGAACCAATGGCCGGTTTCGACCAGCGAAATTATCATCACCTTTACGACGTGTTTGAACATACCGTCCGCGTGGTCGAGTCTGTGCCGCCTACCCCCGCGCTGCGCTGGGCGGCCCTTTTCCATGATGCCGGAAAACCGTCCACCTTCACGCTGGACGATCACGGAGTCGGCCACTTTTATGGACATCCGAAAGCCTCTGAAGCGCTTGCTGAGGTGCGGCTGCGCGAACTTTGCGCCCCCGGTGAACTCCAGCGCAGCGTTGCTTTTCTGGTACGTCAGCATGACGTGCCTTTCGGTGAGGAAGAACGGCAGGTGCGCCGCCGCCTTTCTAACTGGGGGGAAGCCCGCTGCCGTGCGCTGCTCGCACTCAAAAAGGCTGACTGCATCGGACAAGGCACCCACCCGGATTATCTGCGCTGGTATCAGGTGACTGAATTCCAGCTGAATAATGTGCTGACTGCACATCAGCCGCTTACCGTGCGCGACCTGTGCCTGAATGGTTATGATCTGCAATTTTTGGGGCTTTCCGATGCCGAAATTGGGCTGATGCAGCGCTGGCTGCTGTCCATCGTGCTGGAAGACCCGTCCCTGAACCAGGTGGACACCCTGCGGGACCTGGTAATTGAACGAATGGAGGAAGCACACGCATGAAACAAGCGTTTTTGGATATTTTTCAGGAGTTTGTCCATCGTCCCGGCGCTGCAAAGCTGCTGGAATGGATGGAAACAACCGATTTTTTCACTGCCCCGGCTTCTACGCGGTTCCACGCGGCATATGAGGGCGGGCTGCTGGAGCATTCGCTGAATGTTTATCAGGTATTCCGCGACAAGCATTTTGAGGAGGGCTCAGACGACCCGGAATCGGTTGCAATCGTAACACTGCTGCACGACCTGTGCAAAGCAGGATTTTACACAATCGAAATGCGCAACCGCAAAAACGACCGCGGCCAATGGGAGAAAGTACCGGTCTATGCGATAGACGACCGGTTCCCATACGGGCACGGTGAGAAATCGGTTTTTCTGATTGAGCGTTTCATGCGGCTGAAAAATGAGGAAGCGGTTGCAATCCGCTGGCATATGGGCGGTTTTGACGAGGCGGTGCGCGGCGGTTCCTTTGCTCTGGCGCACGCATTTGAAAAGTACCCGCTGGCGGTTAAGCTGCACTTGTCCGACCTGGAAGCGACCTATTTACGTGAAAACCGTGATACGGAGGAAAAGGCATGAGGACACAGATATTTTCGCTCGACACCGGGCGCGAAGGTTTTTACAACATTACATCGAATGTACGCCGGGTGATTTCGGAATCCGGCGTAGAGAGCGGCATTTGCGTGGTATTCTGCCCGCACACGACCGGCGCAATCACGATCAATGAAAATGCAGATCCTGATGTACAGCACGACCTGATTTTGGGATATGATGAGGCTTTCCCGGACCGGCGCACGTTCCGGCACATGGAGGGCAACTCAGACGCGCACTTGAAGTGTTCGGCGGTTGGGGCGAGTGAAACCATCCTGATAGAGGAGGGAAAGCCCTTGCTGGGCACATGGCAGGGCGTTTACTTTTGCGAGTTTGACGGCCCCCGCACGCGGAAATACTATGTGAAGGTACTGCCGGGGTGAGGGTGCACTGCTTTTCGTGACGCCCTTGCGCAGGGGGCACTGCTTTTCGTGACGCCCTTACGCAGGGGGCGCCAGAGGGCGCTGCCCTCTGGACTCCCGCTGGGGGCTTTTTGCCCCCAGACCCCGAGATGCTGCG
>CAJUSB010000032.1:11195-29439 GCA_910589115.1 uncultured Clostridia bacterium | reverse complement strand
CGCTGCCCTGCACCCGCGCCTATGCGGCGGGCACCCCTCGCCGGGGAGGCGTCCTGCGCGGACAGCGGCAGGGCGCTGCCCTGCACCCGCGCCTATGCGGCGGGCACCCCTCGCCGGGGAGGTGTCCTGCGCGGACAGCGGCAGGGCGCTGCCCTGCACCCGCCCCTACGCGGGGTGCGCCAGAGGGCGCTGCCCTCTGGACTCCCGCTGGGGCAAACGCCCCAGACCCCGAGATGCTTCGCATCTCTGTTTCGCCTGCGGGCGGGACGGGGATTTGGGTGCAGTTCTATTCGTTTTTCTGTGCTGACCGGCCCGCCATAAGGACAGCGGGCCGGTCGGTTATCTGCGTGATTTTTTTCAAGGCAGCAAAAATACCGCTGATGTGGCCTTTGATTCCACTGTCAGCGGCAAAATCTTAAAACATTCCGAGTGACTTAAAAAGGAAAATCCAACAGAACATCGTCCCGGCAGAAAGCAGTGTTGTTGTTGTCACAGCACAGGCGGCAAGCTCGGCATTTCCTCCCATTTGCACTGCCATGCTGAAAGACGCAACCGCTGCCGGAGTTGCAAACATGGAGATTAAAGCGGCAAATTCTGCACCGCGGAATCCAAGCAATGCTGCAAGTGTCAATGCAACAGCCGGATAAATGAGCAGACGGAATGACGTACAAATTGCAAGGTTCCTCCGGTGAACACGCAGGCTGTGCAATTCAAACTCCGCACCAAGCAGAAGCAGCGCAACCGGCGATGCAGATGAACCCAGCTGCGAAATCGGATTCGCAAAGCAATCCGGCAGACGCAGTCCGGAAAGATTCACCAGAATCCCGGCAGCAGAAGCCAATATCAGGGGATTCTTTGCAATACCGGTAATAATCTTGCGGAAATTGATTTCCTTCTGATGGAATGTTTCCAGTGTGATAACTGCCAGCGCATTATAACAGGGAACAACTACGGCAATCAGAACTGCGGCAGTCGAAAGGTCAGCACCTGGGCAAAGCTCACGAATCAGAGGGAATCCCAGAAGCAGAAAATTACTGCGGAAAGAGGCCTGAATCATAACGCCTCGATGATCATTTGCAGGCTCGACACGTTTGACAATTCCCCACGTCAGAAAGAAAAGTACAATCAGAGCGGCCAGTGCAAACCCTAGGCAGCGAAAATCTGTGTTCGCCCGGATATCAGAGGTATAAATGTTATAAAAGAGCATCAGCGGCAACAGAGTATGAAAAACTAAACTGTTAAACCGCCGAATCATATCTTTGTCCAGATGCAGCAGACATTTTGCCCCATAACCGACCACCATCATAAAGAAAATGGATGTAATCGCATTGACGGACAAAAGAAAACTGTTAAGGAGCATGAAAACACCTGCTTTCTGGTCATTTGTATGGAAGATTTGCTCCCGAATTCGCTGGGTACTGTCTGCTTTCCATTATAAATGAGCGGTCAGACCTTGTCAAGCATTGGAAAACAGCAGTCCTGTTCAGCAATCTCAGGCACAGATCGCATGGCATTCCATACAGCGCTGTACTTCCGGATCAGCCGCATTCAGCGTCCCCATTGAGAGCTTGAGATAAATCAACATCTGTTCAATTTCTAAGCGCCCCAACCTCACCGAAATGGAATTAGGCTCCAAAACGTCTCCATCCCAGTAACCAACCGTCCAATCCATACTGCTGTCAATCGTTTCATATTTTCCGTTCTGCACCGGATGGAAAGCAAAGGTAAAATCCGGCTCGACACAGATCATTTCATAATCTTCTGCGGCTTCTCCGTCCAGCAGCTGCTCCAGTGCAGTGGCCAACCCTGCCACCTCGTATGCCTGGAATAACTCATCATTCAGCCTTTGGTAACTCAGCTGCGGCAGCGCGGAAAAAGAAAAATCCGCATAAATCCACTGCTTGTCCCCACTGCCTTCCTGCATAGGCGCATAATCCCTGATTTGAAAGCGCAGAGTGATTCCATCCAAATTCAATTTTAAGTACATAATATTGCTCCTCAGCACGGCGCCGCTCCCACCTCCCCGCCGCAGACAAACGGCAAAAAGATTTTTATCGGCATTCAATTTCCAAAACGCAGCAAGTTTTCCGCAAACATCCTTTGCTACCATATTATAACATATTTTTTATAATTTGAAAAGGATTTATTTTTAATCTTGATAAAATAACTCTACACAAAATTTGACCTGAAAATTTTGTGCATACGGGAAAAAAAAGGATAGCATACCTGCCCGAAATATGGTAGTATTATAAATGTATGAAAATCCGCAAGCGGCAGCGGCAAACGCTGCCAGACAGGGAGGGAAAACAATACCATGACAGCCGGACTTGCCATACTGCTTGGGCTGGTGCAGGGACTGACGGAATTTCTGCCGGTTTCCTCATCAGGGCACCTTGTTTTGGTGCAGACATTTTTCGGCGGCTCCAATCCGGAAGCCGATTATATGTTGTTTGATGTGCTGCTGCATTTCGGCACGCTGCTATCGGTGTTTATCGCATTCTGGGGTGACATCCGTGAGCTTCTAATTGAGTTTTTCGGTTGGGTGCGCGACGGCTTCCGACTGGAAAACCGGCCCTACCGCCGCTTCATCGTAATGGTTCTGATTACCATCGTACCGATGTTTCCGGTGCTGCTTCTCAAGGACAAACTGGATGCACTTTTTTCAAACACCCTGTTTGTCGGCTGTGCACTGCTGGTAACGGCAGTCGTCCTGCTGCTGAGCGAACGTGCCCCTCGGCTGCGCAAAGACGCTGCAAATGCAACCTGGCTGGATGCATTCTTAATCGGATGCGCACAGGCAGTTGCAGTCGTACCAGGCATCTCACGCTCCGGCTCGACCATCTGTGCAGGATTGTTCCGCGGGTTCAGCCGTGATTTTGCAGTACGGTTTGCATTTATAATGTCGTTGCCAGTCGTATTCGGCGCGAACCTGCTTGAAGTCGGGGACGCTTTAGCACAGGCAGAATCAACCGGTATCCCTATCCCGATGTATCTGCTGGGCGTTGTTGTCTCCCTTGTATCGGGTCTGCTGGCGATCCGTATGATCCGCTTTGTGACCAATAAGGGCCATTTCCGTCCGTTTGTGGTTTATTGCAGCCTGGTTGGTATCCTGTCTATCGCTGCATCCATTATCGTCCGTTTCAAAGCCGCTTAAAACCCTGTTTAAGTAACTTTTACAGGAATCCTGCCAGATTTCAAAAATATCTTAGTATGGCAGTACCTGATGCCGTACAGACACCGTTTAGGGCTTGTAACAACAATTCCCTAAAATGCCGTCTGCCGACCGGCCCGCCGTCCCTTTGGCGGGCCGGTCAACACTGTAAAAAAACCTGTCCCCAAACCAAAAAAATCCCCCGTCCCGCCCGCAGGCGTAATAAAGCTTTTAGTCAATTTTTTCTCGAAAAAATTGTGCCGTCCGCATAGGACGCCCCGCCGGCGAGGCGCGCCGTCCGCGCAGGACCGCCGCCCGCGCCGATTCAGCTGCCGGGACCGTTTGTTTATGGAGGTGTGGCGCTTTGGCCGCAGAAAAAAGAAAAACTTCGTCAAAATCCAGTTCGTCCGGCAGAAGTTCTTCCAGCCGGAAAAAAACGACCCCGCCCCCGGAGCCCGCCGGTATCCCGCGTGGGCTCTGGGCCGCCCTCTGGGGCATTGTCGGCCTTATCAGCCTGCTCGCCCTGCTCCCGATTGAGGGCGCAGTCCTTAAAATGCTCCGCAGCGCCCTGGGCGGCCTGCTCGGAATCGGACTGTATCCGCTGCCCTTCGCGCTGCTGCTCGTCAGCGCACTGCTATTCGTTCGCCGCAAAGGACCCGTGCGGCTGCGCGCTTTCTGCATCCTCGCAGAACCTGTGCTGCTCGCCGCACTGATCCATGCCGTCTTTTGGGGCAGCTCCTTCGAGCGCAGCAGCGGCACCGTCTCCCAGCTGCTTACCGCAGGTGCGGAACTCTGGTCAGGCGGCCTGCTCGGTGGCCTGCTCTACCTCGGCCTGCAATGGGCCCTCAGCTGGTTCGGCGCTGTGCTCGTCCTTCTCGTCCTTACCGTCGGCGCCGGACTCGCCGCCGCACGCGTTACCCCCGTCATGATCTGGGAAGCCTTCCAGCCCCCCGAATACGAATATGATTCAGATGAAGAACGGGAACACTATGAAGCGCCCCCTGAAATTCCCAACGTCCATGTGCTGCATCAGCAGCGCCAACAGCAACGCCAGCTCCGCCAACAGCAGCGCGGCAGGCCCAATATTGCCAACTACAATATCTCGCTCGACGACGAACAGCCCGCACCGCCTGTGCTGGATGACGACCCGTCTTCTATCTTCAAAAAACCAGCCGCACAAACCGTTGCGGATGCCAAACGTAAAAAACCTATCTCCCCCGCTGAATATCTGCGCGGAACAGGACAAGCCCATATGGATGCTCCTGTGCACGATATCCTAGACCTTGTGCAGCAGCAGGAAGTTGAATCCGGTGGAGCCGTGCCGCCCAACCTGGCCGAACAGATGCTTGCAGAACAAGTACGTGCTGCCGCAGAGGCTTCCGCCGCCCGCAACGCCGAACGCGCCCGCAAAAATCCATCCGGTGCGCAGTTCCCTGCTGGAGACAGCACCTCTGTGCAGATCGAAGCGGATGACGCCGATGTATTTGATACAGAGGCTGACGTGCTGGATTTCTCGGGCGTATCTGCCGAGGCCTCACTTGAAGTCGGTGCGCCGCCCGCTGAGCCGATTACCGAAACGCCAATTCCTGAGGAACCGGCTTCGGACAAGCCTCCGAAACCAAAAACAAAAGCAGAGGAAAAACGCGAGGCTGAACGGGCCGCCGAGGAAATGGCCGCTAAAATGGCCGCCGAGATGGACGAAAACCAACAGGCTCCGCTCCCACCCTACATCAAACCCTCTCTTGAACTGCTGAATGAGGCGGGCCCCACCTCCAGCATGGGCGTTGAAATGGAGCTTCAAGAGAATTCTGCCCGTCTGGTGGACACGCTTCAATCCTTTGGCATTGATGCAAAAATCATTGGGGTCGTGCGCGGGCCGTCGGTCACAAGGTTTGAGCTGACCATCTCGCGTGGGATTAAATTCTCCCGCATCACTGCACTTTCTGACGATATTGCACTTTCCCTGGGGGCGCTTTCGGTGCGTATTGCTCCCATTCCGGATAAAGTTGCAATCGGCATTGAGGTTCCGAATAAGACCGTTACCATGGTCAGCATACGCGAATGCATCGCCTCCCCGGCTTTTCGGAATGCAACCAGCAAGCTGTCTTTTGCGGTTGGTAAGGATATTACGGGTGCGCCGGTCATCGGCGACATTGCAAAAATGCCGCATTTGCTGATTGCGGGCACGACCGGTTCCGGCAAATCGGTCTGCGTAAACTCCATGCTGATTTCCATTCTATACAACTCCACGCCGGAAGAGGTTCGGCTGATTATGGTAGACCCCAAAATGGTCGAACTGGGCAATTACAATGGTGTACCGCATCTGCTGATACCGGTCGTAACCGATCCCAAAAAAGCAGCAGGTGCGCTGAACTGGTCGGTCGGCGAAATGGAACGGCGCTACAAGCTGTTTGCAGACAACCAGGTCCGCAACCTTGCAGATTTTAATGCGCAGATGCGCCAGAAGCGCAAAGCCGCACAGTTTGCGGAAGATGATTCACCGGATAACTACCAGGTGCTGCCGCAAATTGTCATTGTGATCGACGAGCTGGCAGACCTGATGATGGTTGCAGCAAAAGACGTTGAAACTTCCATTTGCCGCATTGCACAGAAAGCGCGTGCGGCCGGGATGCATTTGATTGTTGCAACGCAGCGTCCGTCGGCTGACGTGATCACGGGCATCATGAAATCGAATATTCCTTCGCGCATTGCGTTTGCGGTAGCGAGCCAGGTGGAAAGCCGCATAATTTTGGATCAGACGGGTGCAGAGAAGCTGATCGGCAAGGGTGACATGCTGTATGCGCCGATTGGCGGCGGCAAACCGCAGCGCATTCAGGGATGCTTTATCTCCTCGGATGAAATTGAAGGCGTTATCGCACAAATCAAGGAATCTGCAACGGCAGAATACAATGAAGAAATACTCGAACACATTGAGCGCCAATGCGAAAGCGATGATGAAAAGGGGAAGGGCAAAGGCAGTGCATCCGCAGAGGGTGACGAAGATGAAATGCTGATGGAAGCAATTGATGTTGTAATGAACTGCGGACAGGCTTCTACTTCTATGCTTCAGAGACGGCTCAAGCTGGGCTACTCGCGGGCGGCGCGCATTGTAGATCAGATGGAGGAACGTGGAATTGTCGGCCCATTTGACGGCTCAAAGCCGCGCCAAATCCTGATATCGAAGGACGAATGGAAAGAAATGAAGCTCCGCCGCAATGACTAACCAGCGGGCTCTGCCCTCTGGACTCCCGCTCCTCGCCGGAGAGATCGCCTTTGCGGCGCGCACCAGCGGGCTCTGCCCTCTGGACTCCCGCTGGGGCTTTGCCCCAGACCCCGAGATGCTTCGCATCTCCGCCTCGCCTGCGGGCGGGACGGAGGACTGGGTGCTCTATAATTGTTCCTACTGTGCTGCCCAGCCTGCCAAAAGGATTGCAGGCTGGGCGGTCTTTTTCATTGCTTACCCTATAGAATTATTTTTTGTGGAATATTCATTGTATAATTTTAATATTTTTATAATCAGTACATCATCCTACACACGTACAAATGCAATAAAAAATGGCCAGCCCGCTTTCCTTTAAGCAGGCTGACCGTCAACACATATTCAGTTTCATTGCAAACAAATCCTGTCTCTCCCCTGGATTAGATCCACCAGGTTGGTTTTCTTATCCCTACTCGGAAAACATTCTTAATTGATCAACGGTACATCCTTGCTCTTTGGCGGGGCCTCCTTCTAACAGCTTCTCGGGATGTTCCTTAAAGAAATTATAGATTGCATTGATAATATTTGCATGGCTAGTTCCAGGAGTCCTATCAATCATTCGAGACGCGGCTACCCAATCTTCCCAGGTATACTCCCTTGTATATTGTTGAGAGCCTCCATTTGTGTAGTGGTATCCGAATAAACGTTTATACATAGGTATTGTATCTATTTGAATACTTCTCCTCTTTTTAAGCAATTTTTTTCAAAATGCGGAAGTCCAGAAAGCAACGCCCTCTGGACTTCCGCACAGAATCAAACCTCATCGGCAATACACTCAATGGCGGAGATTGAATCTCTCGACCGAAACCTTGAGCTCTTCGGCTTGCTCGCGGAGCTGCCCTGCGGCACTTGCCGATTTTTCCGCCGTCTCGGCGTTCGTCTGAATGACCTCGTTGATTTCGCCCATGCCGTCTGTCAGGCAGCTTAGCGAATTGGACTGCTGCATGGCTGAGGTCGCTATCTGCTCTATCAGCTGTGTCGCCTGTTTCGCTCCGATTACTGTCTGCGTCAGTGCATCCGTTGTATCCGCCGTCAATGCTGTACCGTGATGTACCAAACGCATAGATTCGCCTATCAGCCGCGTAATATTTTGCGCCGCCACCGCGCTCTTGTTCGCAAGGCTCTGCACCTCGTTCGCTACTACCGCAAACCCCTTGCCTGCGGCACCTGCACGCGCTGCCTCAACAGAAGCGTTCAGCGCAAGTATCTTCGTTTGCAGTGAAATATCCTGTATGGTTTTCACAATGCCGCTGATTTCTTCCGATGACACCGAAATATCATTGATTGCACTCGCCAATGCACTCATCTTTTCATTGCATGTCTCCAGCTTGCCAGCTGCTGCCAATGAGCACCGGCGCGCTTCCTCCGCATCATCCGAGGTTTTCCGGACTTCGCCGGACAATGCCTGGATGCTGGAGGAAAGCTCCTGTACCGTAGAAGCCTGCCGAATCGCACCATCCGAAAGCACCTGTGCATCAGAAGCCATCTGCTCCGCCTCATCAGCAACTGCTTCCGTCGTCTCGCATATCTGTGACAATGCAATATTCAGTGCATCCACGATCTGCATCATTGCTTTCTGGATTGGCAGAAATTCTCCGCGGTACTGGCTGTCAATCACCAGATCCATATTGCCATCCGCCATTTGCGCCAGATTGGAATCAATATCTTTTATGTAATGCTTCAGCTCATTCCGCGTTTCATGAATAGAGGCAATCAGCCGCCCAATTTCAGATGTGTCCGGCTCCAGCGGGAAATCCGCAGAAAGATTGCCGCTGGCAATCTGTGCCATCTGATCACGCACGGTGAGTACGGGCACAAGCACATCCTTGCGCACAAAACGCATAATCACAAATTGAATTGCACATACAACTATTACAGAGGCAAACATCATAAACCGGTTGACCGCGCTTTTTTTTGTGATTTCCATTACCTCATTGGTGGTACGATTGGAAAGTGTTGTAAGAAACTGCTTCTTAATATCGTTGATCTGCGAAATCGCGCTGCTGTATTCATCCCCGTACACATAGGCAAGCGCTTTATCATTCTCTCCCCGGTGCGCCTGCTCCATTGCGTCTTCCTCAAAGGGGACCAGCGTATCAGAAATCCCCGCCATCTTGTCAATCAGTCCCTGCTCTTCAGCGGTAATGCCAATCTCCTGCATCTTCGCGAGACTGCTTTCCCGATTCCTGAGCGTATTAAGCTCATTCATATAGTTGTCATAATGCTCCTGAATGCTTGTAGATGCATAGGCACGCACCTCGTTTGTAAGATAAGCAGAAGCATCCATAAACACATTTGCATTCTCTGTCAACTCTGCACGGTTATTGGTTGCCTTGGAAAGCCGGCTGCTGTAACTGATATTCAGAAATACCAGCAGCAAGGTCAGCATCAAAACCAAAACCGAGATTGTGTTCAGAATGCTGATGCGCTTTGACTGATTCATTGCTTTTTTCATCTGACAAGACCCCTTTTCCATGATTGGTTCGCAGCGTTTCGGCAGCTTACGCTGGCGCCATCACGGCACGTGCGTGCTCTCCCAGTTGCTCCTTTCTTTTATTGTACCTTAAATCTACAAAAAATTCAACCGGTAACTGGAAAAAAGTTGCGAAGTTCCCCATTAACTTCCAAATATTGGCCAAACTGATTCTAAACGTTCATTTCTATCCGCAGTGCATTGACAGGACGCAGTCAGCAATGTTAAAATACAGAAAAAGCCATTATTGATCCTACCGGAAAGGGGACTCACAAATCATGCCGATTGGATTCCGGGCCTTCCTTCACTTTGAACGCCCTGACCCTGCCCTCATTGAAAGCTACCGCGGCATTCCAAGCAGCAACATTGGCGACTGTGTGCGCAAAATGAACTGTATGTTTGGCGGCATTCGTGCTTTCAATCACAAAAACCTTTTAGGACCTGCTTTCACGGTCAAGGTGCCGTCCGGCGACAATCTTGTTGCACAGGCTGCGCTGGACTATGCACAGCCGGGCGATATCATTGTAATTGACGGTGCGGGCTACACTGACCGTGCCCTGGTTGGCGGCATGATGTTGGCTTATGCCGAACTACGCAAATTAGGTGGTTTTGTTGTCAATGGAGCCGTCCGCGACCTTGCCGATATTCAAAACAGCGCCCTTCCTGTATTTGCCAAAGCAGCCACACCGCTCGGCCCCTACCGCGAAGGTCCCGGCGAAATCAACGTACCTGTCGTATGCGGCGGCCAGGTCGTAATGCCCGGCGACATTTTGGTAGGTGACGCAGACGGCCTTGTCGTAATCCCCCGCCGGGATGCCGCAGAACTTTTAGAACTGGCACGCTGCAACCTTGCCGGCGAACAAAACGAACTCGAACGCATGAAACAAGGCAATTTCACCGAAGCCGAACACCGCGAACGCTTCACCGGCCTGTTCCTGAATCACGGCGGCACCATTGAACCGTAACGGTCCTGCGCGGACAGCGGCAGGGCGCTGCCCTGCACCCGCGATTTTTTTGTAAAAAAATCGAGTAAAAACTTTATTTCGCTACGGCGGGGAATGGGTGCGGTTACATCCGTTTTTACCTACTGCCCGGCCCGCCAAAAGGACGGCGGGCCGGGTAATGTCATGCGGAATAGTATTTATTATGCTGGATTTTGAATTATTATACCATTCGATTTAGTGCTTTAAGTGGTTTTAAGAGGTTATCCTGATAATAAAATTTTCTCCTTATAATAAACAGGATTGACAGAATTCCAAATGGATATTATAATAACACGCATAAGCGCAAACAGTCTGACAGGAAAGGAAACTATGGAAATTACAAAAAGCGCCATGATCTCGGTCGTAGGCAGGCCGAACGTCGGAAAATCGACACTGACAAACCGGCTTGTCGGCACAAAAGTAGCAATCGTATCCGCAAAGCCGCAAACCACGCGCACCCGCATTACCGGCGTTCTCAATCGGGCGGGCTGTCAATATGTATTTTTAGATACGCCTGGGCTGCACAAGCCGCGTTCACGGCTGGGCGATTATATGGTGAAAGTCATCACTGATACAGTAAGCGAAGTCGATGCCGCAGCACTGGTTGTGGAACCGATTGCCAATATCGGCCCGGCAGAGGAAAGCCTGATCAGCCAAATCAAAGCATCCTCAATGCCGTCTGTGCTTGTCATCAATAAAATAGATACCGTTCCGAAAGAATCACTGCTTGCTGTCATTGCGTGCTATGCACAGGCACATGAATTTCAGGCAATCATACCAGTTTCCGCGCGCACTGGTGAGGGAACCGATGAGCTGTTGGACGAGCTGACAAAATTTGCATTGGAAGGGCCGCAGCTTTTCCCGGAGGATATGGTATCTGACCAGCCTGAAAAACAGCTGATTGCAGAAATCATCCGTGAAAAAATGCTGATTTTATTGCAGCGTGAAGTCCCACACGGCACCGCCGTCGGCATTGAAAAAATGGACGAGCGCGAGGACGGCCTTGTCTCTATCCATGCAATTATCTACTGCGAAAAAAATAGCCATAAAGGTATTATTATCGGTAAACATGGCGACATGCTGAAAAAAATAGGGCAAATGGCACGGCAAGATATAGAACGTATGCTAAATGCAAAAGTTTACCTTGACCTGTGGATAAAAGTTAAGGAAGATTGGCGGAATAACAAATTCCAAATGCGTAATTTTGGCTATGAAAACGAGTAATCTCATATCTTAAACCATCCATAAAGAAAGCAGCCTTCCCGACCGGACTGCCCTGCCTTTTGGCAGGCCGGTCAGCACTGCATATACAGTTTCTGACGCACCCAATCCCCCGTCCCGCCCGCAGGCGAGGCAGAGATGCGCAGCATCTCGGGGTCTGGGGCATAGCCCCAGCGGGAGTCCAGAGGGCAGCGCCCTTTGGCGCTCCCCGCGCAGGGGCCGCCCCTTTAGGGGTGCCCGCCGCATAGGCGCAGGAGTCCAGAGGACAGGGTCCTCTGGGGAAGCTGCAATTTTTTCCCTTGCATGAACAACGGCAGTAGGGGGAAAATAGGCGTATTGGAGGTGTTTTTGATGGATTTTTGGCAGGTTTTTGGGGAAACAGGTGAGCCGATGGCGTATATGCTTTATCGGTTGGAGCAAAGGGGTGCCGATGCAGCAGATCAAGTTAAAATGCCTCGTGATCCGCGAGGTTGATTTCAGCGAGCACGACCGGTACATAACCGTTCTCACTGAATACGGCCGCCGCATCGAAGTCCTCTGCCGTAACGCCAGACGCAAAGGCAGCCGCGCTGCTAACGCAGCCCGCCTCTTTTGCTGGAGCGAGTTCAGCCTCTTCGAACGCCATGGGAAATTTTCCTTCAACGATGCGGAGCTGATTTGCCCCTTCTGGGGCGTCACACAGGAAATCGAATCCTATGCCCTGGCCTGCTATATGTCCGAACTCGCAGCTGTCCTCAGCAGCGCCGAAGAAGATTCCCCCGCTCTTACTCGGCTGTTTTTAGGTGCGCTCCGCCTGCTTAGTGAACATAAACGATCTCCAACGATTATTAAACCCTCCTTTGAATTGCGGCTTATGGCTGAGTCCGGCTTCCTCCCTCAGTTAGATCCCTGCGCTGTCTGCGGCGTCAGCCTTGAACCCGATGCCGTCTGGTTCTCCGTCCGCGCAGGCACCGCCGCCTGCACAGATTGCGCCCGCCGCCTCGGCGCAGATTATAGACAACTGCCAAAAGGTACGCTCGCCGCAATGCAGCATATCGTTTCCGCTGACCTTAAAAAAGTCTATTCCTTTTCCCTCGGCGGCGATTCCCTGCGTATCCTGAACGAAATTTGTGAGGATTTTACCATCTACTATACCGATAAGCTGTTCGACAGCCTGCGGTTTTATCATTCGTTAGTACAGTTGTAGGGACAATGTTATTACAGATCTCAATATAAATAGCAATATACTTCTATCATAGCACAATTTGTGGTGCAAACAAACCTCTCTCTTAGTGATGCACTGGATTTCTTTTACCATTCAACTACCTATGATTTAATCAGCAATGGTATTTCCGATATGCACTGCATGAGTGACGGCTATCTGGCTGATGACTTAAAGAATATTTAGAATCCACAATAAAATAAGCTGTCATGTACAAAGGATTAAAGCAAACCCCTGAACTCCGATAGTGGAATAAATGGAGAATCAACAATGAATCAATTAGGCGAAAAATCACTTTTAACACTGGAATACCCGGCAATCCTGGAACGCCTTGCCGCGAATGCCTCTTCTCAAAAGGCAAAAGAAACGGCGCTTTCGCTGCGTCCGATTTCGGACCGTGAAGATGCACTGCTTGCCATGCAGCAAACAACGGATGCAAAAAACCTTATGTTACGCAGTGGTTCACCGCCGCTTGGCGGCATCCGGGAGGTATTGGCTTCGTTGTCACGCGCAGACCGGGGCGGCGTGCTGAATTTCCGCGAACTGTTAGACATTGCATCCGTGCTCCAGGCGGCGCGGCTGACACAGGGCTATGTTGCAGAAGAGGAAGAAAAAACGACTTTAACCCCTATTTTCCAGCGTCTTTCCGGCAACCGGATATTGGAAGAGCGCATTACTTCCTCCATTTTAAGCGAAGAAGAAATGGCAGACGGCGCATCACCTGAACTGCTGCACATCCGCCGGGAGAAGCGACGGATTTCAGGCAAGGTACGGGAAACGCTGGGCAAACTTGTTTCCGGCGAACGTGCAAAATACTTGCAGGAAGCATTGATTACGCAGCGTGGCGGACGTTTCGTCGTACCGGTAAAAGCTGAACACCGCGGAGAAATCTCCGGCCTGGTACATGACGTGTCCTCATCAGGCGCAACGGTATTCATCGAGCCTTCGCAGGTAGTAGAAATAAACAACCAGATAAAGGTATTGGAAGGGCGGGAAGCCGCAGAAATCGAGCGGATTCTGTCTGAAATCTCAGCAAATGTCGCTGCGTGCCGCTTATCAATCGAGACGGATTATGAATCTCTTTGCATGTTGGATTTTATTTTTGCCAAGGCGAAACTGTCCTTTGACCTGAACGCAGACGCGCCGCACCTGGTCGGGGAAGGATATCATACCAAGCTGCTGCGTGCACGGCATCCGCTTCTGAACCGTAAAACGGCGGTACCGATTGATATTGAGATTGGCGGAGAATACGACACGCTGGTCATCACGGGGCCGAACACAGGCGGCAAGACGGTTTCCCTGAAAACGCTCGGCCTGTTAAGCCTGATGGCCGCATCCGGCCTGCATATTTCGGCGAGTGAATTGTCAGAGGTATGCATATTTGAGAACATTTATGCGGATATAGGCGATGAACAATCGATTGAACAGAGTCTGTCAACTTTTTCCTCGCATATGAAAACGATTGTATCCATAATGGATTGCTGTGCGCCGGGTGATCTGGTATTGTTTGACGAATTGGGCGCGGGCACGGACCCGGTAGAGGGTGCAGCGCTGGCGGTATCGATTATTGGATATGCGCGGCAAATGGGTGCGCGGGTTGCGGCGACGACGCACTATTCCGAGCTAAAGACCTTTGCTCTGACGACGGACGGGGTCGAGAATGCATCGTGTGAATTTGATGTAAAGACGCTGCGGCCGACCTTCCGTCTGCTGACGGGCATACCGGGCAAATCGAATGCATTTGCGATAGCGGCGCGTCTGGGGCTCCAGCCGACTGTATTAGACCGTGCACGGGAGCAGCTTTCGTCCGAGAGTACGCGGTTTGAGGATGTAATTGCCGAGTTGGAACGCGAACGTCGTGACCTGGAGCGATACAAAGCGGAAGCGGAGCGGCTCCGTGCGGCGGCACAGAGTGAGCGGGACAAAGCAGGTTCCCTGCGTGACAAGACGGAAGACGAAGCCGATCGAATCATTGAGGCTGCACGAAGCAAAGCAGATTTCATCTTAAAGGATGCACGCATGACAGCGGAAACAGTTTTCAGCGAGCTGGATGAAATGAAGCGGATGGCGAATGCAGACGCAAACGACAAGAACCTGGCGGCAGCGCGGGCGGCGCTGCGCAGTGCGATAACGCAGTCGGAGAGTGACCTGCGCAAAACGAAGGAAAAGCGCACGCTTGCACCGGAGCAGGTGCGTCCGGTACGACCTGGGGACGAGGTACAGTTAATCAACGTATCGAACATCACGGCGACGGTATTGACCGCACCGGACAAAGATGGAAACGTGCAGGTACAGGCGGGCATCATGAAACTGACGGTGAAAGAAAACGAGCTTCGCCACATGCGCAAGCCGGAGAAGCCGCATCCTAAAACGTTCCGTGCGGGCGCGGGGGGTGTACGGGAATTGCGGCTTGCGACGACGCCTAGTGAGATTGACGTGCGCGGCTTATGTGTTGAGGAAGCAATTTTAGAAGTCGATCAATTTCTTTCGGGTGCAATTTTAAGCGGGCACCCATCTGTGCGCATTATCCATGGAAAGGGCACGGGCACGCTCCGGGCTGCGATCCAAAACCACTTAAAGCGGAACAAGCGCTGCAAGACGGTACGCAACGGAGTATACGGCGAAGGAGAAATGGGTGTCACGGTAGTAGAATTCCGTGAATAATTCGCCTCTGCCGCGGGCACCAAAGGGCTCTGCCCTCTGGACTCCTGCGCCTCTGCGGCGGGCACCAAAGGGCTCTGCCCTCTGGACTCCCTTTCTCGCCTGCGGGCGGGACGGGGGGACTGGGTACAGTAGCTGTTTTTCATGCACAGCAGGCCAGCCCGCCAAAAGGACAGCGGGCTGGCCGTTTTCCTGCACTCAAACTCGAATGAAAAATAATACATTTTTTATGATCTGATATGCCGATAAGCATAAAAAGAATGCTGAAATCCGCAGAATATTCGTCGCAATGCCGCTTGCCAAACGCCTCAAAAAGGTCTATCCTAGAGGGAGCTTTTAAGAAGGGGCGGTAAATATGAAAGATTTAACAAAGGGCAATCCAACGCGGTTAATACTAGCGTTTGCGATACCCGTTATGATTGGGAATTTATTTCAATTATTTTATAATCTGGCGGATACGCGAATTGTCGGTAGTTTTTTAGGTGACACGGCGCTGACTGCGGTAGGCTCGACAAACTCACTGAACTCGCTGATTGTTGGTTTCCTGAATGGACTTGCAAACGGGTTTGCAATTATCACCGCGCGGCATTTCGGTGCAAATGACGAACGGCTGGTAAAGAAATCGGTTGGTTCAATCGTTCTATTGGGAGCTGTTATTTCGGTGGGACTGACCGTGCTGTCTGTTGCATTCCTAACGCCTCTGCTGCGTGCGCTCAATACGCCGGAACAGCTCCTCACACAGTCGGCGGACTATTTCCGGATTATCCTGTTGGGACTGACGGCCTCCATGCTCTATAATGGCTGTGCGGCGGTGCTCCGCGCGGTAGGGGATGCAATTACACCGCTCATATTCTTAATTTTATCGACACTGTTAAATGTTGGGCTGGATCTTTTCTTTGTATGCGTACTCCATGCAGGTGTTGCGGGTGCAGCCGCTGCAACAGTGCTTGCGCAGGTTGTCTCCGGTCTGTTATGTGTCATTTACATCTATAAAAAATACCCGGTTCTGCACCCATCCGGAGAAGATTTCCATCTGGACTGGTGGATGTCAAGCCAGCTTTTAAGTGCTGGGCTGTCTATGGGCTTCATGATGTCGCTTGTGAATTTCGGTTCTGTCCTGCTGCAAAGCGTTATCAACACTTTTGGTGAAGCGACAATTCTGGCACACACGGCGGCTCGCCGCCTGACCGAACTGTTTATGCTGCCTTTCTCAGTATTTGGCACGACAATGGCAACTTATTGCAGTCAAAACTGGGGCGCACACAAGCCCGAGCGCATCCGCAGCGGTATCTGGCAGTCGCTCGGAATCTGCTGGGTTTGGTGTGCTCTGACGGTCGTGGTAATTTATACGGCAGTGCCGATGTTGGTGCAGCTGATTACAGGCACCTCCACGCCGGAGGTAATTGAAACCGCTTCCTTGTATCTCCGCATTGATGGGCTTTTCTACTTTGTGACGGCAGGAATTTGCGTCCTTCGTAATGCATTGCAGGGGATAGGGGATATGGTCACGCCGATTTTTTCGAGCCTGCTTGAACTGTTCGGCAAACTGGCAGTTGTAATTTTCCTGACGCCGCATCTGGACTATATGGGAGTGATTCTGGCTGAACCGATTGTCTGGGCAATCATGGTCATTCCGCTGATTGTGGTCAGTATCCGGCGGCTGCGCAGAAGCCGCACGCCGCTCCCGGCCTCACAGCCCACCCCCGCAAAATAATACACAACAAAAACCGGCATATCCCGAGTGGAGATGCCGGTTTTCTGTTTTTGCAATTTTGCAGACAGGGAATCTCGCGCATACGCGAGACAGTTTCATATGTTTTCATGCGGTCGCCTGTTTCAAATAATCCGTTTCCCATCAAGCACCGCATCCACAAGAATATCCCCGGAGTAGGAGAGTTTGAGTGAGAAAAACGGACGGTTCTCTGCGATCAGCCGGAAGAAAATTTTATCTCCCTCCCAGATAGGCAGCTCTGGAACCTGATTTTTCGGTACCCATTCCAATATACCCTCATTACATTCGGTCATTTCGCCGCTCCACGCAGAGGCGGTAAACAGGTGCATATATTCCGTTTCGTACTCATCTGAAACAAAGGTCACAATCCCTCTGTATTGATAATCGGTCAGTGTCAGCCCGGTTTCTTCAAATGCTTCACGCAGCATACATTCCTCTGGGCTTTCTTTATCCTCAAATTTCCCGCCCACGCCTATCCATTTATCGTGGTTGATATCGTTTTTCTTTTTGACGCGGTGAAGCATCAAATACGCATCTCCCCGGTCAAGATAACATAAAGTAACATTTTTCAAAGGTTGTCCCGCTCCCTTCTGTAGCAGAGAATAAACTTGCGCGAGCTGTCAGCAGACCTGTGCGGAAAACTCCAGACAGTGCGCCATCAGTTTTCGAGCAGGCCCGGTTTTTTGATAGTCTTGTACTTATCATACCACATTCATACGCTCCGAACAAGCAGAACATTGACAAATTAGTACATCCGTGCTAAAATAAAGCTATATCAGCCGGAAGGGAGCGCCGAAAAATGAAACGCGATCTAAAGACCGAAATCCTGCTGACCGCCGAGCGGTTATTCAACGAATCAGGCTGCCGTGCAGTGAGTATGCGCAGCATAGCAGAGGCTTTGAATATCAGTGTCGGCAATCTGACCTATCATTACAAGCGTAAGGAAGACCTGTTAGAGGCGGTTGCCGAGCACCAGCACGAATACTGCCGGGCGCTGCCCCCACCGGGAACCTTTTCCGAGCTTGATCTTTTTTTCCAAACCGTACTGGATCGGCGCAGCCAGCTGCTGCTGGAGTGCCATAACCGGGATGATATGGCGCAGGCATGGCAGATGCAGCAGCTTGCCGCAAAACACATAGGCGAACTGCTGACGGAAGCATTAACCGCATTGACCGCTGCTGGCCTGCTGCGTCCAGACCCAGCCCGTGCGGCTGTGGAACAGGCACTATTAGGGCTGCTTTTATACGGCCGTCCGGCCGAACTGCTGACAGGCGCGGACGCAGAACAGACCCGGCTTTGTTTGTGGCAGCTTCTGTCCCTGCTACTGACGAAACAGGGGCAGCATGAGCTTAAAAAATTGAATTTAGAATAAGGAAAACCACCCTTTCGGGTGGTTTTCCCATTATGCAATACATTGTATAGAGCTATAATTAACTCAACAAATCTGCTACAGCACTTTCATTAGGTTCTCCCTGCTGTTCATCCTCAGTTCCTTCCGGCTGCTTATCAGGTTCTCCCTGCTGTTCATCCTCAGTTCCTTCCGGCTGCTTATCAGGTTCTCCC
>CAJUSB010000032.1:0-11095 GCA_910589115.1 uncultured Clostridia bacterium | reverse complement strand
TGTTGCCGCCGTCGCCGGTGTTGCCGCCGTCGCCGGTGTTGCCGCCATCGCCGGTATTGCCGCCGTCGCCGGTGTTGCCGCCGTCGCCGGTGTTGCCGCCGTCGCCGGTGTTGCCGCCATCGCCGGTGTTGCCGCCATCGCCGGTATTGCCGCCGTCGCCGGTATTGCCGCCGTCGCCGGTGTTGCCGCCGTCGCCGTTATTCTCATCTGCCGCAATCGTTACATGCTTTGTAGTATTGCCAATCTTAACAGTTGCCGTACTGCCAGCTTCCGGATTAACGTCACTTACGCTGCTGATTGCAACGCCATTCACCTGAATTTTTACATCAGAACCCTTAACCGCCGTCAATGCAGCGCTCAATGCAGTCTTGAACCCTTCAACTGTTACGCTCTCCGCAGGAAGTGCAGCCTCAAATGCAGCTACAGCCTCATCCTCTACAACGGAATCAGACGGAGTAGACGGAACAACGAAATTCAAATTATAAGTCAATGTCGGCTTATCCGTGGCCGTCAGAACCATTTTAACGCTCTTCTGCAATGAATCATTAAGCGTAGCTACAGTCCGTGACTCAGGTACGGCATAAGACGCACCAATCGCAGTCAAAATATCATCTTTATTGGAGCAGGGCCTATCATTTACAGTAAGCGAGTATCCTTCCGGAACAGCAGCCAGAATATCCTCTGCCAACTTTTGCAGGTCGCTAGTCGCCTCGCTATCATTCACAGTATAATTCTGCTTAAAGGTTACAGTATATGTCGTACCGTTTACCTTTGCTGTGAAGGTCTTATTCTCGCTTGTGCTCGGCAGTTGCGAAGTGAAATCATCACCCGGTGTCGGGGTCGGGGTAGAAGTGCTGTTACTGTTGATCCGGCCCGGTCCATAGACAGTACCGGTATAGCTTCCGTCAACCACATTCAGCGTTATGCCGGCGGGCAGATACAGCTTCTTGCCGCTGGGCACAGCCAGTGACTGAACCGTGATAGAATCACGCAGTGCAACGATCGACTTTGCATTCTTCCAGAACATCTCGCTTCCGAGGTCAGCAGCGCTGCTGGTATCGGTGCATTCCGTCCACTGAGCATACAGGTCAACATCACCGTAGATACGGTCGCTGAAGCTGAACGTCTCGCCCTTGCGGTAATTATAATAGTAGCGGTCGTAATACCGGTCATCATAATAGCCGTTATAGTAGCGGTTGAGTCTGCTGCGGGCCTCGCTGTCGGTCAGGCGCACGCGGCTGCCGCCCGATGTAGTAAAGAAGTAATCCTTATCATCATCATAGTAGATTTTCGCGATGCTGTTGTAATAAGCATCCCAGCTGGAACTCCAGGACCAATCGTCCCGATCGTACCAGGAATCACCATAGTAATACTTGCCGTAACGGTCATGTACCTCGCTGGAGGACAGATTGCGGCGTCTGCCGGATACCACGATGAAATACTGGTCGTCATCATCGTCATAGTAGAGGTCAGCATCGCTGTTATAGTAGGCATCCCACTTGGAACTCCACTTCCAGTCGCTGCTGTCGTACCAGTAGCCCCAGTTGTAGTATTTGCCGTAGCGGCTGCGCACTTCACTCTTGCTCAGGCGGCTGCGGTAGCCACGGACGATGGTGAAATAGTAATCGCCGTCATCGTCATAATACAGGTCAGCGGTACGGTTATAGTAGGCTTCCTCGCCGGAATCCCATTTCCAATCGCTGCTCTTATACCAGTCATCCCAGTCATAATCCCAGTCATAGCAGTAATCATAGTCATAATCATAACGGTCATAACCATAATAATAGCGCTCATAGCGCCACTTGTCGAAGACATAGCCGCTGCGGGTGGGTTCGCCGGGATTGGATACACGGTCGCCGCTGTAGACGCGCTCAGACGCAAAAATGCTGTGGGAGCCGTCATTATAATAGAAATCCACATCATACCGGTCAGAGGAGCTTCTCCGGCGCGGGTTTGCATAGGTACGGTTTCTTGCCGTGCTGCTGGTGGTATTGCTTGCGCGGCTAACGACAGTATTCGGGGTAGTCACGCGGTTGTTGGTGCCGTAAATATCTGCGCGGCGCAGCGTGCCGGAGCCGCTGGCTGTCACATCATTTGCATTGGATGTCAGATTTTCAACTCTTGCGCCATTGCGTACACTGACGCTTGAGGATGCAGCATTGCGGTCAAACTGGATGTTGTTGACGGTGCCGGAAACGTTTACCGTAGTTGAGGACGCGTCACTCATGATCGAGCCCGCACGTGCATCGCTTCCCACAGTGATTGTGGAAGAATTTGCGCTGCTGCTCAGCTGTACAACGCCTGCATTGGTGGAACCGTCAAGCGAAATCGTACTGCCGTTGCCGCTGACCTGGAGATCGCCGTCAATCGTAGCGTGGCTGGCCGTCAGGCGCACGCGGCTGCCTTGCAGCTTAATGGTGCCGCTGACGTTTGTATGGTCGAGCTTTACCGTGCCGCCGGTGCTGCTCTGTGTAATATCAATGCTGGTGGGGCTGCCCTTCAGGGTAACGGTGCCATCGGTATTGACAATCGTCAGGCCGGTCGCAGTATATGTGCCGGGGCTGGAAATATAAGTATCGACCGCACGGTCAAGCATAGTGACGAACGCTGCCCGGCTGGCGTCCTGCATAGGCTCAAAGGTCGTACCGTCGTTGCCGACTGCGATTCCGCGGGATGCAATCGCATCCACATAACTCTGTGCCCAGGGCTTGACATAGCCGGTGCGCGTCGTTGGATAATTCGCGCGGCTGCTGGCCAGGTCGAGGGACTTCGTGAGGATGACGGCAATTTCTGCGCCGGTTACGTTGTCATAGGGACGCATCTGTCCATGGTCGTCGCCGGTCATGATTCCGGCTGCGGCGCATTTCAGCATGGCGTCGGTGTACCAGCCGCCGTTGAGGTCGGGATAGGTGTTGTTGGCCCGCTGCTCAAGTCCGAGCATTTCTGACAAAATGGTGGCCATTTCGCCGCGGGTAATTGCTCCGTTGGGGTTGAACGCGCTGTCGGTGCCTACGATGACGCCCGAATTGCTCCAGCGGTCAATGGAAGATTCCCCCCAGTGTCCATTGGAGTCGGAGAAGCGCGCGGCGCTCGCCCCCGGTGCAGCCGTTGACAGCATCATAGCCGCTGCCAACGCGCTGCAAACAAGTTGTTTCTTTTTCATGGTACTCCCTCCTTGTAACTGATTTCCGATGAAAAAGGTTTGTGGGGCAGTCGTGCCCGATATAGTCTCTATTATATGCGATATTTTCCGGAAATGCAAGAGGCTTTATGAAAAGTTAATAATTCCCCGGGGAATTGTAACAAACCTGAAACACTTATGACCAAAAAAACGGCCTGTTTTTAGTGGAATTGACAAGAAACCCCAATCTGGGTGGAGGGTTTTGTACCGATACCACCGGGAGGGGAGGCCCTTTCCTGAAAGCCCGTCAGCCGTGCATTCTGCATTTGCTTCGCTTTTTTGATTTTGGCTTTTCTTCTGCCCTTTGCTGTGTTATAATGAAGGAGAACCCTGCATCCTCAAAATAATGATGCTTTCCCCGGGAAAGCTCTTGATAAAAAAGGAGACCCTCAGATGTTCCAATTCTTCCGACGTAAAAACCCGCTTTTTCGCGCGGGGATTGAGCCGCACTGTGCATATTGCATCCATGCCTCTCCGCTGGATGATACGCAGATGACCTGCCGCAAGCGCGGTGTTGTCCCCTGCGGCAGCGCTTGCCGCTCGTTCCGTTATGATCCTTTGCGGCGCGTACCGCCTAAGCCTGCTGTACTGCGCGGCAGTTTCACCGATGCTGATTTTTCTCTGGAGGACAATTGATACCATGAAAAATTTGTTTCGGCGGCTGGCCGCCTTCTGTCTTTGCCTTTGTACGCTGCTGCCCTTTGCCGCCGCCCTGGATGACCCGAATATCCGTGCAAAAAGCTCCATCCTTGCCGACCCGGAAACCGGACAGGTCTTTTATGAACGTGCAGCTGATGAGCGTGCCTTTCCTGCTTCTACTACCAAGATTATGACCGCCCTGCTTGTACTCAAATACTGTGAGCTGGACGAGACCGAAACCTGCCTGGAAGAAGATATGGATTTGGAGCCTGGCTCCACGCTTGCCGGTATCAAGGTCGGCGAAACCCTGACCATTCATGATTTGCTTTACTGTCTGTTGCTGCCCTCTGGCAATGAGGCGGCGAATATGCTTGCACGTCATGTTGCTGGTTCGGTGGATAATTTTGTTTGGATGATGAACCAGGAGGCCATTGTTCTTGGCTGTACTGGCACACACTTTGCAAACCCGCACGGCCTGCATGATGAAAACCATTATACGACGGCCCGTGACTTGTACCGCATTGCATCCGAAGCGATGAAGGATGAAACCTTTGCCGAGGTGGTACGTACTGCGATTAAGACCCTTCAAGAGACCAATATGCAGAAGGAGCGTCAGGTGCTTTCAACGAACCAGCTGATTCTCCGCCGGGCTGATCCCTGGTATTATAAGGATTGCAAGGGGATTAAGACTGGTACCACCACCCCAGCGGGGGCGTGTCTGGTTTCCGCTGCTGAGAAAAACGGCGGAATGCTGATTTCCGTGCTGCTCGGCTGTGATAAGGATGATTATACTGGCGGTGTGCGGCCTAATTTTACCGAAACTAAGCGGCTGTTTGAATGGGGATTTTCTAATTTTGCATCCCAGACGCTGATGGAACCGGATAAAACCATTGCAACGGTAGATGTTGCACTCTCTACCGAAACGGATAAACTTTCTGTCAAGACGGCCGAAGGCTTGACCGCAGTTGTGCCCATTGACTTAGACGTGGACGACCTGACCTTCACCTACGACCTTCCTGAAAGCGTCAGAGCGCCTATTTCTGCAAATGAGAAAATTGGTTCTGTAATTATTTCCTATGGCAATACGGTCTATGGTGAAATTGACTTGATTGCGCTCAACAGCATTTCGATGTCCAACGTGCTGTATTATAAGGATAAGCTGGACAACTTTTTCCAGAGTACCCTTTTCCGTGTGACGGTTTTCGTGCTGATTGTATTTTTTGCATTCTGTGTTGTGCTCCGTATGATGTTTACGCGCCGCCGCGCCGCACGCCGTCGTGCTATGATGCGTAACCGCAGCTCCCGCAGTGACCGCCACGCAGATGATGAGGATTACTGGCGATAAACCCGAAAAACATTTGAAATGCAATTTGTGCAAAACGACTGAATTACATGATGTTTTTAATTCAATTTTGCTTATTTTTCTCTTGAATCCTAAAGTTTACAGTGCTATACTTTTTGTAGCTATCATTTTAGATAGGAATATTTAACAAGAGGAGAGAGTAGAAACAATGAATTTGATGAAAAAGCGTATTTTAGCGGCATTTTGCGCGGCAATGATGATGCTTTCCATGGCGGCCTGCGGCGGCAAGGACAGCGGCAGTACAGGCAGTGGCGCAGGGTCTTCTGCTGATGCAGCAACGTCCGAACCGGCAGCACCTTCCGCCATGAGCAAGGATGATTACCTTGCAGCAGTAGAAGGACTGAACACTGCCGCCGAAGAATTCACGGTTGCTTCAGCTGAACTGATTGCCAACGGCCTGACCAATGCAGAGGATCTGGATGCTCTGAGCGCTTCTGTTGAGAAGATTCGCGAAACCAGACAGCCGTTCACTGATTTTTCTGCGATCAGCAATCCGGCTGAGGGCTATGAGGAAGCACATACTGCACTGGCTAAGAGCTGTGGTGATTTTTCCGACCTGATCAACGAATACTGTGATGTCCTGCTGAAAACGATGAAGGGTGAGGATGCTGGTGATTCAGCAGATTTGCAGGCCCGTATGGAGACGGTCATTAACGACCTGGGCGAAGCAGTTGGCGCTGTACAGGCAATCCAGTAAGTAAATCCAATATAAGTTATGCAGGAGGAGGGATGATTCCCTCCTCTTTGTATTACCCTATCATCACCCATTTACTCAAAACATAATTGAGTTATTTCTTCTAAATTTTCTGAATTTCGTAAATAAGATTATTCTAAATGAGCAAATTTGAAAAGCAACACAAAAATTAGCATCTATAAACCCTCATATTATACATAGAATGCTAGTGAAATGCAAGATGTAGTCTCGCCTTTGTAGGAAATGTCAGTTTTACTCATTCATGTCTTTATTCTATTTAATAAATATAATTTATTACAGATTGGTAACATTTAAAAATAATTGACATTTATGTATTGACAATTTTTTATGATAATGTATAATATAAATAGAAAACAATTAAAATAATAGAATCATTTTTAGATAGCAATAAATATAGAATAATATTCAAATAATCTAAACTTGACTCTTAAAATTCACCGCACACAAGGACTTTATCTATATATGAGCAAAATTGATATTTTCACAAATGGCATCTAATGGTGTTCAATAACCATATATACCATTTACAGATTGCGGCGTCACAACTTTTGTCAAACTTGTCATATTTGCTCATTATAATATTATTATGAAAGGGGTGAAAATACTGTTAATTGGTAAATATAGAAAGGAGGAAATTTCAAAGATCATAAATAGTTAAGGATTTAAAGGATTTACCGGAAAAATGTTTTCTATGAAAAAAGGAGAATATCACATTATGAAAAAAATGTTTAAAACGATTGCATGTATTGGTACATCTATGTTACTTTTTTGCACAGCATATGCTGTAGTCCTTGGCAAAATCAATGTAAAAGTAGCGTATGGCAGTAATCAATATAATTTAGGAGAATATGAATTTACAGCGTCTGGATCTACGGAAGAAACGTTTGCGGATCCTCAGGATGTAACAAATTTGTATGCAAGGGCAAGTATAATTAATACAAATGGGGAAGTTGTTGCAACAGATTTTACACTGGATCATTATGTATCAAAAGTATATTCAAGATGCGAAAGTGATCCTATTGAAGTCGGACGAGAAGGATATTATGCAGAGCTTTATGGACGTGCACGATATAGCGATGATAGTACAGCTGAAAAATATAGTACAAGTAAAACATATTATTATGTAAAAGATTTGAGGTCAAATGATGAAAATAATGATTCTGAAAAACCGGTTGCAGAAGAAGGATTTCGTTTGATTCCAAAGGATTATTTTTATACAGTTGAAGGCGAGGAGGAAGATGAAGACGAAGACGACTTTCAAAATCTTTTAGAAATAAATTCAATTCAATTAGCCGATCCAATGAGAAAAGTTTTGATGAGCATTTTCGGCGATCATTATATGACTCTTCAAGTTGGAGACTTCCTTCCGGATGGTGTTTATGTTAGCGATGATGAAAAAAGTTGCTACGTGATTGACAAAAGAGGGGATGGAACGCAGACAAAAACGACATATTCTATCGATAGAGGAAACTATACGGTAGAAAAAGTCGAAAAAATCAAATGAAAACCAACTTATAACGCATAAAAATACAAAATAGCTGATATATTGCCTGCCGGAAAATCGCATATGTGTACAAAAACCGGAATTAGACAGTCGTTCACCGATTTTCTGTTATCAGCAATCGGCCCGATGACTATGAGGAAACACATACTGCACTGGCTAAGGGCTGCTGTAGTTTTCCGGCATAATCAACGAATACGGCATAAATAATGCAGAAGGGGGATTGATTCCCCCTTCTTTTTATCAAAAAAATCACTACACCATTTTTATAAAATAATTTTTAATCAATCATTTTATTGACATTTTCTTAATAAATTGGTAAAATATGAAGTAATAAAGAAGACAGAAACAATTCGGCACGAAAGGATGGGTACTGTGAAAAAGCAAAAATGCCCCGATTTTAGCATCGGAGCAACACAAAAAGACTCACACGGTGAGCCAAAAATTTCCATATTTCCACCTAATCTACGCGTTAGGCGCACCTGCACATCGACTTACAAATGGGTGGATGCACTCGAAGTTGATGCCGGGATGCCTCAAAATCAATTTGAGTATAACATGGATATAAGAAAAAAGCAAGTTTTGCGGCAACTTTTTTCATTCCTATTTGTGCCGGGTGCCGCCCCGGCATGGTGATTTTTATGAAAAAACGGTATTTACAAACTGCATGTATGGCATTATTTACGATTGGCATAATTACAGCCGCACATTTTACCACCGAAAACAGCATTCACTATGATAACCTGAAACCCATACCCGCCCTGACCGCAAATTTCGGACGTAATAAAAGTACGCCGCAAAAATCGGTCACAAGGACCGTTACATTATCAGAAAACGCAGAAACAAAGGAAATCTGCTGCATTTCCGGTCAGGATGAATTAACGATTAAATTTGCATCAACCAGAGGCCCCCAGCGTGTTTATGTTGCAGTCAGCGAAGAAAACGCTTTAATTAGCGATAAAGAATTGGATTTGCAAGATTCTTTGCTGCTCAGCATTGACCCCAAAAAGAATTATACGATTGAAGCAAGCCTGCATCCGTACACAGATTATGGTTCTGGCGGAAAAGTCACGTTTGAGATTACTTGAACTGAAAAACAGTAAAAAGCGTCTTCCCACGAGCCGGGAGGGCGCTTTTCAAATCTCATCTCGACATTTTTTCAAAAATTGCACAAAAAAGCGTGCACTTTCCAATCCTTTCCTGTATAATGGAAGTAACAACCATTGGCCGTGAAGAGGAGGACAGGCTATGAAATACCGCATTCAAACAACGTTGTACTATTTAACCATTTTTTTAGAATCCGTAATTGGGATATTCCTAATTCTAGGGGTCGTCTTTTCGATTATGGGACTTGCATCCTCGTTGGATTTCCTGCATTTACTGGACAACCCTGCACATATCACCGAATATTTAGGGCTTGTTGCAACGATTACGCTAAGCATTGAATTTACGAAAATGTTGTGCACGCATTCATTGGATTCGGTAGTTGAGGTACTCAGCATGGCGATTGCCAGAGAGATCATTGCACATGAAACGACGGCTATTCAAAATCTGCTGGGAGTAATTGCGATAGCGGTACTGTTCACGGTACGAAAGTATTGTTTTATTTCGCAGCTTGACAAATCCGACAATATCGCACATCGTTCCTTGACAAAGGATACCTTAAATGGCCTGCTGCACATTCGCCCAAAGGACACAGAGGCAGAAGCAGCTGAAAAAGAGGAGACGGCAGCAGGCAAGCATTAAACGGGTGAGGCAGGCAATGAACACGCTGGATCTGGCACATGAATTTCTGCGGCGGTACATACGGCCGGGAGATATATGCATAGATGCGACCGCGGGGCGTGGGCGAGACACGGCTTTATTATGCCGCCTGGCAGGAGAAACCGGGCGGGTACTGGCTTTTGACATACAGGAGGAGGCGGTGCGGCAAACGCGCGCTTTGCTTGCTCGGGAGGGACTAACGGCGGAGGTTTACTTAGACAGCCATGCAAACATGGGAGAATATCTCGCATGTGGAAGTGCCCGAGCAGTTGTATTCAATTTTGGCCGGCTTCCAGGGGGAGACCCTAGAATATTCACGGTAGCGGAGACCTCAATCCCGGCGATTGCAGCGGGTTTGGAGTGCTTATCACCGGGCGGCATAATGAGCCTTTCGGTTTATTACGGAGGAGCAAACGGCTATGAAGAGCGTGATGCAATTTTATCTTATCTACGCACATTGGACGACCGGAAATACACTGTTTTAACGGCTGAATGGTCCAACCGCAGGAACGATCCCCCCATTCCCATATTCCTCTGGAAAGAAATCTGACCCGTGGTGATGTCCTCTGCGGACGGCACCAAAGGGCTTTGCCCTCTGGACTCCCACCCCTCGCCGGGGCGGCGTCCTCTGCGGACGGCACCAAAGGGCTTTGCCCTCTGGACTCCCACCCCTCGCCGGGGCGGCGTCCTCTGCGGACAGCACCAAAGGGCTTTGCCCTCTGGACTCCCACTGGGGCTCACGCCCCAGACCCCGAGATGCATTCGCATCTCCATCTCGCCTGCGGGTGGGACGGGAGCTTTTGGTGCCCTGACAATCTTTTTTGCATACTGACCGGCCCGCCATAAGGACAGCGGGCCGGTCGATTTATTGCTGAAAAAATTCCATGGACAATTATAAACTTACCCTATTTTACGAACATAAAAGCCACTCTACGGACAATTCTAATGCCGATAACTGTATATCTGGTTTCACACATTCCCCGTGAAAATCGCTGCCGCCTGTTTGATGCAAATGATATTTTTCCACAAGCTGTTGATAAAACGCCTGCTGTTCCGGCTTATATTTGGGATAATAGCATTCGATTGCATCCAATCCCCATCCAGCCAGCTTTCCAACCAATTTATCCAACATATCATCCGGCAAATTCATCTGATACGGATGCGCCAAAGAAGCCTTACCGCCTGCCGCTTTAATTACCTCCACGCAGGTACGTGCATCCGCTTTGAAACGTGTCACCCGCTGACGATATTCTTCACTATCCAGATACCGGTCAAATGCCTCACGGTTATCTTTGACATAGCCATGCCGAACCATCACCTGTGCAAAGTGCGGACGGGCAATTATTTCTCCCCCGGCAATTTCCTCGACTTCGTTCAGTGAAATTGCCACGCCCTTCTCATTCAAAAAGTCAATAATCTGATACTTTCGTTCATCACGTCCGGCACGGAGCTTTTCGCACAGCGCCGACAGGCTGGAGGGCTCTGCTGAAAATCCATAGCCTAATATATGAAAATTATGATATTCCTTTGCACTCAACTCCACGCCCCGAATCACATGCAAACCCAATGCTTCCCCGGCGGCGGCAGCCTCGTCCACCCCTGCAATCGTATCGTGATCCGTTATCGCAAGTATATCAAGGCCTCTCTTTTTGGCCAGCGTTACCAGTTCTGACGGTGTATACTGTCCGTCGGATGCTGTTGTATGCGTATGCAAATCAGCAAACATTTTTACACTCCCCTCCCCTAAAAGTCACTTTATGGACAGGTTTATTATACGCGGCATAAAATACACTGTCAAGGCCCTGCACAAGTAATAAAAAGCCTTTTCCCTGAATATACAGTTTCAGAGAAAAGGCTTTTATACTGTTATACTCACAAATGAAAAGATTTGCCGTATTCACCCACCCGGCCCGCCGTGCTTTTGGCGGGCTG
>CAJUSB010000031.1 GCA_910589115.1 uncultured Clostridia bacterium | reverse complement strand
AGACCTCCATGTCTTTTATCCATCGCACAATTCATTTTTCATTTACTCTCTGAACAGCATATTTAACCGGTCGGATATTTGCGAGGAAATTATTTTAGAATCATCAGAACCGCAATATGCAGGCGCAGCGCCCGGCCCGTGGAAAGCATATGCGTTTGGGCTCATTCCCATACCGTATTGGTGCTATCAATTTTATTTGAAGCATAAAAAGAAGTTGGCCATTTTCAAACGATTTGTAAAATGGCGCTGAATCTGTTAGAAAGGAAATGCTTATGAATGAAATATCCTATGTAATTGTTCAGGCCGGCGGGAAAGGGACCCGGATGAAGCAGCTGACCCGGAATAAACCGAAAGCACTTGTACCGGTACAAAACCTACCCATGTTATTCCACTTGTTCCGTGCCTATCCGGATAAAAAATTTATTGTAATAGGCGATTATAAATATGATGTTCTGAAACGCTATTTAGCGACCTTTGCAGATGTGGATTATCGTCTGGTGGAAGGAACTGGGCATACCGGCACCTGCGCAGGGCTGCAAGAGGCGTTGGAGTCGATTCCGGACAACACACCGTTCATGCTGATTTGGTCTGATCTGGTGCTACCTGCCGGGTTTGAGTTCCCGAAGTCCGAAGGTAATTTCCTTGGGGTTTCCAAAGACTTCCGGTGCCGATGGAGCTATGTGAATGGGGAACTGGTTGAAACGCCTTCTGAGACACAGGGGGTTGCGGGCTGCTTTATTTTCCGCAGCAGGGATATTTTTCAGGATATACCTGAAAGCGGGGAATTTGTACGCTATCTAAAAGGAAAAGGGATTGTCTTTCAGGAGCTGCCGCTATATGGGACGCATGAATATGGATTAGCAGAGGAATATGCACAGCTCGCTCAGTGCCGATGCAGGCCATTCAACCGGATCACTGTCAAGCAAGACACGATTATCAAGGAAGGAATTGACGATCAGGGCCGGGAATTGGCGCAGGCGGAAAGGGCATGGTATCAACGAGTAGAGGGCGCTGCCTTCCGCAGCATCCCTAAAATCTATTCGTATGAGCCGTTGGAGATGGAACGCATACATGGAAAAAATATATATGAATACACAAATATCAGAAAGACGCAGAAAAACAAGATTTTAGAATCGATTATCCGTTGTTTGAAGGATGTTCATGCGTTGGAGGATGCCGCAGCGGATTTTGAAAGCTGCGAGGATGCGTATCTGGATAAAACCATTCGGAGGACAGAAAAGATTCGTGGACTTGTCCCGTTTGCAGATGAACCGGTTATTACGATAAACGGACGAAGCTGCCGTAATATTTTCTTCCACTGGGATGCACTGCGAAGCGCTATGCGTAAATACTACCCAAAACGCTTTCAGCTGCTGCATGGGGACTGTACCTTTTCTAACCTGATGCTGCGAGACGCGGATTTTTCCCCTGTTTTGATTGACCCGAGAGGATATTTTGGAACTACGCCGTTTCTGGGGGATACTGCGTATGAATGGGCCAAGCTGTATTATTCGATTGTCGGCAATTACGATCAGTTCAACCTGAAACGGTTTGAATTGGAAATCGATGAGCATGAGATATTGCTGCGCATTGCATCCAATGGCTGGGAAGACATGGAGGAGCGCTTTTTTGAACTGTTAAAAGATGAAATTTCTGAACGACAGATCAAGCTGATTCATGCTATCATCTGGCTCTCCCTGACAACCTATGCCTGGGAGGATTACGATTCGATCTGCGGAGCGTTTTACAATGGGTTGTATTATCTGGAGGAAGTTCTATGATACGGTATTTTCAGGAAACTATGCAGATTCTGAATCACGCGGTGGAATCCATAGATATTGGTATGTTTTCCCGCCTGTCGGAAAGCTGCGCGGCAGTATTGCGGAACGGAAAGCGCGTGATTGTCAGCGGGCTTGGGAAAAATGTTCCCGTATGCGAGAAGTTTGTCGGAACGATGCTTTCGCTCGGACTGGACGCGGGATTCATGCATTCCAACTCCGCGATTCACGGCGATTTGGGGCTGGTGCGGGATGGTGATCTGGTAATTATCCTGACCAAAAGCGGGGAAACCTCCGAATCGATCTATTTGGTTCAGCAACTGGAACAGCGGGAGGCAGAGCTTTGGCTGCTGTCTTTTGCAAACGCATCTACGTTGGCTGAAAGACTGAAGGAAAACAGCCTGATCTTGGAGCTTTCCCATGAGGGCGATT
Organism: uncultured Clostridia bacterium; assembly: GCA_910589115.1. Lineage (GTDB taxonomy): Bacteria > Bacillota > Clostridia > Oscillospirales > Butyricicoccaceae > QXXE01. The sequence continues at coordinate 27,746 of CAJUSB010000031.1, read as the reverse complement.
TATGGAATGTTGCGCCAAATAACTCGACCACTGTAAACCTGATCGTGCTCCAGGGGCTTGCCTGGGACATTGCACGGAGAATGGATTGTTCTCTGGAGCAGTTCCGGCGCAACCATCCGGGCGGGTACATCGGAGAATTGCTGAAATGAGTATGAAAAAAAAGATTACGCTTTCTGCGCTGGGGAAAACATGGGTGCTTGACCTTGACGGGACGGTTGTGGTACATAACGGTTATTTGGCTGATGGAAAGGATACCCTACTGTCCGGCGCAAAAACATTTCTGGATGCTATCCCGGAGGGAGATATGATAATTTTTCTCACCTCACGCAAGAAGGATTATGCTGAATTGACGGAACGGTTTCTGAAAGAACATGATATCCGGTATGATGCAATTCTTTATGAAGCTCCCTATGGCGAGCGGATTCTGATCAACGACAGGAAGCCTTCCGGATTGGCAACGGCATTCGCGGTTAACACCGAAAGAAATGTGTTCTGCGAAACAATATTTCAGGTCGATGAAGGTTTGTGACGGGAATGTTCCGCCGGGGCGAGTTACCGTAGCGGCAAAATAATCTTTTCGTTTTGATGCATATGAGGTGAAAAATCTATGTTTTTTACACCCGCGCACCTTGCAGAGGCGGCAGTTGCTGCGGTACTTGTTTTTGTGCTCTGGCAGAAGCTGAGAAAACGCGCCGGGAAATTGCAGTGTTTCATCTTATCTTTATTGATGGTATGGTGCGCTGTTTTCAGCACTTATTTTTCTTCCCGCATTGTGCCGGATCCGATGGAACGTGTTCGGATTACGGCCACGGGTGAAAAGAATCCACAGGCTACGGTGAATGAAATTTGCCTGCTCGGATACAACGCAAACGGCGGATGGTATAACCTATCCCCGCCGGTAGAGGGAAACTGGGCCTGGTTCCCGGGAGAAGAAGGGGCGGACTATTACTATGCGGGCTGGTTTCCCGGTGCGGAGGGACTTCAGCCGGAAAACGCAACACAGGATATTGTGATAGAGATCCTTCCGGGTCAAAACCGCTCGCTGGTGTTTTTGAAAAATGAATGGTACGGCATTGCCGAGGTCGAGTTCCAGGGAGCGGTTCAGCGGGTGGATACCTTTGGGCAAGGGGAGACAATGGAAGTTCCGCTCCCTGATTCCGCTCCGGCATATTATATTGAGGCGCAGCTGGAACAGCTGCCGGTTGCGCTGGCATTGCAGCTGGTTCTGGGCGGGATTCTCCTGCTGATCAGCTTGCTTGTAACCGAAGAAAGAAAATCCGGAAAAATCAGCAGGCACCGCTTCCTGTTTGAGGAGCTGGTCAAACGCGATTTTACATTAAAATACAAACGTACCATCCTGGGAATGTTGTGGAGTATTCTGTCCCCGCTGAGCACACTGCTTATCATGTGGATCGTTTTTAAGGATATTCTTGGAAGTAATATTAACCATTTTGCAATCTATATGTTTACCGGACAGATGGTATTTGGTTTTTTCAGCGATGCCACGATGCAGGGAATGACTTCGCTGCTGGATAATGCATCAATATTTACGAAGGTAAACATCCCGAAATATCTTTTCCTGCTGTCAAAAAACATCTCTTCGCTGATCAATTTTGGGCTGACACTGCTGCTCCTGATTATTTTCATTCTGGTTGACGGGCTTTCTATTACGTCGATGTATTTGTTGTTGGTGTATCCCATCTGCTGTCTGATTGTATTCAATATTGGCGTAGGGCTGATATTATCGGCACTATTTGTATTTTTTCGGGATATGCAGTACCTTTGGGGCGTATTCACGCAGCTGATCATGTGGGTTTCCGCAATTTTTTACTCCACAAACGGATTTGATGAGGGGATGCAGAAAATGTTTCTGATCAATCCGCTGTATTCGTTTATTGGATACTTCCGTTCGGTGATTTTGGATACGGCGGTTCCGTCCATTGAGACCCATTGCATTATCTTAGTGTATACCCTGGCGGTCCTCGCGATAGGGGCTTTCACTTATAAGAAATACAATCACGAGTTTCTGTATTATTTTTGATCCGAACGGACAGAAAGCGAGCAGTGAAAGAATGGAGCAACAAACAACCTTAAAAGTTGAAAATATTTCGATTCGCTATAAAATAGGGGATTTTAAGGACATTGGTCTGAAAGAATGGACCATGCGCCATCTAAAGAACCAATACCAGGTAGAATCATTTATGGCAGTGGATGATGTGAGCTTTCAGCTGGAAAAAGGGGATATGCTGGGGATCATTGGCGGCAATGGTGCGGGAAAATCAACCATCCTAAAAGCAATAGCCGGAATTATGGAACCAACGCGGGGCAGCATCACTGCGAACGGAAATATTTCGGCGCTGTTGGAGCTGGTATCCGGCTTTGACGGCAATTTGACAGTGCGTGAAAACGCTTATCTGCGTGGCGCCATGCTCGGCTATACCCGCAGGTTCATGGATGAGATTTATGAGCAGATCATTGATTTCTCCGAATTGCACCAGTTTGAAAACCGCCCCTTTAAGCAGCTTTCCTCAGGGATGCAGTCGAGGCTTGCATTTTCCATTGCGTCTATGGTGAAGCCCGATATCCTGATTCTGGATGAGGTGCTTTCCGTGGGGGATGGGGCTTTTCAGGAAAAGAGCGCTGCAAAAATGCGTGAAATCATTTCCGGCGGCAGTACGACCATACTGGTTTCACATTCACTTGCACAGATTCAAAGCCTGTGCAATAAGGTTTTATGGCTGAATAAAGGCAAACAGGTGGCGTTCGGCCCGTGTGATGAACTATGCGATCGCTACCAGGAGTTTCTGGCACATGGAGAAGACACGCGGTTCCTGGAACGTCGCCCATCTAAAACGGAAAAGAAACGATATGATTATCTGATCGCAGGTGCGGGACTGTATGGCGCTGTGTTTGCACATGAGGCAGCAAAAGCCGGAAAAAAATGCCTGGTGGTTGAGCGCAGAAACCATATTAGCGGCAATGCACATATGGAAAACTTGTTTGGGATTCCGGTTCATCAGTATGGCCCTCATATTTTCCATACCTCGAACGAACGAGTCTGGAAGTACGTCAATCAATTTGCGTCATTTTATCCGTTTACAAATTGCCCGCTTGCAAACTACCATGGAGAGATATACAATCTGCCATTCAATATGAATACTTTCCATCAGTTGCTCAATGTATCGACACCGAGGGAGGCTAGAGAGAAAATTCAAGAAGAGATTTCTGCTCTTGGTATTTCCGAACCGAAAAATTTAGAAGAACAGGCATTGCTTATGGTTGGCACGACTATTTATGAAAAGCTGGTAAAGGGATATACGCAGAAGCAGTGGGGACGTCTTTGCAGCAATCTTCCGCAGTCTATTATCCAGCGGCTCCCGCTGCGTTTTACTTATGACAACCGTTATTTTGATGATCGATATCAAGGTATTCCGCTGGAGGGCTATGACAGCCTTGTATCAAAGCTGTTGGAGGGCGCGGATGTGCTGTTGAATACGGACTATCGGGATTATATTGCAGCCTATCCGGACGCAGCGGAAAAGACCGTATTCACTGGGCGGATCGACGAGTATTACGATTATTCGGAGGGCGTGCTGGAGTATCGAAGTCTTCGGTTTGTTCACGAAGAAATCGCGCAGCCGGATTATCAGGGGAACGCGGTTATCAATTATACTGCGGCGGATATCCCCTATACGCGGATCATTGAACACAAACATTTTATTGGCGGGAGCCAGCAAAACACGGTTGTTACAAGGGAATACCCGCAGGAATGGGAGGAAGGAATGGAACCGTTTTATCCGATATGTGATGAAAAAAACACAGCGCTTTATCAAAAATATCTGGAAAAGGCCAGAACGGAACCGAATGTGATTTTTGGCGGGCGGCTGGGAGCGTACCGGTACTGCAATATGGATGAAGTGATCCTGTCCGCGCTTCAGGCGGCGGATTTGGAGCTGTTTTCATAATGTGGGAGGAAAAATACGCGGCCCAGGATGTTTTGATTGCGCTTTGCTGCCATAACCATTTTTCTCTTGTGCCGCCGCTCTGTGTCCCTGTTCAGGGCGGGGCGCGGCTGAATCCTGCGGTAGAGGGAGCCATCCCGGATATTGGAGCCAAGGGAGACATTTCCACAAAAAACCATACATACTGCGAATTGACCGTGTTGTATTTTATGTGGAAAAACCTTTTTGCCAAATATTATGGGCTCTGCCATTACCGGCGTTTTTTCTGTTTTGATGAGTCGGTTTCCGAAAATTATCTTGCAAAAAGGACGTTGAAGGACAGGCAGCTGCAACGGTATTTCAAATCCGAGATGGAGGCAATATGCCGTATTCGGGATTGTGATGTATTGATCCCTCGTCCGGAAGATATGGGCATGACGGTCTTGGAGCATTACAGCGCTGCGAAGGGTCATTGGAAAGAGGATCTGAAACTGTTTGTTGAAGTTCTGTCAGCGCTTCATCCTGAGCTTACGCAGGCCGCAGAAGAATATCTGTCGCAGAATAAAAGTTATTTCTGTAATATGTTCATCATGAGCAGCGACTATTTTCAGGAATACTGCCGGTTGTTGTTTTCCTCGCTTGAAGAGTTTGACCGCAGGAAGGCCGCAGCCGGAGAAAGCATTGCGGCCCGCACTGACGGTTATCTGGGTGAACGTTTTTTAGGGATTTATATCACTTTCCTGCGCAAAAAGGATTGTCGGATTGTTGAGACTGCACGGATTGATTTGGAATGTTCCCTGAAAAAGAGGATACTGTACCGTCTTTTTCCACCGGAAAGCCGAAGAAGGCTTTGGATCAAAAAATGGGTAGGACAGCTATTGGCGAAGCTGCATCTGTCCAGCGCAAAAGAAGCATTGAGGTGATGCAGATGAAAGGAATCATTCTTGCGGGAGGAACCGGATCACGGTTATTCCCAAATACGATCGTGGTCAGCAAGCAGCTGCTGCCAGTTTATGATAAACCCTTGATTTATTATCCTCTTTCTGTGCTTATGTTAGCAGAAATTCGCGAAATCCTGATTATTTCGACCGAAGAAGCCCTTCCTCATTATCAAAAATTGTTGCAGGATGGTTCCAGGCTGGGACTCTCCCTGCATTACGCCGTTCAAGAAAATCCCCGTGGATTGGCAGATGCATTTTTAGTGGGCGAAGAGTTTATCGGCAGTGACAGCGTTTGCCTTGCACTTGGGGATAATGTGTTTTATGGGCAGAATCTGTCTCTCCTGCTTCAGACTGCGAAAAGAAGGGTTGAAAGCGGCGGGGCGGTTGTCTTCGGATGTATGGTAAAAGATCCGCGTGAATTCGGGGTAGTGGAGTTTGACGAACAAAACAGAGTTATTTCCATAGAGGAAAAACCGCTCTGTCCGAAGTCTAATTATGCAGTGCCTGGTTTGTATATTTATGACAATCAAGTGGTTGAAATTGCGAAACATATACAGCCATCCCCACGTGAAGAACTGGAAATCACATCGGTCAATAATGAATATTTGAAAAATGGCAAATTGACAGTAACGCTGATGGGGCGGGGGATTTCATGGCTGGATACCGGCTCGCCCAAGAGTATGTATAAGGCAAGTTCTTTTGTGAAAACCGTACAGGAAATGCAGGGTTTTTATATTGCGTGTATTGAGGAAATTGCATGGCGGAAAGGCTTCATTTCTACAGAACAGCTCCGCCGTCTTGGTATGCAGCTGTCAATGACAGACTATGGAAAGTATATTCTTTCGATTGCTGAGGAGGGATGAAATGACAATTATTGTGACAGGCGGCGCCGGATTTATCGGCAGCAATTTTATTTATTATATGTTGGATCAGCACCCGGATTACCGTATCGTTTGTGTGGATTCATTGACCTATGCAGGAAACCTTGCTACGTTAAAGGATGTTATAGACGATTCAAATTTCCGTTTTGTAAAAGCATCTATTACCGATAGTGCGGCGATGGACTCTGTCTTTCGAGAAGAACAGCCGGATATTGTAGTGAATTTCGCTGCAGAAAGCCATGTTGATCGGTCTATTGAAAATCCTTCCGTTTTTCTGGAGACCAATATCCTTGGTACACAGGTTTTGATGGATGCATGCCGGGAATTCCATGTCGGACGGTTTCATCAGGTTTCCACCGATGAGGTATATGGCGATCTGCCGCTCGACCGTCCGGAGCTTTTCTTTACCGAGGAAACGCCGCTGCACGCATCCAGCCCTTATTCCGCGTCGAAAGCATCGGCTGATTTGCTGGTGCTTGCGTACTATCGTACATTTGGGCTGCCGGTGACGATCTCCCGATGCTCTAACAATTACGGGCCTTATCAGTTCCCGGAAAAACTGATTCCGCTCATGCTGACAAATGCATTAGAGGACAAACCGCTTCCGGTTTATGGAACCGGTGAAAATATACGTGATTGGCTTTATGTGGAGGATCACTGCCGCGCGATTGACCGGATTATTCATGATGGCAGAGTGGGTGAAATATATAATATCGGCGGACACAACGAAATGAAAAATATTGAAATTGTGAAGCTGATCTGCAAAGAACTTGGAAAGCCGGAAAGCCTGATTTTGTTTGTGGAGGATCGCAAAGGACATGACCGGCGTTATGCAATAGATCCGGCGAAAATGGAGAGGGAATTCGGCTGGTTCCCGCAGACAAAGTTTACGGATGGGCTTCGGAAAACTATCCAATGGTATCTTGAGCATCGTGCTTGGTGGGATGGCCTTCGGAATATGGATGCGTAAAAGTCTTAGGACAGGCAGGAGATGAATGATCCAAATGGAATGTAAAAAAACGGCACTGGAAGGTGTACTGATTCTAACGCCCCGCGTTTTTTGCGATGAAAGAGGTTGGTTCATGGAAAGTTACTCAGCCGGAAGTCTTTCTGAATTTGGCATTGATTGTGCGTTTGTGCAGGATAATCATATTGCCTCCATGAAAAAGGGGGTCCTTCGCGGCATCCACTTTCAGAATTATCCATACGCGCAAGCAAAGCTCGTGCGCTGTACGAGAGGGAAGGTACGCGATTATGCGATTGATTTAAGAAAAAATTCACCTTCATACAAGCAGTTTATTTATGCTGAACTCAGTGCAGAAAACAAGAAACAACTTTTTCTGCCGCAGGGATTTGGGCACGCGGTGATATCCCTAACCGATTATTCTGAAATTGAATATCGGGTTGATAATCTATATGCACCGCAGTATGACCGAACGATCTCATACCTTGATTCGGAGCTTGGCATTCCCTGGGGCATTGAGCCCATCATCGTATCAGAAAAGGACAGAAATGCACCGCAGCTCAGGGACAGCGACTGCAATTATTGATTTGACTGGAGGAAAGATAGTATGATACCCGTTACCAGATCTTCCATGCCTGCGTTCCAGGAATATTGTGAAGAAATAAAGCCGATGTGGGAATCCCGCTGGCTTTCAAACCGAGGAATGATTCACCGTGAGTTTGAGGAACATCTAAAATCATATATGGGCGTTCCCCAGGTTGCGCTGTTTGCCAATGGGCATGTTGCGATGGAGGTTGCAATTCAGGCGTCCGGGATCCAGGGGGAAGTGATTACAACACCTTTTACGCATATTTCCACCTCTCATGCGATTGTCCGGAATGGCTTGACACCTGTTTTCTGCGATATCAATGAGGCTGACCTTACGATTGATGAGAACAAGATTGAGGCAATGATTACCGATAGGACCTCTGCAATTATTGCGACACATGTTTATGGATATCTGTGCCATGTAGAAGCAATTCAAAAGATTGCGGATCAGCATGGGCTTACAGTGATTTATGATGCGGCGCACGCTTTTGGCGAGACGCTGCATGGAATCGGTGTAGGGAATTATGGAGATGCTTCCATGTTCAGTACACATGCCACGAAGGTTTTCCATACGATTGAGGGTGGGATCGTCTCATTCCGTGATAAAGAACGCTTTCACGCGATTGATAATATAACTAATTTTGGATTTACCGGAAATGATACGATTGGCTATATTGGCACAAACGCGCGCATGAATGAGTTTGAGGCGGCAATGGGCATTTGTAACCTTCGCCATATGAATGATGAAATCGCGAAGCGGAAGCGGGCGGCTGACCGCTATACCGAGCGGTTAACCGGGGTAAAGGGAATCAAGCTGTTGCAGCCGCAGCCGGGGGTTGCATATAATTACGCGTATTACCCTGTGATATTTGACGGGTTCCACAGAAACCGAGAAGAGGTTTTATCGCTTTTGGCCGAGCAGGATATTATTGCGAGAAGGTATTTTTATCCATCGGTAGACAGTGCGGAATGCTATCAGAATGCGTATCCGGCGGATAAAACACCGATTTCGCACTATATTGCGGATCGAGTGTTGACATTGCCGCTTTATGCAGATTTGACAGTTGAAGAAGTGGACGTCATCTGTAATGTCCTTCTCTCCTGATATGGTGGCTGACGGTATGGGAGGGGGAAAAGCGCTGCCGGGTAAAAGCAACGGTAGGAGCTATCAGCTGGATGTGATGAAACTTTTTTTTGTGGGATCGTGTTTCTTTCGCATACAGATACTTTTATTGGCGAGAACACAGGGCACGTAATTCCGCACGCTGCTGGCTTCTGGGCAGTATTCTTTTTCTTCATTGTGTCTGGAATGCTCATGGTTAACAGTCAGGCAGGGCAATCAGAGGAGCTTGTTTCTCCCGCAGTGGCAGCGTCTGAATATGTAACAAAGCGGCTAAAGGCATTGCTTAATCCTTATTTGAGCGCACTGTTCCTGCACTTCGTGGTTTTTTGTTTTTTTATATTGATTCACGGAGAAAGGTTCTTTTGGGTTGATGTGGTCCGGATCATTCCGCAGATGTTGTTTCTGTCCTCGACTGCGCTAGACAGCTTTTTGCTGAACTCACCCGCATGGTATATTTCAGCAATGCTTATTGTGATGCTGCCGTTCTGTTATTTGTTAAAAAAAGACAAGGACTCTTATATAGATATATATATGCCACTAACGGCAATTATATCTTACGTCTGGTGCTTTCAGCGGGAAAATCACTATTTTCTGTTTTATGAATATCATGGTATTTTATCTGCTGGAATTATTTTTTCTATTATGGGATTAAGTTTTGGCGCGGTCAGCTGGTACATATCAGACAGATTGCGAAAGCACTGCGGAAAACGGTGCCGGAATATAGCCACGGCAGCTGAACTCATCTTGTATGGAATTATCTTCGCTGTCTGGTTTTCGCCCCGCTGTACTGCAGAATCAGCGTATTCAGTGATGCTTCTGTTACCCATTGCGGCTGCGCTTTCTTTTAGTGAAGTAAGTTATCTTTCAGCGTTGTTTCGCGCAAAAATATTCCGACACTTAGCGCCTGTTTCGCTGGCAGTTTATTTGAACCATATCTGCGCGTGGAGAATTGTAAACGAGTTATACTTGGGACGCAGTTATCGATTTTGTCTTTTCGCTATGATTGTATTTACGGCGGCAATCTGTCCGGTCTATTTTTTGACGATGCGTTTCTTCCACTGGTTCTGGAATTGGCTGAAGTCACGTTGCTGAGCGAAGCGTTGTTTCGGAAAAGACGCTTGGGATTATACTCGTAAGCGTTGGAAACTGCTGTTTTATTCGCCTGCGCGGCGAGCGGTCTTCCGCAGACGGCGCCAGAGGGACTCGTCCCTCTGGACTCCCTTTCATCGCCTGCGGGCGGGACGAAGGGGTAACAATGGTAAATCTTTTTGCAAGTGCGTGTAAATGGTAAGTCTTGTTATATAATGGAGAATTAAAGATAAAATGAAAAAACTATTGCTGCTGGGTGGCAGCCGTTATCTGCTTCCAGCGATTCGGGCTGCGCACGAATTGGGTGTATATGTTATTACAGCAGATTATCTGCCCAATAATTTTGCGCACAAATTTGCGGATGAATATTGTAATGTCAGTATTATAGATAAAGAAGCAGTTTTATCTCTTGCGGCAGAACATCGTGTGGATGGAATTTTATCCTATGCGACAGACCCAGGAGTGACTTCAGCAGCATATGCTGCTGAAAAGCTGGGGTTGCCTACCAGTCCGTACGAATCCGTTAAGTTATTACAAAATAAAGCACGGTTTAGAGCTTTTTTAAGGGAAAATGGATTTCATACCCCATATTCAAAGGGTTACCGATGCACGGAAACTGCGCTGGCGGATATCGGCCAGTTCCGTTTTCCGCTCATTGTAAAGCCAGTCGATTCGGCAGGGAGTAAGGGGGTACGCAGAGTAGAAACAAGGGAAGAGTTGTCATCCGCCATTGAATATGCGCTGCGATATTCGCTGAATAAGGAATTTATTATTGAAGAATTTATTGAAAAACAAGGCTTTTCTACCGACACGGACAGTTTTTCGGTCAATGATGAATTGGTTTTCTGCTCTTTTGATGATCAGTGGTTTGATGCGGATGCAGAGAACCCATATACTCCCGCCGGTTATAGTTGGCCCTCCAGTATGCCGGTCGATGCGCAAAAAGAACTGCGGTCGGAGATTCAGAGGCTGATCCGGCTGCTGCATATGGGGACGACCATTTATAATATCGAAACACGGGTCGGAACGGATGGGAAAGCCTATATCATGGAATGCACGCCACGGGCTGGCGGAAACCGGCTTGCAGAGATACTGAAGCTGGCGAGTGGACAGGATTTGATAATGTCCGCTGTGAAGGCCGCGCTGGGAATGCCAGTCCCACAGCTTTCAGACCCGGTTTATCAGGGGCACTGGGGAGAAATAATCCTGCACAGTAATGAAAACGGCATATTTCGGGAGTTGTACGTGGAAGAAACATTTCGGGAGCGCTGCGTTGCTGAGGTAGATTTATGGGTAAAGCCTGGGGATGAAGTTTACTGTTTTAACGGAGCCAACGAAACGATTGGTACGATTGTGCTGCATTGCAATACACAGCAGGAATTAAAACAATCCATAGCGTCGATAAAGGATCTGGTTTCAGTACGGCTGCGATGAACATTTTTTCACAGAGACCGGATGTTACACTTGCGCTTTGGATTGTTTGTCGCAGACGCGTCTTCGACCCTCGCCGTTCTTTTGATAAGATGAATCAGTATGTAAAAACAGCAAATGCCGCACCCATTCCCCGCCGCAGCGGAGAATGGGAGTCCAGAGGGACAAGTCCCTCTGGCGCTGTCCGCGTAGGACCGCCCGCCGCGTAGGCGGAGAAAACGAAATATCTCAGCGTGAGTGAGTCTATCTATTTTTAGATGAAGGAAGGGAAGCTGGCCTTGTTGAAGAGATGTTTAGTGCTTCGATGTATACTTTTCGTTTTGATAGGCAGTATTCTTTTTTGGAATATCCAAAATATTCTGACACCGAATTGGAACGATGCGGATGATTGCGAGCGAAGGATCCACGGAATAGATTATTTGAGAGATACCGATTTGGACGTTATATTTTTGGGTGCCAGTCACGTTTACCGCGGCGTATCTCCAATGGAGCTTTATGAAAAATACGGTATCCTTTCTTATAATCTGGCGACGCCAGCGCAGCCGGTGGCGGGCAGCTGGGTCCTGCTGAAAAAAATGTATGAAGAATACAACCCGGAAACAGTGGTGTTGGATGTTTCCTCATTATTTTATCAGCCTGGGAGTTCCATGTGGAGATATATTTTGGATAATATGGAATTCAGTTTGTTAAAGTATCAATTTGCAAAGGAATATGCACAGGAGCTATTTCCGGATGAAACGAATGACGGATTGCTGTCTATAATGTTTCCAATAATAAGATACCATTCCTTATGGACGACAATCAAAAGGGATAACTTCAGACCAACAGGGGGTGAATATTATACACATGGGCAATTGCTCTCAAATGAATGTAGCCCTTCCCCGTATTCCATTGAAGATATCATATATGAAACCGAACAGCTGGAGAAATATGATTCCGGGAAAATCTTAGAGTTCACAGGAAATAAAACGATGGGAACGGTCATTTCCAAATCAGTGTATGATACTTCCGTCAATGAAAGAGCGCTTGTTTATCTGCAGAAAATAAAAATGCTTTGTGAAGAACATGGAAGCAGATTGCTTCTAATAAAAATTCCAACGATGAAGATACCGCAGTGGTACCCAACCACATGGACGCAAATCAAATCTGCGGAAATGTCCGTTATTGCAGAGGAACTTGACCTGCCGTTCTTGGATTTGATGTTTGGAGGTGAGTCGATCGTCTCCTTTGAAACAGATACTATGGATACCGGAACGCATCTGAACATGTTTGGCGCAAAGAAAATATCGGATTATCTTGGCGCACACCTGCTGGAAAATCATTATGCAAAACGGAAAAACTCGCCCACCTATGAGAAATCGCTGGAGAAATATAAAAAAGTATATTCTGTGATGGAGCTTCAGTCAGTTGATGATTTCCACGAATATATTGATCGTTTGAAGGAACGGAAAGAAAATTGTACAATCATAATTGCTGGGGCTGATGATTATGTCTCCGGAATGACGGAGACTGATTATGATCTGCTTCGGGAATTAGGGCTGAATTTGATTGAAAGGGGTGAGTTCCGGGATTCTTATGTAGGAGTTATTTCAGGAGGAGAGGTGCTATATGAAGCGGTTTCTGACTATGAAATTACATATCAGGCACAGCTTCCCGGTGCAGAGATAGAGATTTCCAGTAAAAACGGGTGGATGACGGATCCGCGTTCTTCCATTAAGGTAAATCAGCATGAATATGCCGTATCACATATTGGATTAGATATTGTTATTTATGACCATGAAACGCAAAAAGTAATTGACAGTGTCCTGTTTAATACGTTTGATCCGATGAAATATTGTATTCGAAATTGGGATTTGGAACTCTTACTCTCAAACGCTTATATATCTGAGCTGTGTTATGATGGGTGGTGATGAATATGAGGCTTACCAGCTTACCATTTTATATATTTGCGGCGGTTGTTATGCTGCTATATTATGTGCTTCCGCATCGGTTCCAATGGATTGTATTAACACTGGCCAGTGTTATATTCTACGCCACATATGGCGTAGAACAATTCGCCTTTCTCGGCTTTGCGGCGCTGATTGCGTACTTTGCAGCGCGCTGGATACAAGCCATTTACGATGCTGCAAGTGACGCCTCTCCGGTCGCGCGGAAGACGGAGGCGAGGGGACTTGCGGTTTGGCTTTCAGCGGCACTAGTGCTGCTGCTGATTTACGCAAAAGCTGGACATACGATTGTGCAGGGTATCGCGAGAATGTTCTTCGGCAGAGAGGAAATCACTTTTCCAGTGATCTCACTCCTTGGTATTTCATACTATACTTTTTCGCTCATTTCTTATATTGCCGATGTATATTGGAAGCGGGATAAGGCGGAAACAAACTTTCTGCGGTTATTTTTGTTTGCGATTTATTTCCCCAAAATTTTGCAGGGGCCGATTGCGCGGCATAAAGATCTCGCGCCGCAGCTTGCGGAGGAACATACCTTCCGTTATCGGGAGTTTTGTTTTGGGCTACAACTGATGCTCTGGGGCTATTTTAAGAAAATCGTGATTGCCGATCGTCTGGCGCTTTTTGTCAATACTGTGTTTGGCAATACGGCGGAGGAATCCGGCGCACATCTGTTGGTGGCGGCGGTTTTCGGGGCGTTTCAGCTTTACTGCGATTTTTCGGGTTGTATGGATATTATCGGCGGCTTTTCGCAGATTCTTGGGCTTCGGTTGGAGGCAAACTTTAATCATCCGTTTTTCTCGCGGTCAGCCGCTGAATTCTGGCGAAGATGGCACATCACTTTGGGTACATGGTTCAAGGATTATGTGTATATGCCGCTTGCGATTTCGCCGCGCGTGATCGGGATGTCAAAAGCTGTGCGGGAACGTTTTGGTACACGCGCAGGACGTGCAGTAATGACTTTGATCCCTTCCTCGGTTGTGTGGCTATTAACCGGCATTTGGCATAATTTTAGTCTAAATTATCTGGTGTGGGGAATATATTGGGGAACGTTGATCATTTGCTCCACAATCTTTACGCCCGAGATAAAAAAGCTGACACAAATGCTGCACATCAATACAAAAACTGGAAGCTGGAAACTATTCCAGATGGTGCGGACATTTCTGCTTTTTGTAATCAGCCGTATTTTTACGATTCCGCATAACCTCCAAAGTTCAATGCAAGCATTCGAGGCTATTATTACGCGGTTTTGCCCGGAAAATTTCTTTGACGGTTCGCTTTATACGCTTGGTCTTGACCGCCCGAATTTTATTCTTGCAGTCGTCTGCATTCTGATTCTTTGGGCGGTCTCCATGCTACAGGAGCGCGGTTCTGTGCGGGAACGTATTGCAGGAAGCAATATTGTTTTTCGATGGGCGATTTATTATGCGGCTTTTTTTGTAATTGTAGTTTTCGGGATTTATGGTCCCGGATACGATCCAGCGTCATTTGTTTATATGCAATTTTGAAAATAAGGAGTGATTCATGTGCAATATGAAGTAGACTTTGAATGCATTGAGCAGTATCTGGAAAAATATGCTGTTCAAAAGCCGGAGTATACGGCAATCATCGTAAAGGATACCTATACCTCTTACGGGGAGCTTTGGCGTATGGTGCGAGGCTTCGCTCGTTATCTGACTGGGACATGTGAGGTGCAAAAGGGAGATCGCGTTGTTATCAAGACGCTTCAGACACTTGATTTTGCGGTGTCATATTTTGCAGTCCATTTGAGCGGGGCCGTGTTCGTGCCGTTGGAGAAAAGCATTGCCAATGAGAAGGCACTGGATATATTGAACGAAACTGAAGCGAAGGTATATATTTCAAAAGACAGTTTTGCAGAGATACCATGCAGGCATGTTAATATTAGGGACGTTGCAGTGCTTGCGGCGGAGCACTTCAGCGACAGCTGGCAGCATATCTTCCCCAAGCTGGAAGACAGTTCGGATATTATGTATACCACAGGCACAACGGGGAAGGCGAAGGGCGTTGAGGTTACCCATCATGTCCTGCTGTCTTTAGCGCAGAACTATATCGAAGGGTTTGAGTTAAAGGATGGCATGGTAATGGCAGTGCCTGGGCCGATGAATCATGTGAATCCACTTCGGAAGCTTTATATGACGATTGCCAGCGGAAACACAATTGTAATTTTGAATGGGTTAATGTCTATACAAGCATTTTTTCATGCGCTGGATGCCCATGGGGTAACAGCCCTGTGCCTGCCGCCCGCATCATTGCGGACTATCTGGAGGTATTCAGGGGACAAGCTGGCGGAATATGCCGAGCAAATTGACTTTGTAGAGTGTTCTACTGCTCCGGTGACAGAATCTGACAAAGAGACACTCCGAAAGCAGCTGCCAAAATCAAGGCTGTATAATAATTATGGGCTGTCCGAGTGCGGTGCTATGGTGATGTACGATTTCTGCCGGTATCCAGACAAGGCTCCAGGCTGTGTTGGTAAGCCGACGGTCAATTCTCACGTTATCATTGTGGATGAACAGCGCCGGGAGATCCAGTCTTCTAAGGAGCGGATGGGACTGATTGCCAACAGTGGTCCAATCAATATGAAGGGTTACTGGAAATCACCGGAAAAAACCGCAGAGGTCAAGGCAAATGGTTATGTATATACCAGCGATATTGGCTACTTTGACGAAGATGGGTTCCTGTACGTGGTAGGCAGAACCAATGATACCATCAACGTAGGTGGATTGAAGGTCGAGCCTACCGAAGTGGAAGAAGAAGCACTGCTGTTCCCAGGTGTGCACGAATGCATTTGCGTGCCTATCAACGATGCAATCACCGGGACAGCGCTGAAGCTGTTTGTCGTGATGAAGCAGGGGGTATCTTTTGACGATGCAGCGCTGAGAAAGCATCTGTCAGAACGGTTGGCAGCTTATCAGGTGCCAAAGATTTACGAGCCGACCGATTCCATTCCACGGAATTTTGTTGGCAAACCGGATCGAAATGCGTTTGTAAATGGGGAAAGGAAGTAAAAAACATGAAAAAGGTACTGTTGGTTACAGGTGCATCGTCAGATATCGGCCGGTCATATATTAGTGAATATGCAAACCGCTATGATAAAATTGTGGGGACATATTATACAAATCGTGACTGTTTGGAGGAACTGCAGAAGGATCTTGGGGATAAGCTGGAAATCTATCCTCTGAACCTGCTGGACGAAGATACAGTGGATCGTTTCTGTGATTTTTTGACGGAACAGGAGCTTTTGCCGGGATATATGCTTCATCTTCCGGCGCAGAAAACTGATATGATCCGTGCAAGTGAGTTGGATAGCAGACAGATTCGTTCAGACTTGGAGATCAGCACAGTTTCATTTCTTCGGCTGCTCCGACCGATTCTGTCTGATATGACGCAGAAACAGTTTGGACGCATCTGCTGTATGCTTTCCAGTGTAACAGAAAATGCTGTGGCGTTCATGAGCTCTTACACAATATCTAAATATGCACTGCTGGGCGCGGTGAAAGCGCTTGCGGCGGAGTATGCGGGCAAACGGATTACTGTGAATGCAGTTTCCCCTTCCATGGTCGATACGAAGTTTGTTGCCGATAAACCTGCATTTGTGAAGAAAAAAAAACTGGAGATGGTTCCGATCAAACGTCTGGCCGTACCAGAAGATGTAACCCGTGCGATGGCATTTTTGCTCGAAGACGGAAACGAGTATATAACGGGAGAAAACTTCTTAATTGCGGGTGGCAGTATTATTTCATAAAATGTGCTTATTGGTTTGAGCTGACAACCTGTTTTCGTGCTTGCAGGAGGTACAGGAGATGCGCAGCAAGGTGTCCAGAGAAGGGCGAACGCGCTCCTCTGGCACTCCCAGCGCAGGGCAGTCCGCTGAATAAGCGTGCTGGATGCCCCACCGATAGGGCTGGTTAACCTGATAAGTATAAAATAAAAAAGGAGTGTTTTCATAATGAAAGAGAAGGTATTGGCATTGCTCCGTCGAGAGATTCCGGAGATTGATTTCACAGCATCAGAGGAGTTGGTGGATGACGGAATTTTGGATTCGCTGACAATTACGGAATTGATTGCTGCACTGTCTTTGGAATTTGGTATTACGGTTCCATATGAAGAATTGAATGAAGAAAATTTCAATTCTCTTGAAGGAATTATCGCAATGGTTGAACGCCTGAAAAAGTAACAAGCGTTTTGTATAAGCAGTCATTTGTGTGGGGAGGCAAGATATTTAAGAATCCGGCACAACCGGGAACAAAGCGGCATTCACCTATTGGCGATTCATAACGGTTTTCAAAACATTTCATTCCAGTATGCCGCATAATCTGCTCAGAAAAGTTATCCCTGGTTAGATGAAACTTTGTGAAGTAGAAACCTGGTTAGTACACGAAAGGGTTTCAAGAAGCCGATACATGGTGACTCACTGAAATTAAATATAGAGAAACTCTAAGAACCTGTATTCACAGACTGTTAGCGGCATCTGCACGTTTCTGACGCCGTCAAGGTCGTGCAGTTTCCCCTTGAAATTCGACTGGATTCCTGCGAAAAACTGACTTACCCTGACGGCATCAGTCCCGCACATCCACGACCGCTATCTTGTGAATACAGGTTTTAAGTTTGAAACAAATCTGTGGGACGTCAGCACAGAATTTGATACTTCAATTTGGGTAAGCTCTGGAAGGAATAGGATAAAGAATATTGGCACTGCCAAAATCAGGATGTTCTGGCGGTAGTTTTTTGCGCACATTTTCTCCGTCTCGGGTTGACACTCCCCTTGGCGTCAGGCTGTTGCCATGCTGTAATTCGGCGAGACCACCAAGGAGGACTATGACCGCTGGCGTTACCGCTACCTGGAGTTCTCCAGCACGCCAGGGCGGGTCAAACCCATATCCCAGGGCTTGGGCGATATGCTGGAATCTGACCGCAAGGAGCAATCCGAAGAACAAAAAGAGCTAACTGACCCAATCAAAATCAGTTAGCTCTTTTCCTGTGAATAAAAAAATGTTGCTACAGAGTGGGATAAGCCTTAAAAAATCCAGTCATATCAAGACTTTCCCGCTCTCTGAAATTATTCTCACTCGCCAAGTTAAATCCATTTCTACTTTTTTGTATAAAGGATTTAATCCGATGTGGTTTTATTTGATGCAGATTATCTTTATCCTAAGATCTATTCGTACTTTTACTATCAAAAACCTATCCCGGCCATCCTATTAGGGGGCTTGAGACGGATGATTGGGTGGATAAGGAGTATTATAATATGGTTTTATCGAATTTTCTACAGAAACTTCATTTTACCTAATCCAACATTACTCGATCATATAGTCTAGCATCTGCTGATTCAGTGTTTCCTTTACTACTCGCCACTCCGGGAAAAAGATATCCATATACTTCTGAAATTGCTCGTTGTGATTTCGCTCCAGTAGGTGCACCAATTCATGGGTCACGACATAGGCAAGACACTCAGGAGTTTTTTTTGCAAGCTGGAGATTAATCCAAATTCTTTTTCGGTCTATATTGCAGGTTCCCCATTTGGTACGCATGTTTTTGACCTTCCACTCAGATGCACGGACACCTACAACATGTTCACATTTTTGAATCACTTTTGGCAGCTTGCTTTTTAGTTGCTCCCGATACCAACCATTCAAAATACGCTCGCGCTGCTCTGGAGTGCTTTCAGGCCGCACTTGCAAAATCAGACGCCCACCTGCAAGGGACACCCTGTTCCTAACATTTGAGTATTGCACATCGAGGCGATAACGCCGCCCCCAGACATAGTGGGTTTCTCCGGTCACATACTGTCGCTTTGTTTGACGTGCCTGCGCTTCAAAGTTCGCACGCTGCTTTTTAATCCAGGAAATTCTGGATACCGCAAACATTCGGATCGCATCATCTCCAGCAGAGTGGGGCGCAGTAATTTGGACTTTCCCATCAGGCGGCAGAACGCGAATGTACATATTCTTGATGTTCTTTTTTGTAATGGCAATACTCATGTTGCCAATTTGCAGTTTATCCACTAGAATTCACTCTGCTCCTTTACCAATGCGAGCAACTGATCGGCTTCTTGGTCACCTTTTACGACAGCACGAATAGCACGCCAGATTTTACGCTCTTTGATTTTGCTTCCCCGGAAATTGTCTTGTTTGCTGGACATGACAGCGTTATATATTTGATTGGCCACAACCGTATCCCCGTTAAGATGGTCATAAAAGGCTCGCTTAGCGGCACTCTCTCGGATTTCCGGAGGATATTCTGCGCCACTTTCCGGCTTATGCACCTTCCTTGCCAGTTCCACAATCTGACGGAGATACTCCTCGTAGTTGATCACATCATTTTTGCGCTTTTCAATCAATTCACGAAGGAGTGCAGACATCTTCTCGTAGTATTTGGGGTTGCTTTGGGTTCTCTCAACAATTTCCTTGCCAATATTGTTTTCGATAGTCTCTGCAACTGCTTCCTGTTCTTTGGGTGTAGATGCAGGCATATCCTTTAGTGCGGAAATCCCGTTGTCGACCAGCAACTCGATCAGCGTTGCTCCTCCAAAGGAGGTCAACACACGACTGGGATCAGCTGACAAATAGGTGTCGATTAAATGGCGCATGTCTGGATCATATTTCTTCAAATCTACATAGTCACCGCTGGCCAGACGCACAGCGTCGCGTACCTTGATGTAGTAGGTAACTTCTCTCTCCAGCGCCTTAATCTGTTCCACGGTATAGTGGTACTTTTTCTGTAATTCGCCCGATACTTCACCAAAAGCGCGAAGAGCTGTCGCTGACAGATTGTAAAGCTGTTCCCGCTTGGGCATATTCTCTTCCAATTCATCCAAGTCAAAGGCTTCGGTGTTGGCACCGCAGAAATAATGGTAGTAGTCCACCATATCTTTGGGTGGAGCCACAGGCTCGCACAGTGCACGCAGAGCTTCCAGCGAATCCTCCAGCTGTTCCTTGGCCTTGTCCAAACGGTCTGTCAACAGGCCGGAAACATCTTCCTTATCATAGCTGTCAAATGCTTCGGAAGTATAGTCTGCAACTGCATTTTCCAATGAGCGAAACAGGTCTTTGTAGTCAATAATATACCCAAATTCTTTATCTTCACCATCCAGACGGTTGACACGGCAGATTGCTTGGAACAAGCCATGATCTCGCATAGACTTATCAATATACAGATAAGTGGCAGGTGGAGCATCAAAGCCTGTCAGCAGCTTGTCAACCACAATCAGAAGTTTCATCTGTTCTGGCTGCTTGATAAACTTTTCCTTGACCTCTTTTTCAAATGCCTTTGGGTCTTTTCCGCCCAGCATCTTTATGTAGATCTCGTATTGCGCCACCGCCTCGGTCTCGCCATCATCACCTACGGTTTCAGTGCGAATATCGCCCACGGCCGGCTCGTAAGAAGTCACGATGGCACACTTCCCCTTCAGCTCGGTCTCCTGGAATAATTCATAGAATTTACACGCCTGATAGATACTACCAGCCACCAGCATGGCATTACCCCGCCCATCGTGCAGGCGCGGTTTTGTCTCCATATCAAAAACAATATCCGCTACAATCTGTCCCAGTCGAGCCTTGGAGCTGAACATCTTTTGCAGATTGCCCCAGCGCTGTTTTAGCTTGGCTTTTGCCACACCGGTCAACCCGCGCGTCTTCGCCTCAAACCAGGCGTCGATCCGATCCTGCTGGACAACATTCTGCTCCACTTCACGAGCCTCATAGCGCAGATCCAAAACCACTTTATCCCGCACTGCTTCATCAAACTTGTAGCGATGGATGTAAGGGCCAAATACCTCCAGACTGGTCTCCTTATCCTTTTTCATCAATGGAGTACCGGTGAAACCGATAAAGGTGGCATTCGGCAAAATGGTTTTCATCGCTTGGTGGAGCTTGCCGGATTGGGTACGGTGACATTCATCCACAAAGACATAGAAATCACCTTTGGGAGAAAAGTTTTCCGGAAGCGAGCGTTTTAGCTCCTCAATGAATCCAGTATAATCAGACTCGCCGCTCTTGCCTCTGTTTTTCTTGCCAAACTTGTGAATCAGGGAGCACATCATGACAGGAGAGGTGTCGTTGATCTTCTGGATCAATTCGCTTCCCCGGCGAATACGGACAATGCTCTCATTGACCCCGGCAAATACCTGCTTGATCTGCACATCCAGCTCATCCCGGTCGGTGATAATCAGGATACGGCTGTCGGAAATATTCTCTTTGATCCACTTGCTGAGCCACACCATGGTCAAGGACTTTCCGGAGCCTTGGGTGTGCCAGATGATGCCGCCTTCATGCTGCTGTACAAAATCCCGCGCTGCCATATTACCGAAGAACTGATTGGGGCGACAAGTCTTTTTTACTCCGCTGTCAAACACGATGAAATTATGCAGAAGCTCTACAAACCGCTCTTTCCTACACAGAGAAATCAGGTTTTTATCCAGACGCAGAGGGTATTTTTCGATTTGAGTGCGCACCGCTACGGAAACCTCATCTTTGGCAGTGGGATCTTCCTTCCAGGAAAGATAATACTTTTCCGGTGTGCCAGTGGTGCCATAACGCACCCCCTCCGAATCATTGCCTGCCAGGACAAGCCCAATGGTGGCAAAGAACTGCATGATCATATCCGGGCGCTGATTGGTCAGGTTCTGGCGGATACCTTCCGATATGGAAACTGTGCTGCGCTTCAGCTCGACGACAGCAAAAGCAATTCCATTGATGTACAGCACCAGATCCGGACGTTTATGCTTGATGGTGACTTCCTCGGCGATGTAAAAGTCATTCTTCAGCGGATGTTCCCAATCCACAAACTGGACAGTGATCTTATGTTGGCCGACGGACTTGCTGGCCTTGACGCCGTAGCGTAATTTTTTGTACGTCTGTTCGTTCAGGTCGTAAAGATTTACCGACTGATCTCCGGCAGCATCTTGCAGTTCCTTCAGGGCGCGACTAATGAGTACCGGTGAATAGCCCTTTCGTGTCAGGAATTTCATCAACAGTTCGATTTCAATATTTGAGTTCTTACGCTCAGTAAAATCACCCAGATAGGTATACCCAAGTTCCTGGGCAAATAGTTTTATGACACGCTTCTGCGTGGCTTTTTCTCTTTGACCAACACCCATCTTTATCCCTCCTTGTCAGGGAATAGTTCTCGGCAGCGTTTGATAGCTCTTTGAATATCTGCATCTTTAAAATAAGCCTTTTTCAGTTTATCTCTCCATTCTTTATTGGAAGAAATCAAATCCTTAATCGAGGCCACAGAAATTTCTTTACCTTCCCGGCGTAAGTCGCAGATTGCCATATCTACCGTTGCCAAAAGCTCCAGCTCATTGACACTTGTGTACTGGAACTGCGACACCAGCCAATCCACATCTCCCTGCTTTCCCCAGCCCTGCAAATAGGCCAGCGCCTGCTGTATTTGCACACCTTTTTCAAAACAGCTGCCCTTTTCATTTCTTTTGACCCGGATATACTTATTCTTTTGAGCAATCGGCTCACCGCCTTTATAGCGGACTTTATCAGCGTAGGGACCCGCCGCTTTTTTATGGAAGGCAGAAATATCTGCCTGCTCCTTGCGTCGAACGAGATAAAGCAGCTTCTGAACTTTTTTACGCCCCAGAGGATACCTCTCAGAATAGAAAGCGTTCACAATTCCTGCAATCATGACTGCATCATCAAAATGCTGATTGTGTGCTGGTTGCCTTTCCTGAAGAATCTGTGTTTTCGGCTGTTCTTTTCTATCTGCATCCACCAGCCGAATCCGTCCGGTGAGCAGTTCCTGCATCATGCCCTGCTTGATCTGCTGGTACTTGGCTAGTTTCTTTTCTAATTGTGCGATTTCGCTGTCCATATCATTTAGTATGGCACAAATTGCTTTTTGCTCATTGGTATCTACTGGATAGAACACATTCAATAATTGAACTATTTTAGTGCTCAACCCCTCCATAATTCCCCCAACAGATAGTTTTTCAATCTGATTTCGTAAAAAATAAAATTCATCGGAAAAGAGTTGCAGCATATACTGAGATACAATCTTTTTGCAATTAAATTTAAGACGTATTAAATGTGAGTCCATTATGCCACTTTGAATATTTGGGGGTACGATAGAACATTTTCCAACTGTACCCATAGAACTAATCACAAAGTCTCCAGGCAGCAGTTCGCATGACTTTAGCTTTAGATATCTTTCTTTAGATAGGTATCGGGTCCCAAGTCTAAAATCCTTCTCATAGACATTTTCTTGACCATATACTTTAAACCCTCCTATATTTGTAAGATATTCCTTTCTTAACTGGCTTCCAAACGGACCAATTTTAATCCCGTTTTGTTCCTGTAATAATTCGGGAAGCTGTTCTCTTTTCCACTCCCCGGAAAACCCCGGTAGGCGTTTTTTGCCAGTGAGCAGTTCCTGCATGGCTCCCTGCTTAATGGCCTTCTTTTTCTCAATCAGCTTTTGCAGGGAGGAAATCAGGCTATCTATATCGGAAAGGGCTTCCGCAACAGTGGCTTGTTCAGCAAAATCCGGAAGTTCAACTTCAATATTTTCAATTTGTGGCACTGTTAACTGAGGAACACCTGTACTCTCAAGTGGAAACGACACATATTGATTGATAAATTGCGTTAAGTAATACGAATTTACAACATCGGCCTTTTGGGGGATAAGAATCAGCAATCGGATAATTGCATCAAAATCTTGTTTTCTATATTCTGCGTGTCCGACAGACCCTCGCCCTGTAATTGTAATGGCATTTCCTTTATATTTAGGGACGCTTGTATAACCATACAACCCCTTGTTATTTAACGAGTTTGAGTATATTGGAAAGCAATGGGTGGGGGTTTTGTATTGAGAAAAATGTTCTGTGTCAATATCGCCGCCAGCAAACAGATTAAACAAATCTTTCAATCTGTACTTCACCATACAAACCCCATCCTTTCCAGATGAGCTTTAACCTTGGCCTCGAACTGGTCTACTTCATCCTCACATTCCTTCAGAGTATACTCATACCGCTCTACTAGCTGGGTCACACGGGCAGAAAGATGATGGGATAACGCCTCGTGAATGGCATCAATTCCGCTGTAAATGGCGGCAAACCACTTTTCCTCTACCAGCAGATGACGAATCTCCTCCAGTGTCAGCTGGGGGTATTTTTTCTCCAGTTTGGTGTCCAGGTCTGCCTCGGCCTGCTTAATTGCCTTTTTGTAATTGCTTTCGGCATCCAACAGGGACATATACTCCTTTAATGCAGCCAATTCTTCCTTGGCAGCGGGTGCTTTCTTGATTGCCTTGATTCGGGCGCTGACAGTGGCTTTTTTCAAATCATCCAGCTGAGCAAACAGTCCGTCCTCACCACCATTTTCTTCGGCCAGTTCTTCCAGCTTGGCAGACATCTCATCCAGTTGACCCCGAAGGATATCCAGTGCCTTGACATCCTCCTCAAAAAAGTATGTAGAAATCAAAGCCTTGGGGAGCAGCTTACCCTCAAAGCCCTTGATCTTATCGGTCTTGACCTCGATAGTTTGACCGTTTTCTTTTTTTTTCCTGGTCACATACTCATAGGCAATTTCCCGCCCGGCTTCATAACCATCATAGCAGACCGCATACACATCGTCCTGCATGGTTTCCGCCCAGTACTCCATCAGCACTTCATAGACATCATATTTATCGAGAAGTGCCACCTGGGCAAAATTATCCAGAAGCTGCTCGGAAATTTTGGTAATCAACTCTTTAGGGTGAATGTCCCGGTTAAGCTCCATCAAATCGCGGGTAACCGCCTCCTTCCATTTGGAATAGGCGTCATCCACCTGGTCGGCATGGCGGATAAATTCCGGGTGGGAGGTGATCATGGAAACCACTGCGGCCTTGTCCACCGCCGGACGCAGATACCCCAGACGTAGTGGCTGGAACAGAATCTCTTTCAAAGAGGGGTACACTGCCCAATATTCCGCTATGTTGTCCACATCAATTTCCGGAATGCCGCCGTTCAGGTGGGCATTGATGTCCTGTAAATCTTCCGGCTCGCTGCTGTCAATATAGCGTGGGATATTCAGGTTGTACTCGTTGTTGACTTTGATCTCTTCATTTGGGACAAAACGGGCATACTTGGGATCTGATTCATCCATTGACAGGAAGGTAGTCACGATCTTGTGAATATCCTGTTCCCGCAGGCGGTTCTTGTTGCCGTCCTTTACATAGCCTTTGCTGGCGTCGATCATGAAAATACCGGTACGCTCCGCAGCATCCTCTTTGTCCAGCACCAGGATACAGGCAGGAATTCCCGTTCCATAGAACAAGTTGGCGGGCAGTCCAATAATGCCTTTGATATAACCCCGGTCAATAACCTTTTTGCGGATGTCAGCCTCGGCATTGCCACGGAACAGCACGCCATGGGGCAGAATGATTGCTGCTTTGCCGGTAGATTTCAAGGATTTCAGGACATGCAGCAGCCAAGCGTAGTCGCCGTTTTTCTCCGGCGGTAAGCCCAACACAACCACGCTGTATCGCCCATAAGAATCAGGGATCGTAATGCCGTCCATCCAGGATTTATCCGAGAAAGGCGGATTGACTACGATGTAGTTGAAAGTTTTCAGCAGTTCAGGGTTGTTCTCATCTTTATACTGGGGGGCAGACAAGGTGCTTTTATTGCCGACAATGACGCCAGCACCCTTATTGTGCAGAACCAGGTTCATGCGGGCAAGACCAGCGGTGGAGTTGTCCTTTTCCTGGCCATAGATAGATATCTCGCAGGGGGCTTCATCTGCCGCACGAATCAGCAGCGAACCGGAACCGCAAGCGGGATCGTAGACCGTCATGCTGGGATCTGTGGCTTTATCAATACCAATCACCTTTGCCATAATACGAGATACTTCGCCCGGTGTATAGAACTGGCCCTTGCTCTTGCCGGAATCCTGGGCAAATTTCCGCATCAAAAACTCGTAGGCATCGCCTAAAATATCATCGCCGCCGGCACGGTTGTTGGTGAAGTCCAGCTCCGGCTTCTGGAAAATCTCCACGAGACCGGAGAGCTTGTCTACCGCTTCCTTATCAGTGCCCAATTCCTCGCTGTTGAAGTCGGCAATGTCGATAATGCCTTTCAAGTCATTGGCTTCTGCCAGCTTACCAATGATGACATTGATGCCTTCGCCAATGTTTTTCTTGTATTTCAGCGCAGCAATATCGTCAAAGCTGCCGCCTTCCGGCACTTCAATGTCCCAGTTATCACTGCTCTTGAAGCGGTCGGACACATACTTCACAAACAGCAGTGTCAGAATGTAATCCTTATAACGTGCCGGTTCCACACCGCCCCGCAGTTTATCACATGCAGCCCATATCTGGCTGTAAATTTCGCTCTTTTTGATTGCCATCGGTGTCTCTCCGTTCTCCTTTTAATTTCCTGTCAGGTTCCCATTTACTCCTCTAGCGGAACGGGGATGTATACCGTTTTCAGGGGAATCATTTTGCGGTATTTGACACTGAGCTGATCGTAATATTTCAAAACCAGATCCACAAGTTCTGTACCGTTAATGCCGCGAATGATCGGGGTGTTATCCAGGTATTTCTGCGCATTTTTGGTATAGTTGGACAGCGTCACAAACAGGCCATAATCTCCTTCACGCATCGCGCCTTTCAGGGACTGGATGGTAGTCTCTTTGATGTCTCCATCCTGGCTTTTGACCTGGACAACAATGCGGGGTGGTAGCTCATCCTTATAAGCGGTAATGTCGATACCGTTGTCCCCGCCATGCGGAGACAGGATCGTGCGGTAGCCCATGACTTGCAAAAGATTTGCGACAAACAGCTCTAGATCATAGCCTTTCAGATTTTTGCTCAGCTCTTTTAAGATAAAATCTCGGGTAGCCTCGATAATTTCATCCGCCGTTTGTGCCACCGTTTCATCGGTATCCGGCTCGACAGTATTGCCTTTGAAATTTTTGTCCAGAGCCTTAATATACTCCTCCGCGTAGTTTTTCACCTGAAAAAAGCTCAGCGCCGAGCCAACTTCATGCAGAGCTCCTTGGGAAAAGGCTGTACGCGGCAGATGTTTGAGCCACTTTACTTTCCTGCGATTGGGATACAGTGCTGCGGTAGCCTCATAGAAATAAGCACTCTCTACGACCCCAATGTTGATCTTACGGTCAATTTTGGAGGGGAACACCACATAGTCCCCTTCCTGAACCTCATGAACAAATCGGTACAGCATTCCGGCACTTGTGGCAATCGAACCTTTTTTAGCGTCCGGATAGGCCGCGATATATTTTTCTTTGTAGGCATCACGGGATGTATGTATGCCCGATAAATCGCCCATCTCTTCCCAGCCGATTGCAATTAGATTCTGATTTAAAAAAAGAGGATCGTCCATGGTATGGATTCCCCAAACCGTTTTGTTTGCTGCCGCCATCACAGCCACACTCCTATTCAATCTCTCACGGCTTTTTAGCCTGCGAGGGTCTTGCATTCCGAAAGCCGCCTTCAAATGTCAAACCACTTTATCAAAATTCTTGCTTATTTTTCTTCCGGAACAAACTCCAGAATATCGTCCACGCCGCACTCCATCACGTGGCAAATCTTCTCGACGCTTTCGATGGAAACATATTCGTTGCGCTTTAGGCGCGTGATAATATTGGCACTAAAACCGGCCTTTTCTTTTAGCTGTGTGTTGCTTATCTTTTTATCAATCATCAGATGGAATAAGCGGTCATAACAAATCGCCATTTTAGTTCCTCCAAAGCAAGAAATGCTTGGATTTATTTTATCACATTTTCGTGAAAAACTCAACTCTAAGTCATTTTAGGGACAGGGCAACAGCATTTACTTTTTTGCCAAGAGATTGACACCCATGCTATACTAA